>NZ_JAJVCR010000005.1:0-248701 GCF_021395195.1 Polynucleobacter sp. IMCC 29146 | reverse complement strand
GACTGGATGTGGACATACAATCATGAAAGACCGAATATGGGCTTAGGGGGAATTACACCTAAGCAAAAACTAGCACTTGCAGTACCAGCCTCTACTTTTAGCTTATGTTAAAAATGGGGGGATTACCGCATTCCTTTGGATGATATTGGTGCTGTTATTGCAAATGCACATGGTCTTAGCTATACAAATAACTTACTAGTTTCCTTAGCTGAACGAGGTATTCCATTTGTATTGTGTGGTTCAAATCATAATGCCACTGGAATGCTCATATCAGTTGACGGAAACCATCAACAAGCAAAAAGATTCGATGCACAAATCAACGCCAATAAACCAACTAAAAATCGGCTTTGGGCGGATATTATTAAAGCAAAATTAGCTTGGCAGGCTGCCGTGTTAGAGCGTACTGGGGCTTCTTCTACCCCATTAAAATCACTAATTGAAAAAGTAAAGTCTGGTGACCTTGAGAATATTGAAGCACAGGGTGCAAGACGGTACTGGACTCTACTATTTGGTAAAACCTTTAGGCGGGATAAGGAAGCTTTTGACATCAATGCTATGTTGAATTATGGATATACGATACTAAGGGCAACGACTGCACGTGCTGTAGTTGCTGCAGGTTTACATCCTACGCTAGGGCTACATCATAGTAATGAAGGCAATCCAATGCGGTTAGTGGATGATTTAATGGAGCCATTTAGACCAGTCATAGATTTTAAAGTTTGGGTACTCAGCAAAAAAGGTGAGCTTGCTATCAATGCTGGCTTAAAGCGAGAAATTGTAACGACAATGTTTGTTGATATTCAAACGAAGGATGGTACCTCTCCACTATCAGTTTGCGTCCAAAGTACCGCTACATCACTTGCTCAAATATATTTAGGTGAAAGTAAGAAACTTAATCTACCCACTTTATTCCCGCCCAATAGCGAATTTATGGGCGAATATGAGCCCTAACCATGCTATCAAGCTATCGAATAATGTGGATTTTTGTCATGTTTGACTTACCTGTAGTCCAAAAGGATGAGCGCAAAGCTGCTTCAGACTTTAGAAATACTTTACTTGATAATGGCTTTGAAATGGCTCAATTTTCGGTTTATATGCGCTTTTGCTCTAGCAATACACAGGTTGACGCACTAGCCAAAAGAGTTGAATCCTTTCTGCCAGAGGGTGGCAAAGTAAGTGTTTTACAATTTACTGATAAGCAATATGAAAGGATTATTTCCTTTAAAGGTAAGTCTAAATTGCCTAAAAATAAGTCACCAGACCAGTATGATTTGTTCTAAAAAAGTAATATTTTTTGTCAAAAAAAAGACGATAAACCTTTTATATACAATAAGTTATCGCATTCCTAGTTTAGTCGATTGGGATATGTACTCTGACCGGAACTTTCGCTATAACCTTGATCTTCTGTAAAAAAGTTTAGTCGATTGGGATATGTACTCTGACCGGAACAACCTACTGTAATTTGACCAATAAATTGATTAGTTTAGTCGATTGGGATATGTACTCTGACCGGAACTCATAATGAAAGCGTAGTCCTCGGTAGGCGAGTTTAGTCGATTGGGATATGTACTCTGACCGGAACGTTAGAAGGCGGATCATGGCTGCACCTAGATAGTTTAGTCGATTGGGATATGTACTCTGACCGGAACAGGTGTTTGGCACCTACTGACGAGATCGTAAGTTTAGTCGATTGGGATATGTACTCTGACCGGAACTACAGTTAAGCATCAAAGCGGGAGCATAGAAGTTTAGTCGATTGGGATATGTACTCTGACCGGAACTCGTATGAAATTGAATCAATTAATTAAAACAGTTTAGTCGATTGGGATATGTACTCTGACCGGAACTTTGAAAATGCTGCACAAATTGAATTTTTAAAAGTTTAGTCGATTGGGATATGTACTCTGACCGGAACTAATATCCTCGTTAGGTTTTGTTACGATCTAGTTTAGTCGATTGGGATATGTACTCTGACCGGAACAATCTTCCGTTGTATACCTTGCCAGCAATCAGTTTAGTCGATTGGGATATGTACTCTGACCGGAACTGTCGAAGTCTTTGGCATTCTTGTCCACGAAAGTTTAGTCGATTGGGATATGTACTCTGACCGGAACATTGGCAGATTGGTTATGTTGGCGCTGTCTAGTTTAGTCGATTGGGATATGTACTCTGACCGGAACAAAAAGCAGCAACATATATCAATGAATTAGAGTTTAGTCGATTGGGATATGTACTCTGACCGGAACCCTATAATTAAAGAGGCGTTAAACCCTGCCAAGTTTAGTCGATTGGGATATGTACTCTGACCGGAACCGGAATAGCGCCAGCTTCTAATTGCTCAATAGTTTAGTCGATTGGGATATGTACTCTGACCGGAACATATGTTTGCTACGGCAGAGGGTAGAGTTAAGTTTAGTCGATTGGGATATGTACTCTGACCGGAACTCCATTCCACCTTGCCACCAGCAGCTTGAAAGTTTAGTCGATTGGGATATGTACTCTGACCGGAACAATATCTATGCTCCCGCTCTCATGCTTAACAGTTTAGTCGATTGGGATATGTACTCTGACCGGAACCCACGCTTGCATGAAAAGCAAAACGCTTTAAGTTTAGTCGATTGGGATATGTACTCTGACCGGAACACATAAAGTGATAAACCGAGACCATGTAGAGAGTTTAGTCGATTGGGATATGTACTCTTTACATAAATCAATATAGATTGGATAAGACTTTCAAAAAAATAGATATGCTCACTATGTTTAGATAGAACTTCACAAGGGGGGCGTTTCTAGAATGCGGTAATAGCAAAGCTGGGCGGAAAAATATACCCACCCTACGAGCAAATTAGAGTGCATAGGTTGCAGGAACAGATAGCCCAAATCGGGGGGTGGGGGTACGGTGGGTTCTGGCTTCTGGGAATTGGCATAGGGTAGCCCCCCACCGTCCAAATCCTGTCCAGATTCTGTCCAACTGAAGGTGGGAAATTCAGATAAATCTGCCATAATACGAACGTTCGCAGGAACATTTATTTAACAACGCAGGAATTAGATTTGTCCGTGAATCGCCCGCAAATGCCCGAAGGGCAACAGTCTGCTGACAACGAGCTCTTCTACATGGATAAAACCATGATGGTCTTCGGGGATGCCAAGAAGGTCGTTGAAGATATGGTCAAAGCGGTCGATTAGGGCTAATTAATCTGCTATTTAGCGCGTACTTGAGGGTTTTCCCGAGGGTTTTTAAGCCCCTAGAGGTCTTATACTGACTCTCTTGTAAGAAGATACAAGTTGTAAAAAAATAATATCTGGGAGAATTCCATGTCTGAAATTAAAAACCAAGTTCCACGTCGTAAATTCTTAAAAGGTGCTGCTGCTGGCTCCGTTGGCGCAGCTGCTCTCGGATTCCCAATGATTTCGAAAGCGCAACAAACTATTACTTTGCGCTTTCAGTCAACCTGGCCTACGAAAGATATCTTTCATGAATATGCCAACGACTACGCTGCCAAAGTCAATGCGATGTCGGGCGGTCGCCTCAAAATTGAAGTGTTGCCAGCTGGCTCAGTTGTTAAAGCCTTTGATCTACTTGATGCGGTTTCAAGTGGAACATTAGATGGCGGTCATGGTGTGTTGGCTTATTGGTACGGTAAAAGTGCTGCGTTGGCATTATGGGGTTCAGGCCCAGCTTTCGGTATGGATGCCAATACCGTTTTGTCATGGAACCAATATGGTGGTGGCCAACAACTGTTAAACGAAATTTATTCTGGCTTGAAATTGGATGTCGTGTCATTCCCTTATGGCCCAATGCCAACTCAGCCACTTGGTTGGTTTAAAAAGCCAATTGCTAAAACAGAAGATATGAAGGGCTTAAAGTACCGTACTGTTGGCCTCTCAATTGAAATCTTTACCGATATGGGCGCGTCAGTTCAGGCCCTGCCTGGTGGCGATATTATTCCCGCGATGGATCGTGGTCTCTTAGATGCTGCTGAATTTAATAACGCCTCTTCCGATCGCTTGCTAGGCTTCCCAGATGTTTCTAAGATCAATATGCTGCAAAGCTTTCACCAAAGTTCAGAGCAATTTGAAATCATCTTTAACAAGAAGAAATACGATTCATTAGCGCCTGATTTGCGTTCAATTCTCTCAATCGCCACCCAAGCTGCTTCAGCCGATATGTCTTGGAAAGCAATCGATCGTTACTCAAAAGACTTTGTTGAGTTGCAAACCAAAGATAAGGTGAAGTTTTATGCAACACCGAAATCCATTTTGGTAGCTCAGTTAAATGCTTGGGACAAAATTATTGCCAAAAAAGCAGCTGAAAATGCCATGTTTAAGAAAGTGCTTGATTCACAAAAAGCCTTTGCTCAACGTGCAGTGCGTTGGCAACTCTTGACGGATGTTGACTTCAAGATCGCCTACGATCATTATTTCAAAGACAGTCAACCTAAAGCCTAATGTTTATCAACTAAATGGTTCATGCTGATGCAAAACCGGACGGTTCACCGTCCGGTTTTTTTATAGTAATTTAAATAGTACTGTTATTTAGTCAAGTTTTATTGGGAGGTAATGAATGAATAAGCTCATGCTTAGAGTCGATGAGATCAGCACCTTTGTTGGCAAGGCGGCTGCGTGGCTCATCATTCTATTAATGCTGATGGTGTGTACCGATGTGGTTAGACGCTATGCGTTGAATTCTCCATCAGCATGGATTGGCGAACTGTCGGTCATGGCCTATGGCACGCTCTTTATGATGTGCGGGGCCTATACATTGGCACAAAATGGGCACGTACGGGGCGACTTCCTCTATGGCTCAATGAAACCACGCACCCAAGCCACTCTTGACTTAATTCTGTACATTACCTTTTTCTTGCCGGGCATAACTGCATTGGTATATGCGGGCTACACCTATGCGGCTGAATCATGGCGCATAGGTGAACACACCACCCAAATCGCCAATGGGCCGCCCTTGTATCCTTTTAAAACCATTATTCCGATTGCTGGTGCTTTTGTACTCCTCCAAGGTTTTGTCGAAATTTTGCGCTGCATTGTTTGTATCAAAACAGGTGAATGGCCAGCACGCTTAAAAGATGCGGAAGAAATTGATGTAATTGAGCAACAACTTGCGGCCTCAACCCACGTTGATGAAGAGGCTCGTCAAATGGGTATGAAAAATGCTAAAGCAATTGATGAAGCGGCACATCACCGCATTGGCCAAACGAAGGAAATAAACCATGAGTGATCCAATACTTGGCCTAAGTATGTTAGGCCTGATTATCGTGGTGATTATGTTGGGATTCCCAACTGCTTTTACCTTAATGGGGCTTGGCATGATGTTTGGTTTTGCCGCCTTTTATGACCCATCACAAAGCTGGACAGCTAATAAGGTATTTACCCTGATGGTGCAAAGAACATTTGGGGGTATGACCAACGATGTCCTGCTGTCTATTCCCTTATTTGTTTTAATGGGCTATGTAATGGAGCGAGGGGCATTAGTTGACAAAATGTTCTATAGCATTCAGCTTGCCTTTCGTCGCGTACCTGCATCGCTTGCTGTCGCAACCTTAATTGTTTGTACATTTTGGGGTATTGCCAGCGGTCTAGTTGGTGCAGTTGTAGTACTAATGGGCGTGATCGCCATGAAACCTATGTTGAATGCGGGCTACGATACGCGCTTAGCAGCTGGTGTTATTACCGCTGGTGGTACCTTGGGTATTTTGATTCCACCTTCAGTAATGATTATTGTGTACGCAGCGGTCGCTGGTCAATCGGTGGTGAAACTGTATGCAGCTGCGATGGTGCCAGGTTTCTTTCTCGCATTTTTATATTTGGTTTACATCATTGGCTGGGCCTTAATAAATCCTAAAGTAGCACCTAAACTGCCCCCTGAAAAACAACAGGTACCTATTCCAGCGCCTATCCGTTTCTTGCGTGAGCAGTATTCACCCAATATGTTTTTGGCAACTTTTAAAGCGCTATTTGCACCGGCGAAGTTTTTCAACGCACCTGTTGATGCACGCCTCTCCTTTGGCAAAATTGTCCAAAATGTACTGGCAGTCTTAACTCCATTTATTCTTGCTGCAGTCACTTTATGGGGAGTATGGTGGTACGTCATCATTCATCAGCAAGCTGAACGTGATGCGCAAAATGTTCCCGTAGCTACTCAAGTCGCTAAAGTTGCTACTGCTGATAAAGCTGCACCTGTAGAAGAAGGTTTGGTTTCACTGGATGCAACCTCCAACAACGTTAAAACCAAAGAGCTTGAAGAGGTAGATGTGCCATTAGTAGCGCTAGATGCAGCGGCGGGTGATGCGCCCACTGCTGGGGCTGCCGAGCCTGAAGCGGCTGCTGGGCCGCCGGAAAACTTTGAACTGTATTTTGGGCTTAGCTCTGTTCTACTACTCTTGCTGCTGATTTACTACTACATCAAACTCGATGAAGATCAGTTTGAAATTTTGAAACTGCTGATCGAATCCGTCATGCCCTTGGGTATTCTCACTATTTTGGTTTTAGCTGTGATCTTGCTAGGCATTACCACCGCAACTGAATCGGCAGCAGTGGGTGCTTTTGGTGCTTTTATTCTGGCGTTTCAAGCGGGCACATTAAATTTTGATCGCACCAAGCAGGCGGTTTTTCTTACTGCTAAAACTACCTCAATGGTGTGTTGGCTGTTCGTTGGATCAGCTTTATTCTCTGCTGTATTCACGATTTTGGGTGGTCAATCGATCATTGAAAAATGGGTGCTCATGTTAGATCTGACGCCGATTCAGTTCATGCTGCTTTCGCAAGCAATTATTTTCTTCCTTGGCTGGCCTTTGGAGTGGACTGAGATCATTGTGATTTTTGTGCCGATCTTCTTGCCATTGTTAGCGCACTTCCAAATCGATCCTTTGTTATGGGGCACCTTGGTCTTTGTGAATTTGCAAGCCGCTTTCTTATCGCCACCGGTGGCGATGTCAGCCTTCTATCTTAAAGGGGTATCACCGCCAAGTGTCACTCTGAATCAAATTTTTGCGGGCATGATGCCGTATATGTTCATCGTCATTCTATGTATGTTCTTTATGTATATATGGCCTGGTATGACTCTCTGGTTGCCTAAGTTTCTTTATGGGGGCTAGAAAGCTCGATTAAGAATACTTTTTTTGATAAATAAAAAAGCGCCTCAAAAAGGCGCTTTTTTATTGCTGCGCTGACACCGCCATATGGGTATAGGCCATCTTCACCAATGGGCACGACACCTTAATGCTCATCCCTTTTTGAATCATTTGACCCAAAATATGTTCGTGTTCTGTTTTTTGCTTAGCGATTAGGTCGCGTAACATCGAGGCCGTAAATGGGGAGCCTACCTGGGTCAATAACTCGATAGCTTTTTTACGTGCTTGCTCTGCTATTGAAAATCCGTTTGCTTGCGCTATTGCGCAACATTCTGCATACATCTCTAACGACAACTCTTGTCCATACGGCGTAGCAACTATTTGCCCAACTGAGCCCTGACAAAGGGTTGTCATACCAGCTAAGCTAGCTAAGAAAACCCATTTATCCCACATTGCCTGCTCAATTTGCTCACTATAAAAGTGATCGAAATCGGCTTTTTCACATAGCGCAAAAAATGCTCTCGCTATCGCCTCTTGCTCGGGCGCCCGATGCCCAACCGTCAGAATATGTAAATCGCTTAATTGCTTTACCGCACCTACTTCCGTAATCATTGCGGCAATATGTGCCACGCCCCCCATGACACGGGCTCTTCCAAATTGCTGGTCCAAGGCATCGAGATGCGTAAGGCCGTTTAAAAAGGGTAAGAATAGGGCTTTTGGGCCAACTTTTTCAAGTTCATTTAAACAATTGGCTAAATCAAATGCTTTTGGCGCCAAAATAACCAGATCATAAATAGGCTCTAATTGATCTAAGGTAATCGATTTTGGATGAAGAACAAAACTGCCTCGTGGAGTTTCAATCGTTAAGCCATTGGCTTGAATATACTCATGGCGTTTAGGGCGTAATAGATATGTAATATCGGCGCCCACCTGAATCAGTTTTGCACCAAAGTAGCCGCCAATACCACCTGCCCCAACAATTAATATTTTCATTTTTTTACTCATTTGGCACGCTTAATCCGCAATCTAAGCGTTTTGCTTCAGTAGCTCACTATTTGTTTTACCTAAAGCCAAAGTAAATAGGTTTTGCCAATATTGAAATGCAACGACTTCTTTTTCATGAATTTCCAGCTCAAGAAATGCCGGATGGCGAATTAATGAAAACCAAATACGAACAAACATCTTATCTTCAATTCGCCCTGGCTTAGCAATGAATGTGATTTCCTCTAAATCCGGAATCATTTCATACACCCCTTCTTTGGTAAGCATTTCTGGCTTATCTCTGCTCATGCGCATTAATTCCAGCATCACTCGACCCAATTGGTCGTAATGACCATCCCAACACTCAATCTCAGACTCGGCCAATTTGCGCTGGCCCAAAGATTTCCTTGCGAAAT
The DNA here is from genome assembly GCF_021395195.1 of Polynucleobacter sp. IMCC 29146. NCBI lineage: Bacteria > Pseudomonadati > Pseudomonadota > Betaproteobacteria > Burkholderiales > Burkholderiaceae > Polynucleobacter > Polynucleobacter sp. IMCC 29146. The sequence continues at coordinate 240,219 of NZ_JAJVCR010000005.1, read as the reverse complement.
TACTCCAGGCTTGGGCTAAATCAAACTCGGTCTTCACCTTCGCGTTCTGAATTGCACTCGGTAATGGCGCTACCTTCATCCGCTCTAATACTGTATCGCCCCCAAAACTGTAATCCACAATCAGCAGGGGTTTGGCCGTTTTTTCAAGTTTTAAGCGATAGTTTTGCGCTTGTTTTTCAGACTTATTCAACGATATCTTCCTTTAAGCAATAGTCTCAAGCGAAGTCTCTAAAGCGCTTGCTGGAACTCCATGCTCCCATGGCACATCAACTGGATAATCGGTTAACAAACAATCGTCCGGCAAACATACGATGGGCTCAAAATTACGATGGGCAATATATTCAGGACGTTTATGCCGACGAATATGATTCGACACCGCACATAAACTTAAATAGACGCTGACCCGATTCCATGGCGATAAATTACTTGTGGAAGCATGGACTAAACAACTGTGAAATAAAATCATTGAACCTGCAGGCCCAGTGGGACTAATAATGCCGCCGTTTTTGCCGCCTGCACGAGCTACTAATTGCGAAATTAAATCGTTGTCTACTGTCCATAATGGATAGCTGGTCGTAGTTAAATCATGTTTGGCAGCGATCACACCACGTTTATGACTTTCTGGAATAAACATCAGTGGGCCATTAAAGGCATTGACATCATCTAAAAAAATTGCCACGTTCATCGCCCGCGCGGTAGGCATCAAATCGTCGTTTAACCAAGTACCATAATCTTGGTGCCACTGCCAAACATCGCCATCGAAAGCCATCTTGCCGTTAATCTTAAATTGATGCATATATAACTGCTCGCCCAATAAATCTTCAATTGGTTGAATCATTCTGGGATGTTTTCCCAATTTAGCAAATGGCCTGCTAATTAGATGCGCGGCAAAATTGGTGCGCACCGATTCACTGTCTTTTTCACGGACGTTATAGGCTTCTTTTCGACTATAAAGTTCGGGGACGGCATCGGTCAGGGTTTTCACCTCACTAGGACTAAATAAGCTGGGAAAGAATAAATAACCTGCTTTATCAAATTGAGCTAGTTGTTCTGGAGATAGATGCATTTTGACCTCGTCGATTCTTTTTAACAATAGGTGAAAGTGTAATCAATTAATCAGTTAGAGGGTTAAAAGTCAGGCCTGTAATCAATCTTCATCAGGGAAAGCCCTAGGCTGACCAGACGCCCTATCTGAACTAAGGCTGCAATTGATAAACCTACGCTAACTAAAAAATGTGAAAATAGCAGCACTCTCACTGAAAGGTTTGCTATGTCCCTCATTCAACAACTCAAACAACGCGCGGCGGCAGGTAAGCCTGTACGAGTAGGCATTATTGGTGCGGGCAAATTTGGCTCGATGTATTTAGCCCAGGTACCAAGGACTCCCGGCATTCATTTATTAGGTATTGCCGACTTAGTGCCGCAACGGGCGCGAGATTCTTTAGCCCGTGTGGGTTGGAACGCCGAGCAATACAACGCGTCTTCTTTTGAGAATGCGTATCAAACTGGCAAAACATTCATTACTGATGATGCTGATGGCATGATCGCCAATCCGCAAATTGAAGTCATTATTGATGCCACTGGAAGTCCAGCAGCAGGCATTCACCACGCCTTGAAATGCTGCGAACATGGTAAAGACATCATCATGGTGAACGTAGAGGCTGATGTACTTGCAGGCCCCTACCTAGCTAAAAAAGCGGCTGATGCTGGCATTATTTATTCAATGGCATCTGGCGATCAACCATCCTTAATTGCTGAATTAGTTGATTGGGCCGAAACGATTGGTATGGATGTGGTGTGTGCAGGCAAAGGCACTAAATATTTACCGATCTATCACCAAGCCACTCCAGACACAGTATGGGGGCACTATGGATTTACCCCAGAGCAAGTTGGTAGCGGAGACTTTAATGCCCAAATGTTTAATTCATTTTTAGATGGCACCAAGTCTGCCCTTGAAATGGCTGCGGTATCGAATGCCTGTGGTTTGCGACCCCCAAAAAATGGCTTGTTATTTCCGCCCTGCGGGGTTGATGATCTGCCTACCATCTTACGGCCAGAGGCTGATGGCGGCATCTTGCCCTTTAAAGGCACAGTTGAAGTAGTTTCTTCTGTTGAGCGTGATGGTCGCCCTGTCTTTCGAGATTTACGTTGGGGCGTTTATATTGTTTTTGAAGCGCCGAACGAATATGTGCGTAACTGCTTCTTGCAATATGGCCTGAAAACTGATGCGAGCGGCTGGTATGCGGCAATGTATAAACCATATCATTTAATTGGTCTTGAGTTAGGCATCTCGGTTGCGAGCGTGGCCTTGCGCAAAGAAGCCACGGGTGCTACTACCGCCTTTAGCGGTGACGTCGTAGCCACGGCTAAACGTGACTTAAAGGCTGGAGAAATGCTCGATGGCGAAGGTGGTTTTACGGTTTACGGTAAATTAATGCCTGCCACTGATTCCTTGGCAATGGGTGGCTTACCCATTGGGTTAGCACACCGCCTGACACTCAAAAATGCTGTTGCTGCTGGCAAACCAGTATGCTGGAACGATGTCAATTTTGATATCAACAATGAAGCAATTCGAGTACGACGCGAGATGGAGTCCATGTTTAAAAAATGACTCGATAAATCAGTATTTTGTTACGGCAAAGGCAAAGCAGTTTTGTAAGAGACTTGCTTTAATGCAAAACTGGAGCGAATTTTTTCAATGCCGGCAATGGGAGTTAATTGCTCAAGAATAAATTTTTCTAAATCGCTAATATTGGATACAGCAACTCGAATTAAATAATCACAATCGCCGGTCATCAAATAGCACTCCATTACCGCATGTTGCTCGGCAATACACTGTTCAAATTCAGCGAGCGCAGTTTTTGACTGCTCTTTTAGGCTGATCGAAATAAATACATTTAAATCAAGTCCCAGGGCCTTGGGGTTAGCCAAGGCCACATAGCGCTGAATTACTTGGTTCGCCTCTAGCGCGCGCACTCGCAACAAACAAGGTGAAGGTGATAAATGCACGCGCTTAGCCAAGGCCACATTACTGAGTGAACTGTCTTTTTGCAGTTCTTGCAAAATTCTTAAATCAATGGCATCTAGTTGCATAAAATTCTATAAAAATGGTTTATTTAGCATTTTATGCTTAATTTAATGGTATTTGACCATAATTTGCAATCCTATTTCAGAGCACTTTTTGTATATTAATACCTATGCAAAACCCTCATGATATCGATCCAACCGAAACGGCCGAGTGGGCAGAAGCGTTTATTAATTCCATTACTGCTAATGGCGAGGAGCGGGGCAAGCATTTGCTTGATATGCTCATCCGCACCGCCCATCAACAGCAAATTGGCTGGTCCCCTGAATTAGTCACGCCTCTTGTGAATACGATTACGGTTGCTAAGCAAGGCGTGTTTCCTGGTGATCTGGCAATCGAAGAAAAAATAGCCTCCCTGATGCGGTGGAATGCACTGGCGATGGTCGCCAAAGCGAATACGGCTTATGGCGAACTTGGTGGTCACATTGCTAGCTACGCTAGTGCAGCCGATTTGTTTGAAGTAGGATTTAATCATTTTTATCATGGTCGTACTTCCGAGCACAAGGGTGATTTAGTATTTTTTCAACCCCATAGTGCGCCGGGTGTATATGCCCGCGCCTATCTTGAAGGTCGCTTAAATGAACAAGATCTAGCCTATTACCGCCAAGAAATTGCCGCCGCAGAAATCGGGGTGCAAGGGCTATCGAGTTATCCTCACCCGTGGCTCATGCCCGATTTTTGGCAATTTCCAACTGGCTCAATGGGCATTGGCCCCATTAGCTCAATTTACCAAGCCCGATTTATGCGTTACTTAAGTCACCGTAATTTACTCGACTGTTCGCAGCGCAGAGTATGGGGTGTTTTTGGTGACGGCGAAATGGATGAGCCTGAAAGCATGAGCGCCCTCACCTTGGCAGCACGGGAAAAATTAGATAATTTAACGTGGGTAGTGAACTGCAATCTACAACGCTTAGATGGCCCCGTTAGAAGTAATGGTCGCATTATTGATGAATTAGAAAAATTATTTCGTGGTGCCGGATGGAATGTCATTAAATTAGTGTGGGGCAGTGATTGGGATGGCTTATTTGCGCGTGATCATTCTGGTGCTTTGGTGCGCGCACTATCGAATACCGTTGATGGTCAAATGCAAACTTTTGCAGCTAAAGATGGGCGCTTTAATCGGGAAAATTTTTTCGGACAAAGCCCTGAGTTAGCAGAACTAGCTCAGGGTATGACAGATGAACAAATTGATCGATTAAAACGCGGTGGTCACGATATCGTCAAAATCTATGCTGCTTATGAGGCGGCAGTAAAGCATACAGGTCAACCCACGGTAATTCTGGCGCACACCAAAAAAGGCTATGGAATGGGTCATGCTGGTCAAGGAAAAATGACAACGCATAGTCAGAAAAAATTTGATGTGGAAGCGTTAATTGAATTTCGTAATCGCTTTAACTTACCACTCAGCGATGCCCAAGCAATGAATTTAGATTTTTATCGGCCAAGCGAGGATAGCAAAGAAATGCGGTATTTGCAGCAACGAAGGGCTGAGTTGGGTGGCTATTTACCTAAACGTGTTATCGACTGCGAACGCCTAGCGATTCCACCGCTTGAATCTTATGCCAGCTTTGCGATTACTCCTGACGATAAATCGATGTCAACTACCATGGTCTTTGTACGACTCTTAGGTAATTTACTAAAGACCCCAGCACTAGGTGCACGAATTGTGCCCATTGTGGCCGACGAAGCGCGAACGTTTGGTATGGCGAATCTATTTAAACAAGTGGGTATTTATTCTAGCGTTGGACAATGCTATGAACCAGAAGATATTGGTTCCGTATTAAGTTATCGCGAAGCGTTAAATGGCCAAATTTTAGAGGAAGGCATTAGTGAGGCGGGTGCTATTGCCAGCTGGACTGCAGCTGCTACTAGTTACGCTAATCATGGCTTTGCCATGCTACCTTTTTATATTTATTATTCTATTTTTGGTTTTCAGCGTGTTGGAGATGCTATTTGGGCAGCTGCCGATCAACGCGCACGCGGCTTCTTATTGGGTGGAACCTCAGGGCGCACTACTTTGGGTGGCGAAGGCTTACAGCATCAAGATGGCAGTAGTCATTTAGTGGCTGCTACCATTCCTAATTGCAAAGCCTATGACCCTGCCTTTGCTGGCGAATTAGCCGTGATCATTGATGCGGGGATGAGGGAAATGCTCACCGAACAGCAAGATGTGTTTTATTACATTACCCTCATGAATGAAAATTATGCCCAAACCAATTTGTTATCTGGTAAAGAAAAAGATATTCTAGCGGGTGCATACCTCTATCAACCAGCACCCCCTACGGCGAAAAAAAGAGTTACTCTATTGGGCTCTGGTGCCATCCTGCTCGAAGTAATCAAAGCTGCCGAAATATTAAAACGGGTAGATATTGAAGCTGATATATTTAGTATCACCAGTTGGAGTGAGCTGGCACGCAATGGTCACCAAAAATTGCAGGCCGCTTTTGCAGATGAGAATAAGGATATAGGAGTTGATGGCACCTCTGAATATGAAACTGCCTTTATTAGTTCGCTGTTATCGAATTCAGCTGGCCCGATCATTGCTGCAACCGATTATGTACGCGCAGTTCCAGAAAGTATTCGTGCCTACATCCCCAGCCAGCGCAACTACCTTACCTTAGGTACCGATGGGTTTGGCCGTAGCGATACTCGAGCAGCGCTACGAGACTACTTTCAAGTTGATGCTGCAAGTATCGCTAAAGCGGCACAATTTTGTCTTCATTCAAGCACAAGTGGCAAATTAAAGGCAGGCCTCTAAGAATGTGTTTAATTTTAAGCTTCCAGCAGTTGCTTAAAACTATTCAGCAATACTGCAGATGATTGCGCGCCTTCAATTAAGTGCTGATCATTTAAGATAAATGCAGGCACCCCATGAATTCCTAAGTTTTGAAAAGTCTGTTTTTGTGACTGAACTTCTTGGCTAAATTCATCGCTTTCTAATACTGCCTTAGCACGAGCTTGGTCTAATCCTGCGCGGCCAACTGCAGCAAGCACATTATCTACATCATCCATGCTGACTGCTAAACAAAAATAGGTATTTAATAATTCTTTTTTAAGCGCTGCTTGAGCAGGTAAACCACACTCTTTAGCTGCCCAATATAAAAGGCGGTGGGCGTTAAAAGTATTGTAAATTCTTTTCCTTCCGGCAGGATGAAAATCAAAACCAACTGCCGCAGCACGAGCGCGAATACGCGCTTGATTCACTTGCACTTGTTCTGGAGATAAGCCATACTTTTGCGTTAAGTGCTCTACTGCGTCTTGACCACCTGCTGGCATATGTGGATTTAGCTCAAATGGCTGAAAGTGAATTTCAAAGTCAGCCTCATCAGCCATTGCTTCAATGGCCTTATTAAGCTCGCCATAGCCAACTGCGCACCATGGACAAGCGACATCTGAAACAACATCAATTTTTATTTTTGGTTTCATTGTTTGAATCATTTTAATAATTGAATAATCATCAATATTACAGTCAAATTGAAAAACGCCTGATCTTTTGAACCAGGCGTTTTATTATTGCGGTTAAAGCTGAAAGGGACAGCAATTACATCATGCCGCCCATGCCGCCCATGCCGCCCATACCACCCATATCGCCACCTGGCATGCCGCCGCCAGACTCATCTTTAGGTGAATCACAAATTGCGCAATCGGTGGTTAACAAGAGAGCAGCAACTGAAGCAGCATTAACTAAGGCAGTTTTTGTTACCTTAGTTGGATCAATTACGCCCTGAGCAACTAAATCGCCATACTCGCCAGTAGCGGCGTTATAGCCATTATTGCCTTTGCTCGCCTCAACAGCATTGACTACTACGCTAGCTTCGTCACCGGCATTGGAAACAATTATGCGTAATGGCTCTTGCATAGCCCGCAAGACAATACTGATACCAGCATCTTGATCAGCGTTATCGCCTTTCAAACCTTTAATGCCTTGCATAGCGCGAATTAATGCTACGCCACCGCCAGGCACAATACCCTCTTCTACAGCTGCACGGGTTGCATGCAAGGCGTCGTCAACGCGGGCTTTCTTTTCTTTCATTTCTACTTCGGTAGCAGCACCAACACGAATTACTGCAACACCGCCAGCTAATTTAGCCACGCGCTCTTGCAATTTTTCACGATCGTAATCGCTGGTTGCTTCATCGATTTGCACACGAATATTTTTAACGCGAGCTTCGATGGCTTTGGAATCGCCTGCGCCATCAATAATGATGGTATTTTCTTTGCCAATTTCAACCCGCTTGGCTTGACCTAAATGCTCAAGTGTAGTTTTCTCTAAAGTTAAACCTACTTCTTCAGCAATTACTTGGCCACCAGTCAAAATGGCGATGTCTTCGAGCATGGCTTTGCGACGATCGCCAAAACCTGGCGCCTTCACAGCACAAGTCTTCAAAATACCACGAATGTTATTCACAACCAAAGTTGCCAAGGCTTCGCCTTCAACATCTTCAGCAATAATCATCAATGGACGACCCGACTTAGCTACTTGCTCGAGTACTGGGAGCAAATCACGAATGTTGCTGATTTTTTTATCAAACAACAGAATGTAAGGGGTTTCTAAAATCGCCACTTGTTTTTCTGGTTGATTGATGAAATAAGGCGAAAGGTAACCGCGGTCAAATTGCATACCCTCAACGACTTCTAATTCATCTTCGAGTGATTTGCCATCTTCAACAGTAATAACACCTTCTTTGCCCACTTTTTCCATTGCCTCAGCTATACGCTGACCAATGCTATGGTCACTATTAGCTGAAATAGAACCTACTTGTGCAATTTCCTTGGTAGTGGTGCAAGGCTTACTAATTTTTTTCAATTCAATTAAAGCGGCGCTAACTGCTTTATCAATGCCGCGCTTTAAATCCATTGGGTTATGGCCGGAAACTACATACTTCATGCCTTCACGCACAATCGATTGAGCTAAAACGGTTGCAGTGGTAGTGCCATCACCAGCGATATCCGCGGTTTTAGAAGCAACTTCTTTCACCATTTGTGCGCCCATATTTTGCAGCTTGTCTTTTAATTCGACTTCTTTCGCTACGGTTACGCCGTCTTTAGTGATGGTTGGACCACCAAATGAACGCTCAATAACTACGTTACGGCCTTTAGGGCCTAGCGTTACCTTTACTGCATTTGCGAGAATATTTACGCCTTCGACCATTTTGGTCCGCGCGCTATCGCCAAAAACTACGTCTTTTGCTGCCATGATTAAATTCCTTTCGTAAAAGCTCGATTACTTTTGGACAACTGCCATGATGTCTTCTTCGCGCATCACGAGAAGCTCATCGCCGTCAACTTTGACGGTTTGACCGGCGTATTTACCGAACAAAACTCGGTCGCCAACTTTGACATCGGGTGGGTTTAACTTGCCGCTATCGTCGCGCTTACCGGCTCCAACAGCCAAAATTTCTCCTTGGTCTGGTTTTTCAGCGGCTGCATCTGGAATCACAATTCCTGAAGCAGTTTTGGTTTCTTGATCTAAACGCTTGATGATCACTCGATCATGTAAAGGACGCAGATTCATTCCTTCTCCTAAGTTAGTAAGTGTTAACTAAATAAAAACCCTATATACATCATGGAGTTATAATTGCTCTACAACTAAATATAAGCAGTAAAACCTGAATTCCACCAGATTAATGGCGAAACGACTGCTTTAGCACTCGTTTATAGAGAGTGCTGATTATATAGCTCCTTTTCTGGTTTTTTCAAGGGGGTGCTGTTTAAAAAGACTGTTTGTAGGTGAATTCCTACATAAAAATCAGTCTTACCTGCTTATCAACCCCTGCTGACCTGAATAGACTGGACAGTTACCGATTGGAGAACGCTGATGATCCCAAAATCCCGGCTGTATACGCTTGTTAAAAGCTGGAAGAATAAGCCCTTCCAAGCGGTTAACGATGCTAGTGGCTCTACCGTAGGAAGTGAGATCAACAACTCGGTAGGTTTTGAGGCTGAAGCGCTCTGGTCGAAAAGACAATCCATTAGCTATGAGCCCATTTTTAATCAATCTGGAAGCAAGCTTAGCGGAGCGCTTTTTCAGCCCTTGCTGCAGGCTAATGATTCCCAGGTGCTGCGACTCTTCATGGATGGACTCGATGCTATTCAATATTGGCAGAGCTTTAGTAAACCGGTGCCCACTATTCTGCCTATTGCTGCTAAAACACTCTGTCAACCCAGTCAGGTCGATGCGATTAGCGATTTGGTTTTAAATTCCCGTTTACCGGTTGGTCTGGTCGCGCTTGGAATCATGAATCTACCCCCAGCCCAGTTTTGGCATGACTACCAAAGTGGCTTAGCCCGTCTGCGCAGAATTGGCTTAATGCTGCACTTACTCCATTTTTCAGGTTCACCGCAAGAAATAAAACATCTCGATGAGATGCGCTTTGATGGTGTGCACCTATCTGCTCAGCAACTGCGATCCAATCTGCTTAAGCATCAATCTATCGTCGATCTTGCTAGCGTGTGCAAAAAAAACTATGGCGCGATCTATATCGGCGGAATTTCTCTCGTAAGCGATCTCACTGCAGCCCAAAAGCTTGCAGCTAACTTCTGCTACGGCGGCTTAATGATGCCGCCTGTAAGCCGTCATCAATTATTACAAATCAACGATAGTCGCCTGGCAAAAGCCATCTTTTCAGTAAAGCCCCAATAAAACCGTAACGGAGACAAGCTATGAGAAAAAGTGTGATGTTAGTCGATGACCATCCAGCAATGTTGATGGCATTAAAAAGTATTGTGCATGAAAAATTGTTATTTGAGGTTGCTGCACAAGCCCAAAATGGGGAAGAGTGCATGCAAATGATTAAGCAAACAAATCCCAATATTATTATTTTAGATTTAGATATGCCGAAGACCGATGGCTTTGATGTCATTCGGCGAATTGGCTTAATGTATCCCGAAATTCGCATTCTCGTTCTATCTAGCCTCGATGAAAGCGTATACGGTGGCCGCGTACGCTCATTAGGTGCACATGGCTTTGTTAATAAAACTGCGAACGCCGATATTATTATTTCAGCCTGTATAGCGGTTTCTCAAAACTATACGTTTTTCTCCCATGGCAGAAATGGCAATAGTGCATTAACTGATGGCGAGAAACTCAAACTGATTTCAGATCGTGAATTACAAATCATGAAGTATTTAGGTCGGGGTAGTAGCAATCAACATATTTCAGATGTATTACATATCAGCAGTAAAACCGTTGCAACCTATAAGGCACGGTTATATGACAAGCTTGGTATTAATAACATTGCCGATCTTATTTTGTTTTGTCGTAACAACAATATTATTGAAGGTTAATGAAAATTCAAGTATTAATGGGGCGTCAAGGGTTAGTCTGCTTAAGTGCTAACTACGCTTGGCTTATATCACTAGCCTTTCTTTTGCTGAGTAGCGTCACTAGTGCGCTAGCCCACGACCCCTTTAATACTGAGGAATTACAATGGCTTAAATTAAAACCGATTGTGCACTTTAGTATTCATGAGAAAAATGCTATGCATTTGCACCCAGGTGACAGCAAAGAACCTGCAGGCGCCTATCATCAACTTCTTACCCAATTACAGCAACATACCCAGCAGCAGTACTTAGCTGTTTGGCGCAAGGGCGATGATGATGGTCTGAAAGACATCTCCCAAGGCAAGGTCGACTTTATTATTGATCCACCTTATGCCTGGTTACTGCATCATTCTGCTAGCCCTTTTGATAGTATCTTGGCAAAAACAATCCACGGCCCTTTAGTCTCACATTCGGCTGCACCAGCATTTACTGATCAGGCCTTATTAATCGTTGGCTTTACCTTCGTTTTAATTAGTCTCACTCTAGTGTATTGGATTTGGAACCTCAAAAAACAACATCGAGGTCAAGCGGGCATCGTGCAAAATTTAGTAGATCAAAAAAAAATGGCAGAGCATGCGAATGCAGCTAAATCGGCTTTTCTTGCGACCCTAAGCCATGAAATTAGAACCCCAATGAATGCCATATTAGGGGTGCAAGAATTACTCTTAAAAAGTGCGCGCTTTCCTGCGAGCGAAAAGTCTTTATTAAAAAATGCGCATCGCTCAGCTGAAGGCTTACTCGGTATGCTTAATCAAGTGCTTGACTTATCTAAGATTGAGGCAGGCAAACTAATCCTAAACCCTCTGCCGCATTGTCTTAAAAATGTGATAACCGAAATTGATGCGACTTTTTCTACCTTGGCTAGTAAACGCGGCTTGCAATTAATCAGTCGTTTAGATCCGACAATTGCTGAAGTGTTGCTAGTTGATGCTATGCGCTTGAGGCAAGTTTTACATAATTTACTTAGCAATGCAATTAAGTTTACTGAAGTAGGAAGTATTTATTTTGCGGTTAATGTGCTCGCCGACGATCATGCGGGGCAATTAATCGAATTCAGAGTAATTGATACCGGCATTGGCATGACTGATGCAGAAATTAAACGTGCGCTGCAGCCATTTGAGCAAGTTTTACAAGCCACTAATACGACTAATATTAATGTCGACTACGGCAGTGGTTTGGGCTTAGCTATTTCGAAGCAATTAATTGCCTCAATGGGTGGCCACTTACATTTTGAAAGTTACCCCAAAATGGGTAGTGCAATTTATTTTTCCAGTGTTTTTCCGCGCACTACTCAAGCTGCGCAAAATTACCACTATCCTATTATTGAGCGACCGAATGCACCTTGTTTTACTAATTCAATGGGCCAAACGATTCGTGCCTTATTAGTTGAAGATCACCCTGCTAGTCGCGAAATTCTTTCTTTGCAATTGCAAGCACTTGGCATTCAGGTTACGGTTTGCACGAATGGTAAAAATGCCCTTACACATTTTCAAAACACACACTTTGATTTAGTTTTTACTGATCATTCCATGCCCGGTATGAAAGGGGAAGAGTTGGCGCAATTATTACGCCAACAAGGCTATCAAGATCTTATTATCATTGGTGTTACCGCTGATATTTATGCTCTTGAGGCCCGTCAGCGTTTTTTATCAGCTGGCATGAACGCTGTGCTCATTAAACCCATTAGTATTATTACCCTAGAAAATAAATTAGCCGATTATTTCGAATCGGGTAACAATTTAATTGCGCAGAATTTAAATCCCACCAAACCTTTTTTTGCGCTTGGGCTTCAGCATGGCCATCACTCACCAACTGAATTATTAATTTTGGCTGAAGTACTAAAAGTTCATCAAGAATGTCTACGAATGTTGGATGAAAAAACTCTAGACACTAATGAATTAACTCATTATTTACACAAAATTAAAGGTGGTGCTTTATTGATTAATGAGTCTCAATTTGTTGCAGCCTGCACTCAGCTAGAGCGTGATCTGCAATTAGGTGCGCCAGATATCAACCAAAAACTACAACTTCTTCTGCAGCAGGAAAACATTCTTATCGAGTCCATTGGTCTTGCCCAGGCCGAAAGTCAATAAGTAAAAAAGCGGCCCTAAAAGGCCGCTTTTGATATCCACCATTGCCTTAAAGTAATCAGCGTTTATTTACAGCATCCTTAAAGGCTTTACCAGCTGCAAATTTTACTGTTTTAGAAGCGGCAATCTTAATTGCCTCGCCGGTTTTTGGATTCCGACCCATTCGTGCAGCACGTGAGCCCGCTGAAAAACCACCAAACCCAACTAACTGCACAGCATCACCTTTCATAATGGCCATTTTAATGGTCTCTAGGGTAATATTTAATACCTCATCTGCTTTTGCCTTGCTCAGATCAGCGCCTGCTGCGATTGCATCAATTAAATCTGATTTAGTCATGCTATCTCCTCGAATATAAGTACAAATTCACAATTTGCAGGCTTATCAGCCTAATCTCTTTACATTGAATTCTTTATGTCAGTGCTACTGAGGTTTATCCTATCAAATAATTTACCCGAATACAGGAAATTAGCGCATTTTTTTTATTTTGCCCCTGCTTGTGCCAATAAACCACGCCCTCTTCGTCCGTCCAAATCCACTGTTATGGCGCAGAGGTGTTTTAACTCTATTTTTGCTAGTGTTTCTACTTACTATCATTATTTTGCTCTGCAACAATTCCTGGGCTGCCGAGGAAACTGCCGATCCCTCAATTTCTAAGCAAAAGTCAATTCAATTTATTCCCAAAGTAGTCTTAGTTGCTTTAGAAAAAAATCAATTGCCTTTAAGTGCTATCAGTATTGCAGTATCTGAAATACCTAAAAACCAGCAACTCAAGACCCCTGCACCACTTCCAATGCATGAGTTAGTTAATTGGCGTAGTGAGATTGCCATGAATCCGGCATCCACGATGAAAATCTTGACAACCCTGACAGCGCTTGATGTTCTAGGACCCAATTATCGCTGGCGAACGCTAGTTTATAGCGATGGCTTTATACGCAATAATATTTTGAAAGGGAATATTTATTTGCAGGGCACGGGAGACCCCAAACTCACTCCAGAATCTCTCGCAAAACTAATTAAGAATTTGCGGGATTTAGGAATCCAGAAAATAGATGGTAATTTAATTTTTGACCGAAGTGCTTATGACCCGGCATTACTCGACAGTAATTTAATTGATGGTGAAGCGCTACGTTCCTATAACGTTCAGCCTGACCCATTACTCTATGCCTTTCGTACCCTCTCGTTTCAATTGAGTGCGAATAAGGGAGCGCAAACTACAGAGATAAGCTATACCCCTGAATTGGCCCGCCTCAAGATTATTAACCAGTTAAATCTTCAAGCAGGGGCCTGCGAGGATTGGCGTAAAGAACTGAATTTGGATATTAGTCCCGATTCACTGCCAGCAAAAACTGGGGCTCTACCCGCGGACTGGCAAGCAACTTTTTCAGGCTCATTTCCTCATGCCTGTCAGAATGTGCTCTATAACGTCGTTGCTTTTGATCCCAATACTTTTCTTACTCTTGGCTTTACTGCAGCTTGGCAGTTAGCTGGGGGTGAATGGCTTAAGCCACCTCAGGGTAAAAGCGGTTTAGTACCTAGTGCGTTTAACCCAATTGTGCAATATGAGGGTACTAAGCTCGTTGATGCGATATTTGATATCAATAAATATTCAAATAATGTCATGGCTCGACAACTTTTCCTAACGCTTGCTTTAGATCAAATGGGTAAACCAGCCACAGTAATGAAGTCTGAAAAAGTGATTCAAGGGTGGCTACAGCGACAAGGAATGCAATTTCCTGAGCTCGTATTAGAAAATGGTTCCGGCTTATCGCGCATAGAAGCGATCTCTGCAAAGCATATGAATGATTTATTAATTGCCGCGCGATCTTTACCAAACGGTGAATTATTTTTCAAAAGTTTGCCTATGGCAGGCAATGATGGCACGATGAGAAATCGTCTTTTGAATACCATACGGGGCTGGCTGCATTTAAAGTTGCGCCCAGAAATTCGCGTTAAAACCGGAAGCTTAGTTGATGTAAAAGCGATTGCAGGCTATGTGCTGAGTAAATCGGGGAAGCTGTATGCAGTCAGTTCTTTTATTAATCACCCGAATGCGTATCGCGGACAAGAAGCTCATGATCAATTACTAACTTGGTTAGCCGAGGATGGTCCAGACCCAAAAGCAGCACGCTGAAGTCGATCACGAACGCCGTCCCAAACCTCACCGGCTGGCGGTTCCGGCAATAAAATAATATCGTAGTGCTGCAGGTCCAAATCACGCAAGGTTCGATATAGGCTATTGGCAAAACCCACATGATCGCTTGGGAGGGTAAATGTTTCTAGTTGAATACCGCTTAGAGCGATATTGGGTGGCACAGTTGGTAAGCCTGTAATCGACCCCCAAATACCTAGTGCTATGCGTAGTTTACGAACGTGATTTTGTTTCGCTATTTGCGTATCGAATTCATGGAGAATAGTTTGCCAATTGTCACTTTGATAAAGCTGCAAAGGTGTATTCGGTGCGTAATGCGCCTTCAAACTACCTGATACACGCGGAACCTCAGTTTCCTGCTGTGAAGAATTAAAGGTGTCTATCTGTAAACCTGTTTTGGCATAAATATTTGATGGCGTAATCATGCCTGGCCTTAATAGGCGTATACCATCGGTAGCGCTTAAATCAACAATGGTAGATTCAATACCGAACTCACAATCGCCGCCATCCAAGACCAAGATGTCACTGTCATTACCAAACTCTGCATGCACATCGGCTGCGCGGGTTGGTGAAACTTTACCAAAGCGATTAGCAGAAGGAGCCACTAAAGCCCGACCAAATTCCATTAATAATGCTTGTGCTAATGGATGATTAGGCGAGCGAATAGCAACGGTAGATTGCCCACCAGTAATGACATCTAAAACACACTTATCCTTTTTTAACACCAAAGTTAAGGGGCCCGGCCAAAAAGCAAGAATCAGTTGCATCGCCGCTGGCGGCAAATCGCGCACCCAAGGGCTTACTGTTTTAAGCCACGCATCAGCAAGCACATCTGTGGTGGTTTTTGGATCGGCTAGCAATGTCATTGGCGCAGCAAGATGAACAATTAAGGGATGATCATTTGGGCGACCCTTGGCAGCGTATATTTTTTGAATTGCCAGATTATTGCTTGCATCTGCGCCCAAACCATAAACTGTTTCGGTTGGAAAGGCCACCAACTCGCCATTGTTTAAGCGCCGAACTGCCTCTACAATCAAGGCTCGATACCTAAATCGCCAGCAACAGCTGCAGCAATTTGGCGTGCCTCTACCGGACTAGCGCCAAGACAGTTAATGTGACCCATTTTTCGTCCAGACAACGGTACCGACTTGCCATATAAATGTAATTTCGCGCTATCGTGACTTAAGGCGCTCGCCCAGTCAGGCTCTTGGGGTAACTCGTCAATAGTGCCTGTCTTAAACCATAAGTCGCCTAATAAATTTAACATCGATACTGGGGTTAATAGACGGGTATCGCCTAAGGGTAGGCGTGCCATCGCCCTAACCTGTTGTTGAAATTGACTAGTGACACTCGCGTCCATCGTGTAGTGCCCAGAATTATGTGGCCGCGGAGCAATTTCGTTAGCAAAAATTTCTCCGCTCTTGAGTACAAAAAATTCAATGCATAAAATGCCCACATAATTCAGATGCCTGATTAAAGTCTTTGCTGCCTGTAGTACACACTTTTCTTGATCAGAATTTAGTGAGGGTGCTGGCACTGTACTGGTGTGCAAAATGCCATTGCGATGGATATTTTGCGCAATGGGATAGACCACCACCGCGTCATCGTAGCCGCGGACGACCAAAGCCGATACTTCAAAGGCTAAATCCATGCGCTTTTCAAGTACGCAGGGTACTTGAGCAAAATTATGCCAAGCTTGCTTCAGTTCAGCTAGGGAATCAACAGTAATCTGCCCTTTACCGTCATAACCCAGCCGCGCTATTTTTAAAATTCCAGGTAATAGGGTTTCATCTAGCGCATCGATTGCGGCTTGATTTTCAATCACGCAATAGGGAACCGGGCCAATATGCACTGCTGATTTCCATTTGCTTAAGAAGATTTTCTCTGCAATTCGATTTTGTGCAATCGAAACACTATCACTGCGAGGTGCGACATACACTCCTAAAGCCTCTAACTCATCTAATGTTTGGGCTGGTACATTTTCAAATTCGGTACTGACTGCCTGACAGATAGCAGCCATTTCTTTTAAGGCGGCACTATCAGTAAAGTTTGCTTCCAAGTGTTTTTCGGCAATAGCGCCAGCGGGGCTTAATGGGTCTGGATCAAGAATGCAGACTTTATAACCCATGGCTTGCGCTGCCTGAGTAAACATTCGGCCCAATTGACCGCCACCCAACATACCCAAATACGCGCCGGGTAATATCGGCGTTAAATACTCAAGCATATTGCGTCACCATCTTGCTTCACCATATTTAAGTGCTCCGCGGTAATGTCATTGCGCTTGCTTTTGCAGTTTGTTGAGCACGAAACTCGGTTAATTGTTGACTTAATTCAGGATGATCTAAAGCCAGAGTGGCAATTACATATAAAGCTGCGTTCGCCGCTCCTGCCTCTCCAATAGCAAAAGTGGCAACTGGAATACCTTTAGGCATTTGCACAATAGAATATAGTGAATCTTCGCCACGTAAATATTTACTCGGTACAGGAACGCCACAAATAGGTACCTGTGTTTTGGCTGCCAACATACCCGGCAAATGTGCGGCGCCGCCTGCGCCAGCAATAATGGCCCGTAAACCACGGGCTTGCGCTTGTTCTGCATAACTAAACAGCGCATCTGGCATACGGTGTGCGGAAAGCACTTGGCATTCAAAGGGTACAGCAAATAGCTCCAAAATTTGTGCCGCAGCCTCCATGGTGCTCCAATCAGAATCAGAGCCCATCACAATACCAATTAGTGGTTTTTTAGTGCTCATTTTCTTTCCTCTCGCCCAATACCCTCATCCATTTAGTAACATTAATTTAGTTTTTCTTAGTTACGCTGACTAAGCGCGCTAACACTTCTCGATATTTTTCTGCGGTTTGATTAATCACTTCATCGGGTAAATCGGGAGCGGGCGCTTGCTTAGACCAAGGCTTACCATCAATTGAAATTGCTTCGAGCCAATCGCGAATAAATTGTTTATCGTAAGAGGGCGGATTAATACCAAGCTGATAAGTTTCCGCGGGCCAAAATCGTGATGAATCTGCAGTTAAAATTTCATCCATTAAAACCAGTTGATTATTTGCATCTAGGCCAAATTCGAATTTCGTATCAGCAATGATGATGCCCCGCTCCGCTGCAAAAGCGGCAGCCTCTTGATACAGTTGAATACTTACCGCACGAATTTGCTCAGCTAAAGGTGCGCCAATGCGCTTAACCATTTCAGCAAAAGTTATATTTTCGTCATGGTGACCAGCAGCTGCTTTTGCAGCAGGAGTAAAAATGGGTGCCGGCAATTTCTGGGCATTCTGTAAGCCTGCCGGTAAAGCAATGCCGCACACACTACCGCTCGCCTGATATTCTTTCCAGCCACTACCTGCTAAATAGCCTCGCACTACGGCTTCGACCAAAATAGGTTGTAGGCGCTTTGCAACTACCGCCCGCCCCTGTACCTGGTCTACCTCATTTGGGCTAACGACGGATTCCGGATTGATGCCCGTTAAATGATTTGGAATCAGATGCGCAAGCTTTTGAAACCAAAAATTGGCCATTTTATTGAGCACAATTCCCTTTTCAGGAATCGGTTTACCCATGATGACGTCAAAAGCCGATAAGCGATCAGTCGTAATCATCAGTAATTTATCGTCGCCAATTGCGTATACATCTCGAACCTTTCCTTTGGACAGCAAAGGTAAAGATTGAATCGAACTAGTATAGAGAGCAGCCATGTTATTTAACGATCTGCGCCAACTCACCAGCTCGATAGCGCGCGGCCATTTTTTCCAAGGAGATGGGTTTAATTTTACTGGCCTGCCCTGCGGAACCAAACTCGGTATAGCGTGCAATACAAATCAGTTTTGCAGCTTCACGGGCAGGCTTTAAATAATCCCGTGGATCAAACTTACCCGGGTTTTCAAATAAATAACGGCGAATGGCAGCTGTCATCGCCAAACGAATATCAGTATCAATATTGATTTTGCGTACACCATTTTTAATACCAATTTGAATTTCTTCAACTGGCACGCCATAAGTTTCTTTCATCTCACCACCAAATTCACGAATGATCGCTAATAACTCTTGCGGCACGCTAGATGAGCCATGCATCACTAAATGGGTATTCGGAATGCGCGCATGAATTTCGCGGATACGCTCGATCGCCAAAATATCACCAGTAGGTTTCTTAGTGAACTTATAAGCGCCATGACTAGTACCAATTGCAATAGCTAAGGCATCGCATTGGGTCGCTTTAACAAAGTCAGCCGCTTGCTCAACATCAGTAAGCAACTGTTCGCGGGTCATCGTGCCATCGGCGCCATGACCATCTTCTTTATCGCCTTTCATGGTCTCTAAAGAACCTAAAACACCCAATTCAGCCTCTACGGTAACCCCAATCGCATGTGAAAGCTTAACTACTTCTTGAGAGACAGCAATGTTGTACTCATAACTAGCCACTGACTTACCGTCAGCTTCGAGTGAGCCATCCATCATCACACTAGTGAAGCCACTTTCAATGGCAGCAATACAGACTGCTGGGCTTTGCCCATGATCTTGATGCATCACAATAGGAATATGGGGATAGGATTCAACTGCAGCTGAAATTAAATGCCGTAAAAATGCCTCGCCTGCGTATTTTCTGGCGCCCGCTGAAGCCTGCATGATGACTGGTGAGCCAACCTCGTCAGCCGCGCTCATAATGGCCTGTACTTGCTCCAAATTATTGACGTTAAATGCAGGCAAGCCGTAGTTGTTTTCAGCAGCATGATCTAATAATTGACGCATTGATACCAAGGGCATAGCAATCCTCTAAAGAAAAAATAAAAACAGTGAATGCAGTTTACTCACTTCACCTTAACAATTTTTAATGTATTACTACCGCCGGGTTCACCCATCGGCTCACCAATGGTTAATACGATAGTATCGCCAGACTTGACCGCCCCACTCTTTTTTAATCGTTCTTCAACTTGGCGCAATGCAGTTTCACGGTCTTTGCTGACTTCAATGCTAATTGGAGTGACATTACGATAGGTGCTTAAAGCTCTTTGGGTTGATACCTTAGAGGTCAGTGCAAAGATGGGTACATGAATATTATGACGACTCATCCAAATCGGGGTTGATCCTGACTCAGTTAACGCCGCTATCGCAGCTGCATTTAAATGATGGGCTGTAAATAAAGCCCCTAAGGCGATAGATTGATCAATGCGGGTAAAGGTTTGATCCAAAAAGTCGGTATCTAATCGTACCGATTCTGATTTTTCAGCCTCGATACAAATTTCGGCCATTTGCTCAATGGTTTTTACTGGATAAAGGCCTGTGGCAGACTCGGCTGAAAGCATGACGGCGTCTGTGCCATCGAGAACGGCATTTGCAACATCGCTCACTTCTGCGCGAGTGGGTACGGGGGCACTAATCATCGACTCCATCATTTGGGTTGCGGTAATCGTAAATTTATCCGCTTCGCGAGCTAAACGAATCATTCGTTTTTGTAGTGCTGGTACTGCTGGGTTGCCAACTTCAATCGCCAAATCACCGCGGGCTACCATAATGCCATCGCTCTCATGAATAATGCTAGCCAAGGCCTCGGGCACAATTGCTTCTGCCCGCTCCACCTTAGCAATTAACTTCACTTTGCCAACGCCATGCTTGACGCTAGCTGCATCTGCCAACTTACGGGCAATTGCCATATCGGCGCCATCTTTAGGAAAGCTAATAGCGATGAAATCGACGCCCATCGCAATCGCTGCATCTAAATCTTGAATATCTTTTTCGGTTAGGGCCGGCGCTGTTAAGCCACCACCAGCGCGATTAATTCCCTTGTTATTCGACAGCGGACCACCGAGCTCAACTAGAGTATGAATCTCCTTACCCTGCACGCTAACTACACGTAAAACTATCAGGCCATCATTTAACAATAGTCGATCACCAGCTTTAACATCTTGAGGTAAATTTTTATAATCAAGACCCACTCGCTCCTCATTACCTAATTCGCAAGCGACATCTAAAATAAATGGTGCACCCTCTTGTAGTTGCACTTTGCCATTCGCAAACTTACCAACGCGAATTTTAGGGCCCTGTAAATCAGCCATAATGCCAACTTCACGGCCTATTTCCGCTGAAATCGTACGCACTAAATTATGCCGCGCCAAATGATCGGCAACGGTACCGTGAGAAAAATTAAGCCGCACGACGTCGAGGCCCGCTCGAATCATCTCGCGTAATACCTCGGGCTTTTCTGAAGCAGGGCCGAGGGTGGCAATAATTTTTGTAGCTCTTAACATGCTGTCCTTTAGGGTTATTCTTTATTATTTTCTTTGGCTCGTTCAATCAATACTGCAAAAGCTGGTAGCGTTTTCCCCTCAAGAAATTCGAGGAATGCGCCACCACCCGTAGAAATATAGTCGACTTGTTTTTCAATGCCATATTTCGCAATGGCCGCTAGAGTATCGCCGCCGCCAGCAATTGAAAACGCAGGTGAATGGGCAATTGCCGCAGCTAACATTTTGGTACCACCACCAAATTGGTCAATTTCAAATACCCCTAAGGGGCCATTCCAGACAATCGTGCCAGCATTAGCTAACATAATCGATAATTTTGCTGCTGCTTTTGGACCAATATCAAGGATCATATCGTCGGGTGCAATCTCGCTAACTGCTACTCGATTGGCTCTGGCTAAAGGTGAAAGCTCATTTGCGACCACCACATCTTCGGGAAGCGGTACATGCGCACCGCGCTTTTCCATTAACTCCATGATGTCGCGTGCTTCTTGCACTAAATCGGGCTCAGCTAACGATTTGCCAATTGGCAAGCCTTTGGCCAACATAAATGTATTAGCAATTCCGCCACCGACAATTAATTCATCAACTTTGCTCGCTAACGATTTTAAGATGGTTAACTTGGAAGAAACCTTGGATCCAGCCACAATTGCCACCAGCGGGCGCTTTGGATTGGCCAGCGCACGGCTAAGGGCATCTAATTCTGCCGCCATTAAAGGGCCGGCGCAGGCAATGGGGGCAAATTGGGCAACCCCATAAGTGGTGGCTTCGGCACGGTGTGCAGTGCCAAATGCATCATTAACGTAGACATCGCATAATGCGGCAATCTTCTTGGCTAAGACTTCGCTATTTTTCTTTTCGCCTACATTGAGACGGCAATTTTCTAAGAGTACTAATTCACCTGGTTTCACTTCAAAGCCACCATCAACCCAGCCACTAATTAGCGCAACCTTGCGATTTAATAATTCCGCAATACGGCGAGCCACTGGCGCCAAACTATCTTCTGGCCTAAATTGCCCTTCAGTAGGCCGACCTAAATGCGATGTAACCATTACCGCCGCACCCGCATCGAGGCACATTTGTATTGCGGGCATCGAGGCCCTAATGCGGGTCTCTTCGGTGATCTTTCCGGTTTCATCTTGGGGTACATTCAAATCAGCCCTAATTAGTACTCGCTTGCCCTGCAGTTGACCCGTGGTTACGAGGTCGCTAAGGCGCTTAACATTAAAAAGGGTGGCAGGCATAGAAGGCAGCTGAAATTAAGGGAAATGGCCTCCATTTTAATGAAAACTCACCTCTCCCACCACCTTCTTTACTGGCGCGCTCAATAAAGAGCTTACCTGCTCTACAATAAGTGCTTTAAATGCCTAGCCAGCTTGGCTCATAGGCTTCAAAGGGCTTTTTCTTAAACTGCTACAAAGGGTAAAAACATGTCGATGTCTGACCGCGATGGCTTTATTTGGTTTGATGGGAAGATGGTTCCCTGGCGTGATGCCAATATTCATGTACTCACCCATTCCCTGCATTACGGTATGGGGGTATTTGAGGGTATTCGGGCTTATAAAACTCCTGATGGCCCAGCGATTTTTCGCCTTAAAGAACACGTTAAGCGCCTCTTTAATGGCACGAAAATTTTCCAAATGCCAATTCCCTATAACGAAGCGCAAATTACCCAAGCCATTATCGATGTCGTTAAAGATAATAAATTAGCGGCTTGCTATATTCGGCCAATTGTTTTTATTGGCTCAGAAAAATTAGGGGTTTCGCCCACCGGCAATACCATTCATACCTCCATTGCCGCTTGGGAATGGGGGGCATACCTTGGGGAAGACGGCTTAAATAAAGGAATTCGCGTAAAGACATCCTCCTTCACGCGCCACTTTGTGAACTCTTCATTAGTTCGCGCAAAAGCATCAGGCTACTACATTAACTCTATTTTGGCGCACCAAGAAGTCGCTGCCAACGGCTATGATGAAGCGCTACTACTAGATACCGAAGGATATGTTTCGGAAGGTTCGGGTGAAAATTTCTTTATGGTGCGTAACGGTATTGTGTATACCCCTGATCTTGCTTCGTGCCTAGATGGCATCACCCGCGACTCAATTATTGATATTGCTCATGACCTAGGGCTTAAAGTCAAAGAAAAGCGTCTCACGCGCGATGAAGTTTACACCGCCGATGAAGCGTTTTTCACGGGCACTGCAGCTGAAGTAACACCGATTCGTGAGCTTGATGATCGGATGATTGGCGATGGCCTAAAAGGACCTATTACCAAGCAAATTCAAGATGTATTTTTCTCTACGGTCTATGGGAAAAATGAGCGTTATAAGTCATGGCTAACCCTAGTGAAGTAATGACAATGCAAGTGACTACCGAATCCTCAGCAAACTTAAAGCCCATCATGATTGATGGTAAAGATTTGCCTTTACACTGCCCGCCTGGCGCAAGCCCTAGCTGGAATTTACATCCGCGCGTTTTTCTCGATATCGTCGATACGGGTCAAGCAAAGTGTCCTTATTGTGGAACAGAATATCGCCTCATTCCCGGAACCGCGCCCCACGGCCATTAACTCGGTTACTCGTATCCTCATCATCGCCCCAAATTGGATTGGTGATGCGGTGATGAGTCAGCCGTTCATTGCGGCCATTAAGCAGGCACTTCCTACTTGCCATATTGATGTGCTCGTAACGCCTTGGGTGGCGCCTATTTATCGCGCTTGCGCCGAAGTGAATCAGGTAATTGAGGTGCCACTTCAGCACGGCAAATTACAGTGGCGTACGCGTTTGCAACTAGCACAACAATTCCGTTTGGCTCATTACACGTCCTGTTTTATCTTGCCGAATAGTTTAAAAGCTGCCCTCATCCCTTGGTTGGCAAAAATACCTGTTCGAATTGGCTATCGTGGAGAAATGCGCTGGGGATTAATCACCCATGCTTTAGCTAATCCACCGCAAACCGCGCGCGGGCCGATGGTGGAACACTACGCCAAATTATTGCATTTGCTCCCCAAGTTAGCCTTACCTATAGGCGAGTTGGTCTCCAGTAAGCCAGCGCGTTTATTTATTCCTGATCAGGATCAAACTGAAATTCAGCAACGCTTAGCCAAAGAAAAAATTGACGTTGCGGCGCTCTATGTTTTGGCACCCGGCGCAGAATTTGGCCCAGCAAAACGCTGGCCAAGTTCACACTTTGCGGCCCTTGCCGCGATGATTTTGCAACACAATATGCGCGCCCACATCATCATTTTAGGCAGTGCTAGCGATCATGAAATAGGGCAATCTATTCAGGAACAAGCAAAAAATTCGGGGATTAACACCGCCCGTTTACATAATTGGTGTGGCACCACTAGCCTTAATCAGGCACTTGCTACCATTGCAAATTGTCAAGCAATGGTGAGCAATGATTCAGGCCTAATGCATATTGCGGCAGCTTTAGAAATTCAGCAAGTGGCTATTTTTGGTTCAAGCGACCCACGCCATACTCCCCCCCAATCGATTAAAGCTAGCGTCATTTGGTTACACTTACCTTGCAGTCCTTGCTACCAGCGCACCTGTCCGCTTGGCACCTTAGCCTGTTTACAAGAAATTACTCCAGCGCAGGTTTTTACTGCCTTGAATCTTTAGGAAATCGAGATGCCCAGCCTTGCTCGCCTGTTTCAAAATGCCGATGAATTAGTAGATGCCTGGCGAAATACCTTGGCCCACCGAAATGTACAAGGTGCACTTGATCTTTGGTTAGACGATGACAACATTACTTGTGTTCTGCCTGAAGGGCAACGTTTAAGTGGCCACGCTGAAATTCGCAAGGGTTTAGAGCGGCTCTTAGCGACCCGAGCTCTATTTCTTGAGCCCATTTACAGCATGTCCCATGCGACATTAGGTACTGCCATTTATGACACCACTGAAGCGGTTCATTTTCAGCCCGATCAAATTGAAGCCGAATTTTTCTTAAATATTACTTTGGTTATTTTGCAAGATAGCCAAGGATGGCGCATTGCTCATTTACATGCAAGCCGCTCAACTGAAGAAAATTTTCCTCTACCTACTAAACATCACGGCCTACACTAAGTCCCTACACTAATTCATGGGCTTAACTCGGTTGGCGCCCTGGTCTGCCTTCATCTTGCTGTTGCTCGCGAAACATCCGCTGATAATCACGAATGCGAGCATCAATTGTAGAGGCTTGATAAAAATCACTACCCCCAATTGAGCGAGCGATTTTTAATTGATCTATTGCGTATGGTAAAGCACCTTCTAAAGCAAATTTTTCTGCCAAAGCGTAATGATGTAACGCCAGTTTATTATCTTGCCGATAGGCGGTGGCTAACAAAGACCACCATAAAGGCTCTGAAGCTTGTAATTTAGTGCGATTTTTCAGCCAAGAAATCGCTTCAGCATTGCGCCCGAGTTTTAATTCAGCATTAATCATTGCTACAGGCGCCGCATACGACTGTGGAAAGGCTTTCACACTGGCTTGAGCAATCTGCAAAGACTCCGCTAATTTTCCTTTGGCCATGGCCAGCTCAGCAGTTGTAACATCTAAAGAAATGCTTTGGCGCTGAATAGGCGAGCCTGGGGCAATGACGGCCTGGGTCAGGTTTCGGACCTTCTGTAAAAACCCTTCTGCTTGATCAATTTTGCCCTGCCGTTGAGCTACTAAAGCTAAGCCGTAATAGCCCTCTAGCTGTTTTTCTGCTTGAGATTGCTTACTCAAGCCATCAAAGATTAAGCGTAAATCGTATAAACCACTCGAACTACTTTGTTGTTCAACTCGGGCGCGCGCTTTAATTAAATAAAACTCAATTGATGGGGGTATATTGCGTGGGGGCACGACCCGAGCTCGATCTTGCATATCGGCAATACGATCAGTCGTTAAAGGATGGGTGCGCACATATTCTGGAATACCTTTATCCATAATGCCAGTGGCTTTTTGTAAGCGCTGGAAAAATAAAGGCATTGCATTCACGTCGTAACCGCTACCTTGCAAAATTTCAAAGCCAATACGATCTGCTTCGCGCTCGGCATCCCGCGAATACGATAATTGATTATTAATTGCTAAGGCTTGCCCGCCAGTCATTAAGCCTTGGGCTGCTGCCGGATTTTTTGCTGCCGCTAATGCACCCAACAAGGCGCCCGCTAAAGCAATCATAGTGTTGGTGGTTTGCTTGTCCATTTGTCGTGCTAAATGCCGCTGCAACACATGTCCAGTTTCATGTCCCATCACCGATGCAACCTCAGACTCACTTTCTGCTGCCACGATTAGGCCAGTGTGAAAACCAATAAACCCGCCTGGTAAAGCAAAAGCATTTATTGAGGGGTCTTTTACTAAGAAAATTTCATAGTTATAAGCTGCGCTACCTTGATTATTTGCTCCGCCCAATTGTAATTTTTTGGCAGTTTGCAATAGGCGTCGCTCCATTTCATTTAAAAAATCATAAATTGGTAAATCGTCTGAATAATCAGGGTCAGGACGAATTTCACGCATAATCCGTTCGCCCATCTTTCGCTCTTCTAATGGGCTCAATGCATTACCTCCAGGATCGCCCATGTCGGGCAATAACAAGGTGGGCCGCTCTGTAGTTTGCGATCGCGGCGGCAGATTACTCGAGCGCGCATCCGGCGATTGCACAGCTCTCCCTAAATTTTCTAAAATAGCTGAATTACCCTGCACCGACACATCGGCAGCCCGTGCTGTTGAAATCATCAAGGGCATGGGTAAAGCAAGTGCAGCAATTAAACTAAGCGCAATCCATTGCCGCAGACGGCGGTAGCAAATTTGACCCAATTTATCCAAAATTTCGATTTCCATCCCTCTATGGTAAAACTTATCCTATGAATAAACTCACACATTTTGATGATAGCGGTCAAGCCCATATGGTTAATGTGGGAGATAAGGACCATACCCAGCGCTTAGCAATTGCTACTGGCTCTATTTGCATGCTGGCCGAAACCTTTGCCATGGTTGAGGCAGGAAGCCATAAAAAAGGGGATGTTTTAGGAATCGCCCGCATTGCAGGAATTCAGGCGGCCAAAAAAACAGCTGATTTGATCCCCCTTTGTCACCCCCTTGCCCTAAGTCACGTTAGCGTCAATTTTGAAGCCGATGCTAAAAGCCATACCATTCACTGCCAAGTACGTGCCGAGACTACGGGCCCTACCGGCGTCGAAATGGAAGCCCTCACCGCAGTCCAAGTCGCCCTCCTCACCATCTACGATATGTGCAAAGCCGTAGACCGTGGCATGGTCATGAGTGATATCAAGCTCTTAGAAAAGAGTGGCGGTAAGAGCGGGGAGTGGAAGGCTAAGTAGGAAGCAATTAAGATAGGGGATATGACCGCATTTTTCCGTTCCCTATTTTTGTGCGCTGTTTTGCTTTTAACTGCTAGTTGTTCCAGCTTGCTTGCGCCTTTTTTTCCCGGCTACACAGCTACAGACAAAAAAAATACCCAAACACCCTTAAAGCCATTTACTTTTAACGATTGGGTCTATTTGGTAGATTCGGCTAATCTCGAATGGTTTTATGACCCCACCACCCTTAAGCAGAATGATGAGGGTGTAATTAGCTTAGAAGTACTCACTAAAGCTAAGGGTCAGCCTTGGCCCAAAATTGGTATTCCGGCAAATGCCAAGGAAGCTGCTCTAGATGCACCCCCAGTGGGCATTTCTCATCCAGCGAACCCACCGGAAGTTATTGAAGTAGTTGTAGAGCCAAAGCTTGATCCTAAGCTAGAACAGAAGTTATCTCCACCGGCAGATATGGGCTCTAGTCAGATGGCGGAAAAGACGGTTGATCTGAAGTTAGACCCAAAGCTTGTCAAAAAAGTAGTGCCTATCATTATTTTGCAGCCTGCTTTGATTGAAATTGACTGCGCTCTGAATATCTTTAAAGCTCAAATTTCCGAAGTCTATGCGCCTTCAATCCCCTTCGTACCTGTTGTTCCTGGAGAAAAACCAGCGCCACCGCCAAAAACTCCTGCCATCTCAAGCTTAAATGATCTGGGCGTCAGCCAAGGAGAATGGAAAGACATTAAAGGTAATACGGCGATGCATTGGGTTAAGGTAAGGCTGTGTGGGCGCACTGTTTTTGGCAACCCTGCGCGTTATTATTTCTTATACCAAGACCCGCCAATAATTAAGCCGCCATTACCAGAGGTTAAATTAACTCCTGCAAAAGCTCCTGTACCAATTAAACCTGATCCTTTACCGCCTCCGCCAGTGGTATTCGATATTCTGTATAAGCAACTTGTAGCTGATAAGAAAACAGGCAATAAAGAGATGCGCTTAATTTCATATAAGCTAGATACATTGTTAAGCGATGAAATTCTCTGGACTTATCGTGCTGATTGCCAAAATAAAAAATACCAACTAAATAAGTTGAATGAAGCAATTACGGGCCAATGGCTGCCCATTGGCAATGCGATTTCTTTCTCTGGGGTAGCCTTCAATCGAGCCTGTGGAAAACATGGTGATTACATGAATACCGTAAATGAGTTCACTAAGTAGTAAATACTAAGCTGACTCACTTACGGCATTTCAAGGTCTGCAGCTAGGCTTACCTTATTTGGTAGAGCGACATTCGGCCGGCAACAATTGTTGTGGCAGCGTTGACTCTTTAGATCGACAAGACCATCCGCCGGCCCAATTCATGCCTGCAGGCTTTGATAAATCAACCTCGCTTGGCATTGATGCATCGGGATCATTGGTTGGTATTAAAACTAAAGCATTTTTACCATCAACAGAAACAGATTGCTGAAAATCGATAGCAATTGCACCGCTTGGCAAAATTTCTATCAGCTTAACGCTGCGCGTTGGTACAAATGAGAAAGCGCCTTTAGTAGCTTCATCCATAGCAATAGTACCCCGGCTGGCAAAGACTTCAGTAACAGCCAGTTTTGCGCTTGACGATAAATTCATGCCTTCAACAATGCGACTTCGTGCAATATAGTCTTGGTATTGAGGTACAGCTACCGCCACCAAGATGCCAATGATGGCTACAACAACCATCACCTCAATTAAGGTAAAGCCATTACGTTTTTTCATGTTCAACTATCCTTTTCGAGTGGAAAATAGGATGATCAACTCATACGCTCAAGTACTCAAGCCGTTTAGGCATAAGAAAAAGCCGACTTTGTTTGTCGGCTTTTCAGATTAAGTGGTAAATCACTTATGCTTTATGGGCTCGTTTGCGTCTATTTTTTCTTTTAAGCCAAGTGCCCAGCAATACCACAAACACGACCCCTACCATTTCAAAAGTGGTATGTGCATCCTCCATTGCCACTTGAATCGTTTCTTTAATAGCAGGATCTTCAACAAACATACCGCCAGCTAACAAGCCCAATAAGCCTGCGCCTAGGGTGATTACTACAGGGAAACGTTCCATTACTTTTAATAGCATGGTGCTACCAAAAATAATCAATGGAATGGATAAACCCAAACCAATGATGAGTAGTAATAGCCGCGTTTCTTCAGGGCCTTTTTGAGCCGCTGCTGCAACCGCAATAACGTTATCTAAACTCATGACTAAGTCGGCGATCAAGATCGTACGGATTGCTCCCCAGATATTTGACTCGGCCTTCATTTCGGGATCTTCATCGCTATCAGCTAGTAATTGCACGCCGATATAGAGCAATAAAATTGCGCCAACGATTTTTAAGTAAGGTAAGCCCAGCAGTTGCACTGCGGTAATGGTTAAAACTACCCTGAGAATAATGGCGGCGGCACTACCCCAGAAAATTGCGGTCTTTTGTTGTTTTGGTTGCAAATTACGTGAGGCCAAAGCAATTACCACTGCGTTATCGCCTGATAACAAAATATTTGCCACAATAATTGAGCCCAACGCCAACCAAAACGATGCATCTGAAAATGCTGCCATTAATTCCATAAAATCTCCTCAGTTCCTATTTTTTTATCATCTTTTTATATGCTGCTTTGCTTGAGTCTACGCACTTGCTTTTTATAGCATTGCCTTTAATAAAACCGCCATTTCCGATGGGTTGCGTGTGACCTTGAAACCACATTCTTCCATAACTGCGAGTTTTGCGTCGGCCGTATCGGCACCGCCTGAAATCAATGCACCAGCGTGACCCATACGCTTACCTGCAGGGGCTGTAACCCCAGCAATAAAGCCCACTATGGGCTTTTTCATATTCTTTTGGCACCAGCGAGCTGCATCTGCTTCGTCTGGGCCACCAATTTCACCAATCATAATGACCGCATCGGTCTCGGGATCATCATTAAATAACTTCATGATGTCGATATGCTTTAAGCCATTGATGGGGTCACCGCCTATACCTACCGCAGTTGATTGACCTAAACCAATTGCGGTTAGTTGCCCTACTGCCTCATAGGTTAAGGTGCCCGAGCGACTGACCACACCAATGCGGCCTTTCCGATGAATATGGCCTGGCATGATGCCAATTTTGATTTCTTCAGGGGTAATAATTCCGGGGCAATTTGGGCCTAACAAGAGGGTTTTTTTGCCACCTTGGGCTTCCTTAGCGCGCATTTTATTGCGTACTTCCAACATGTCGCGCACTGGAATACCCTCAGTGATGCAAATTACAAAATCTAAATCCGCTTCGACCGCTTCCCAAATAGCAGCAGCGGCACCAGGTGGGGGTACATAAATAACCGATACGGTTGCACCCGTTTGTTGTGCAGCCTCTTTTACCGTGCCAAAAATGGGGATATTGAAAATCGATTCGCCCGCTTTTTTTGGATTGACTCCTGCCACGAAGCAATTTTTACCATTCGCGTATTCCTGACATTTTTCAGTATGAAATTGACCGGTCTTGCCCGTGATTCCTTGGGTAATCACTTTGGTATTTTTATTAATCAAAATTGACATAATCTAATTCCTAATTATTGAGATAACTAAATGAGTGGCTTTAACTAACGAGTTTGTATGGGTATGAAGTAGTACTAAGCAGCCTTTACTGCAGCCACTACTTTAGTTGCGGCTTCGGCCATCGAGTCGGCGCTAATGATGGGCAAGCCTGAGTCGGCCAAAATCTTTTTGCCTAAATCTTCGTTGGTGCCTTTCATTCGCACTACTAATGGCACTGAAAGGTTAACGGCTTTGCATGCTGTAACAACACCCTCAGCAATGACGTCGCATTTCATAATGCCACCAAAAATATTCACCAAGATGGCCTTCACACTTTTATTTTTTAGCATGATCTTAAATGCTTCAGTGACTTTTTCTGCATTAGCGCCGCCACCAACATCTAAAAAGTTCGCTGGTTCACCGCCAAATAATTTGATGGTATCCATAGTTGCCATGGCTAAGCCAGCACCATTAACTAAACAGCCAATATTGCCGTCAAGTGAGATATAAGCCAAATCAAATTTAGAGGCTTCAATTTCTGCGGGATCTTCTTCATCCTCATCACGATAAGCCACGATTTCGGGATGACGATATAAGGCATTGGCATCAAAATCAAACTTGGCATCGAGCGCTTTGATATTGCCGTTTCCTTCTAATATCAAAGGATTAATTTCCACCAATGAAGCATCGGTATCCCAATAGGTTTTATATAAATTCTTAAATACTTCACGCGCCTGAGATAACGAACTAGCAGGAATGCCAATACTATTGGCAATTTCGTCACATTGAGTATCGGTTAATCCTACCAAAGGATCGACAAAGACTTTAATAATTTTTTCTGGCGTTTTAGCGGCAACTTCTTCAATATCCATGCCACCTTCACTCGATGCCATGACCACATTTTTTTGCGTGGCTCGATCGGTCAAGATGCTGAAGTAGTACTCTTTTTTGATGTCGGCTCCATCTTCAATTAATAGTCGCCGTACTTTTTGGCCGCTGGGGCTGGTTTGATGGGTAATCAGTTGCATACCCAAAATTTCACTGGCAAAGGTTTTTACTTCCGCCATATTTTTTGCCAACTTAACCCCACCTCCTTTACCGCGTCCCCCAGCATGAATTTGTGCTTTTACGACCCATACTGGACCACCCAATTTTTCTGCAGCCTGTAAGGCCTCATCTACGCTAAATACAGGCATGCCATTGGGTACTGGAACATGAAATTGGCGCAAAATTGCTTTGCTTTGGTATTCGTGAATTTTCATAACTACTCCTGAAACGGGATTTGACTGGGCTTAACTGCGTAAGTCTAGCATTTTGCCGTGTCGAGGCAGCGTTTTATGCCCCGAGGGTAGTTACTGCTTATTGGGCTTACCGCTGATAATTCTAGCCACTAGATCAGCATTAAAGCCTTTGGAGACTAAAAATCGGTATTGCCGGGCACGTTCTTTGGGTTCAGTAGCGATAAGGTCAAACTTTCTCTCCCACAGCTCTTTAGCGCGGGTAAATTCGCTTAACTTCAATTGTTCAAGTAGTTCAGCGCTATGCTCGGAACTGACCCCTGCTCTATTTAATTCGCCTTGAATTTTTCGCATCCCATAGCGCTCGCTACGGCGGCGCACTAAAGCTTCGGCAAAACGGGTATCAGACAACCAACCACGTTGCTCAAAATCATCGAGAATGCTTTCGATCGTGAGCATGTTATCGCCTTCGACTAGGTCTATTTGAGAGGCGTATTCACTTAATTTACTACCTAGGTCTTTACGGCTGTACTCGCGCAAAGATAAAAGTCGCAAAGCCCGAGCTTTGAGACTCGGGCTTTGCGACTTACGGGCTTTTAGAACATCACCTGAATCAGGCATCAGCCGACTCGAGTTCCTCATCACTCAGCACACTGGCAACCACTTGTGTGCCCGACTTAACGCCTAATTTCTCCCGAATTTTGGCTTCAATTTCTTTAGCAATTTCTGGATTTTCTTTTAAGAATTCGCGTGCATTATCTTTGCCTTGGCCAATGCGCTCTGTGTTATAGCTATACCAAGAGCCTGATTTTTCGACGATATCGGCCTCAACGCCCATGTCGATAATTTCTCCCTCGCGCGAAATACCCGTGCCATACATGATATCGAAGATCGCTTCACGGAATGGGGGCGACACTTTGTTTTTTACCACCTTCACACGGGTTTCATTGCCAACTACTTCATCGCCCTTCTTGATACTGCCAATGCGACGAATATCTAAACGCATAGTGGCATAAAACTTTAAGGCATTACCGCCTGTAGTCGTTTCTGGGGAGCCAAACATCACGCCAATCTTCATCCGAATTTGATTGATGAAAATGACCATTGAATTGGTTCGTTTGATAGTGCCAGTTAATTTACGAAGCGCTTGGCTCATTAACCGTGCCTGTAATCCAGGTAATGAATCGCCCATATCACCTTCGATTTCAGCACGAGGCACTAATGCAGCTACGGAGTCGATCACAATTAAATCGATTGAACCTGAGCGTACTAATGCATCAGCAATTTCAAGTGCTTGCTCACCCGTATCTGGCTGAGAAATTAAGAGGTTATTTACATCTACTCCCAAGCGGGTTGCATACTGCACATCTAAGGCATGTTCAGCATCAATGAATGCGCACGTGCCACCAATTTTTTGCATCTCGGCGATGGCATGCAGTGTGAGTGTAGTTTTGCCCGATGCTTCAGGACCGTATATTTCTATTACCCGGCCACGCGCTAAGCCCCCAACGCCTAAGGCAACATCGAGCCCTAAAGAACCGCTTGATACAACTTGTATATCGCGATTGATTTCAGCATCGCCCAATCGCATGATCGAGCCTTTACCAAATTGTTTTTCAATTTGCGCTAAAGCTGCTGATAGCGCCTTTTGTTTATCTCCGCTCATGCCGTCAAACTCGGATGAGGCTGATTTTTTCTTGTCTTCCATGGCTATCCTTTTCGCTTTTAACTGGGCTTGGCCCGTGTCCTGTTTCTTTGTTACTAACAACTTAGGAGTTACTGTATATAAAAACAGTAGTCTTTGCAAGCACTCAATTTATTTAGGGCTATTTTTTTCTGTGAGGGGTGCTATTTTTGGCACTTGTTTAGCCCAAAATAGAAAAACAGGCATGCCAATTGCCCAAATAAGTCCAATTAAAACAATGGCTTGGGTTTGATTACCCCAAGTTGCTGCACCCATTTCAACGCCAGCTATGTAAGAAAGTGGGCCAAAGATACTTCCCAATAAGGCGGCTATTAGAGGTTTGCCCTGCAGCCAGGCCATCGACTGATTGAGGGTGGTGGCAAATAAAACCCATAGGGTCCACATCCAAATGGGCGAAAGAAATGGCCAGGGTACTGGGGATTTAAAGTGTAGAAGCCCTAAGTGCTGTAGCAGCGTATCGCCAACAAGTCCATACAGCCCAATTTTAAGGAATAAGCTGATTTCTGCCTTTTTAAAAGGTGCCTGCCAGACTGAAACGGCTACCAAGGCTAGGGAAAAAATTACGGCGCCCATGACATAGCCAAAGGCACCCCCAAAAATACAAGCAAACCAGCCTACCTGAAATAAAACAAAATTAGCAATTTTTTGTCGCACAGTGAACTGTTTGCGCTTAGCGCTTATAAAAAGCGAGTGTAACTTCACCGAGATAAATACCAAACTTACTCATTTTGGCTTTATTTAACATCACCTTATCGGTCATTAAGTACATCCAGTCTTCAAATTGCACGTGATAAATTGAGCCATCGACGGGCAGCGCCAAGGTGTACTGCCAATTCAATGCATTGCCAGCAACCTCGCCTAGCGCCTCGCCTACCACATCGCTCGCTGTCCCTGAATAGCGCCCTGGAGCAGTTTCTACTAAAGTCCAAATACGTCTTTGTTTAGTGCCATCTGAATAAGTGAAATCTTCATCGAGTGTGCCCACATTTTTGCCATCCTTAATAACCCAATTGGCTTTTATCACGACAGTAAAACGTTTGACTACTGCGTCGCTGCGATCAGTGAACAAACCATAAGCATCAAGCGTCCCATTAAAATATTCAGGCAACACCAACTTGGGTTGTTGTGCAGCATAAAGCGACACCGACGTGCTTGAGCAGCCCACTAGCGAAACCAGCACTGCGGCAATGAGTGCGATGGAAGAAAGTAGGAATGAAGATCTTAATTTGGTGATTTGCATTTTGATAGCATACTGAATAAACGAAAAAATGGTGACTTAGCTTGTAGTTTTACTGAATTTCTAATAATTGTTTTATTTTTTTCGCAAAATCAGTATTGTCTAGATAACCATTAAATATTTTGGCCCCCGGACCAATAGCAGCAACAATTACTGGCTCGCTGGTATGCCCAGAAGTGCCCCAATAGAAACCTGTCTGCCTGGCAATTGCCAGGCCTAAGGAATTGGCGGTCGAGTAATTGAAATTGAGTCCCAAGGATTGATTCAACAAAATCTTTTCCCGCAGGTCAGCATCTAAATTTAATTCGGGGAAATTTTTTAGCAACTGCTCTGATAAAAATTCACTCAATTTTTCTTTGCTATAGCCCTCTTTCCGCTTGAGCGCTAACTGATCTGTGGCTTCCTGCAAGGAAATTTTATACTCCGCAATTTGTTTAAGCTCACTAGCCGTTACATTTAAATAATTATTTGCCCCTGACGGACCATTATTTTTACGGCCATAGGTAGGAGAAAATCCACCCGTCTCATGATCGCTGGTAACGATAATTAAGGTATCTGGTGATTTTTTTTGAAACGCGATGGCCACTTTTATAGCATCATCGAAACTCCATAAATCGCGCATTAGTGCCGCCACATCATTACGATGCCCTGCCGAATCGGTGTTTTCATTTTCAACAAAAAGAATAAAGCCGTTTGATCTAGGCGTTAATTGGCCCGCTAGTGCTTGTAATGCAGCACCTAACATTTGTGCCAAACTAGGTTGTAAAGCTGTGTCACGATCAATTTCAAAATCTAGGTCTTCATCAGAAAATAGGCCTAAAACTTTGCCTGGTTTTATTCCTGCCAGCTGCTTTGTATCCTGTACCACTTGATAATTTTTTGCTTTGAAAAAATCAATCATATTTCTACCGTCTTGGCGTTTACCGCCGATTTCATTTTTGGGTTTGAAGTAGTCTGCGCCACCGCCCATTAATACATCAGGCATTAGCTCTGCATATTGATTCACAATATGCTCACTATCTCGGCGAGATTTAGCATGTACCGTAAAAGCAGCGGGGCTCGCGTCGTAGATAGCTGCTGTAGAAATAATGCCAATTTTTTTGCCCTGCTGTTTTGCTAGCGCAAGAATAGTGCTTGGCGACCTCCCATCAGGTGTGATTGAAATTACTCCGTTATTTACCTTTTGCCCAATTGACATTGCAGAACCAGCAGCCGCAGAATCAGTTACATAAGCAGTTGCCGACTCGGTATGCATTAGCCCAAAACTACCTTGATTCATCACGATTGAGGTTAATGCGAACTCCTGTTGGCGTAATAGTTCGCTTGAATACCGACCAAAGTCTATTTGAGTTCCGGCCACCCCATCAGCAAAAAGAATAATAATATTTTTAGGTTTATCAATGGCAGGCTTTTTTTGCGCCAGGGCAATCCCACTGCCCGCTATCAATGTAATGGCGAAAGCTAGCCAACATAGTTGGTTGTTAAAACTTGTTCTAGGGTTATGTCTCATTCTTGGCGCACCATTAAACCTTTTACATAGACAATCTGATTCAGTAAAGCGGTATCTAAAACTGGACATCAGTGAATACTGGGCTCGGTTTAACTACGCATTGATGTGCAAAAATGGTGGCGAATCAGGGATTTGAACCCCGGACCTGCGGATTATGATTCCGTCGCTCTAACCAGCTGAGCTAATTCGCCGAACTGATAATTATAAATGATCGCGATAATGACGTCTAAATCCACGCTTATTTAGTATTGCCCGCAGCAATCAGGTAAATTGAACGTAAAAATAGGGAGCAATCATGCATTCAATAGGTTTCAGTAGTATTTATCGACAACTTCTTTTAAGCCTGATTGCGCTTGGGGCTTTGCATGGGGGTATGGCATTAGCTGCCTATCCCGATAGGCCTATAAAGTTTGTCATCCCATTTGCGCCCGGCGGGGGCACAGATATGCAAATGCGCATCATTGCGCCCAAGCTGACTGAATTATTGGGTCAGCAAATTATTCTGGAAAATCGCCCTGGCTCGGGCAGCACAATTGGCACGGAAATGGTCGTGCGCAGCCAGCCCGATGGCTACACTTTTGTGGTTGTTGACACTGCCTTTACTTCAAATCCTGCGCTCTTACAAAAAATACCCTATGACAGTATTAAGGATCTTACTGCTGTCATTTTGCTGACCTCGGGAGCGAGTGCACTCGTCGTCAATCCGGCTGTACCAGCAAAAACTGTTAGTGAATTAATTGCGCTTGCAAAAACGAAAAATGGCGCCTTAGCTTATGCTTCTGCTGGAGCGGGCACCTCCTCACATCTCACCGGTGAATTATTTAAACTTACTGCAGGAATCGATATGATTCATGCTCCATATAAGGGGGCGGGACCAGCAGTAACAGATACGGTTGCGGGTCAGGTTGCGGCAACTTTTACTAACATTAGCTCTAGCAAAGCCTTTATTGATAACGGTCAACTGCGCGCCCTTGCGGTCACTGGCTATACCCGCTCACCCGCTTTACCGAATGTGCCTACTTTTAGTGAAGTAGGTTTAGCTGCGGTTAGTCAAGCTAGTTCATACTGGGGCGTGCTGGCACCAGCAGCTACACCGCGCGACATTATTCTGAAGATAAATCAGGAAATGAATAAAGTACTGCAAATGCCTGAGATTCGTACACGCCTTACTGAGCTTGGTTTTAATGTGGTTGGCGGCACGCCTGAGGAATATAGTAAATACATTCGAGACAGCATTATCAATTGGCGCCGTGTAGTAAAAGACGCAGGTATTAAAATCGATTAATTAGCGCTGTATTAAGTTGCATTTTAAAGAGGTCTGTACATGATAGAAATGTCTGAAAAGCGGCTCATTGGGCCCATTATTCGGCTACACCCACATGATAATGTCGTTGTTGCGCGAGTTGATATTGGCATTGGCACTGCTGTGCCAAGCGAAGACTTTACTAGCCGTAGCCAAGTACCTGCGGGTTACAAAATAGCGGCCAAAAAAATTCTCAAGGGTGAGCCCATCCTCAAATATAACGTAACCGTTGGCTTTGCCAATACCGATATTGAAGCAGGTACGATGGTACACAGTCACAATACCGATTTTAAAGAATTTGATCGTGACTACGCCTACGCGAGTGAATATCAACCTATCGCTCTGCTGCCTGAAGCTGAGCGCGCAACTTTTCAAGGGTATGTCCGTGCCAATGGCAAAGTGGGAACGCGCAATTACATTGGTATTCTGGCAACGGTTAATTGTTCAGCAACGGTAGTCAATAAAATTGCTGAATGGTTTACTCCCGAACGTCTTGCGGAGTATCCAAATGTGGATGGCGTGGCTGCTTTTAGTCATTCGATTGGCTGCGGCATGGAAATGTCTGGGGAGCCCATGCAACTATTACGCCGCACTATGGCGGGTTATGCACGCCATCCGAACTTAGCTGCAGCATTGGTAATTGGCCTTGGGTGTGAACGCAACCAATTAAAAGGTTTAATGGAACAAGAAGATTTACATGAGGGCTCTACCCTACATACTTTCATCATGCAAGAAAGTGGTGGCACAAG
This sequence comes from Polynucleobacter sp. IMCC 29146, assembly GCF_021395195.1. Taxonomy (NCBI): domain Bacteria; kingdom Pseudomonadati; phylum Pseudomonadota; class Betaproteobacteria; order Burkholderiales; family Burkholderiaceae; genus Polynucleobacter; species Polynucleobacter sp. IMCC 29146. The sequence goes on along the minus strand of NZ_JAJVCR010000005.1, from coordinate 201,755 downwards.
AAAAACCATTGAGGCAGGTATTGAAGCTGTGAAAGCCCTGCTACCGGCAGCAAATCAGTTTAATCGGCAAACAGTTTCGGCAAGTCATTTAAGTGTTGGCTTACAGTGTGGTGGGTCTGATGGCTTTTCGTCAATTACGGCTAATCCCGCCTTGGGGGCGGCAGTAGACATCTTGGCCCGTCATGGTGGTACTGGCATTCTCTCAGAAACTCCAGAAATTTATGGGGTTGAACATACCTTAACGCGACGCGCTGTTAGCCAGGCTGTTGGGGAAAAACTCATTGAACGAATTCGCTGGTGGAAAGATGAATACTCACCTGGTCGTGATGTACAAATTAATGGCAAAGTAAGTCCAGGCAATCAAATTGGCGGGCTTGCCAATATCTTTGAAAAATCACTTGGCTCGTCGATGAAAGGTGGTACCGGACCCTTGATGGAAGTGTATAAATATGCCGAACCCGTAACCACGAAGGGCTTTGTTTTTATGGATACCCCCGGTTTTGATCCGGTGTCAGCAACTGGTCAAATTGCTGGTGGGGCTAACCTGATTGCTTTTACAACAGGTCGTGGCTCGATGTTTGGCTCAAGACCTGCGCCCTGCTTAAAATTAGCAACCAATACGCCGATGTATAACAAACTAACTGAAGACATGGATATTAATTGCGGTGAAATTTTGGATGGCACCGTCTCGGTTCAAGAAATGGGTCAACGTATTTTTGAACTTTTTTTACGTACTGCCTCAGGCGAGGAGTCTAAGAGTGAATTACTTGACTTAGGTAAGTATGAATTTGTACCATGGCAAATTGGCATCATGAGCTAAGATTAGCTTGATGACGCAAGCAAGCACTTCTTGGCATCAACTTCTTACTGAAATTCAATTAGTTTTAATTGATGATTCTCAAGGATTAATTCAGAAGCCGCCCCGCCATGCTTTGCCCCTAAAAGATGATGGCGTTCTATTGGTGATGCCAATTGCCGGACCCGATATAGCCGCCGTCAAATCGATTTCGGTTTGCCCGCTTAATCTTACTAAAGGCCTACCTGCCATCCAAGGGGAGATCTTGGTTTTTGATGCGGCTTCCGGAGCTGTACTGGCTACGCTCGATGGCGCTCTCATTACCGCTCAACGCACGGCTGCTGTCTCTGCTTTAGCTGCACAACTCGCAGCACCAAATCCTGACGGTGACTTACTTATCATTGGAGCAGGTGTACAGGGTAAAAATCATTTGGAGGCTTTTCATATCCTTTTTAGCACCCAACGGGTTTGGGTGCAGTCAAAAAGCATGGCTTCGGCAGTTGCCCTAGTTGAGTACGCTAAAAAGTTAGGTATTGATGCACACTATTTACCACCTAAAGCGCCTTATCCTGCATCGATTCAAAACATTGCAACTTGCACGCCAGCACACGAGCTAGTGCTATTGCATTTGCAAAACTTGGATTTTGATAGCTTGTTTATTACTGCAATTGGCTCATTCAAAGCGCATTTAGCCGAAATATCGGCAGATATTTGTCAGCGCTTCGCTATGTACGGCAACATCATCTGCGATACCCCTGAAGTAAGTCATGAAGGGGGTGACTTATTGCTAGCAAAATTAGCTCCGGCTGATTACCCAACTTTAGGTGAACTTGTCTCGAAGAAAAAATCAATTGATCCTCAGAAACCGACACTCTTTAAATCATGTGGCTCGGCTTTATGGGATTTAGCGGCCGTGCGAGCGGTAATCAAAAACACCTGATGTTATTAATAATTGCGCGTTATTGTTTAAAGTAAAACTCGCCCACTACTTGATCATAAATAGCAGGTACTTGGTCGTGGCCTACTGACTTAGCCAAAGCCACCACCTCAGTGCGAACATTGCGTACAACTCGGTCGACTGATACACCCGCTTTTTGCATTTCTTTTACAAATACTCGCGTAAAAAGACCATTTTTACTTTTATCGTTTGGCCCTAACTTATCTAAGGCTTGTTGGCCTGTGCCAGCAGAAAAGACAATCATTTGCCCTGTAGCTGCCGTCGTGGGGGCCAACCCCCTGCCGCCAACGCTTCTGCCTGAACTTTTGAAGGGATTATCACGACATGCATCAATCATTGCCAAAGTAAATTTGGCATTCTTCTCGGTCATATCATCCAGCAATCTTTGCAATGAAATACCCTCATCTTTTATTTCTTCCTCGTTTTGACCGCCAATATCTACTGGTAATAAATAATTAGTTGAGGCAATCTGCACTCCGTGTCCAGCATAAAAGATAGCGACCTCATCGCCCGACTGAATTTGGCCTTTAAAAGTACGCAACTCTGATTTAAATTGCTTTTCAGTGACATCCAACTTTAAAGAAACTTTATAACCCAGCGAGGTAAGGCTTTCAGCGACCACTTTTGCATCTTCCCTAGCATTTACTAAGGGAGTCACTTTTTGGTAAGAATCATTACCGATCACCAATGCCTTACGATTGGCAAAAACGAGAGGGGCTTGTTTGGCCTTAGAGGCGCCTGGCGAAGCTGCCGACTCATTTTGAATGCTCGCTCGGATTTCTTTTTCTAACTCTTTGCGCAAAGCTAAGATACGGGCTTCATCATTCGTTGGCTTGGCAGCTGCAGCTTTTTCACGGGCATCTTTTTCTTGCTGCAGTTTTGTAATTAAGTCTGCCTTTTCTTTTTCTAAAGCCTGTACTTTTGCTAATTCTTGGGCAATACGTTTTTCTTCTGCAAGCGATTTCTCTTTTTCAATGCGGGCTTTGTTAGCCGCCTCTTTATCTAATTGGCCCTTTTGGGCAATCTCTTGAGCAATGCGCTTTTCTTCTGCAAGCGATTTCTCTTTTTCAATACGGGCCTTTTCAGCTAAATCCTTTTGCTCTTTATCAAGCTGCAGTTTCTTGGCCAACTCATCTTGCAATTTTTTATCTGCCGCTGTATTGGCTTGTTGAGTAGCAGGAGAGGCGACTGGTCCACCATTTAACTGCTTTAAATAGTCAGCAAGAAAAAGTGTATTGGCTTTTTTCTCTTCTTCGGTAAATTGGTCATGAAATCGATTTCCATTTTGAGCGTACGCGAGCCAAGCGCGAGACCTAGATTCAAATGCAGTTTTTGACATCGTGATATTAGCAGTAGCATGAGAGTTGTACACAATTTCACACTCGCAACTAGCGGGGCTTTTATTAAGTACCGTAACTACTCTTTTAATAACGGCATCTTCACATTTATTTAAGACTTTTGCTGAAGTGAGGAAAAAGCCTCCCCAATCAACCGTAGCCCAATCAGTAGGGCAAATATTTGGATTTTTTACCCATGCCACATAGAACCTATCTTTACCTGCTACCGTCTCGGCAATAGAGGTCTTGCCATCTGCGAAATCGCGCTGAACATTAAAAAATTTATATTCAGACATGCACCCTTTAGATCCATCCTCAAAATGTAATATTTGCGAAGATGGGCATTCAGTCTGAGCTTGAGCGACGCTCATAAATAAGCTTACAACGAAGGGGATTAGTAGCTTAAGTAAGTGTTTCATACACGACATCAATTAGTGAAATATTAAAGCAAGATCAACTGCGTGCTACTTAGAGAAAGGCTTTCGCCCTTATCCAAGATCACACAAATTAAGTTCTTTATTTATCCAACTTCACCGACACACCGCTCGCACTTAAATTCAACTGAATGCCTTGCGAAGTGCTGGTTAAGCGCATGATCACGCCATTTTCATTCTTTAATACAGAGCCGCCAACGCCACCGCCCAAAGTAATACTGCCATCTAATTTTGTAAAGGTGCCTGCAAATTTAGAAATATCGTTTAAGTCATACACTTCACCAACTGCGGAAAGTTTAGAGACGCCAATGTTTGCACCCAAGCTAATACCTGTTATTTTGAATGGATATTGCTTGCCTTTATAGGTCAAGACACCGCCGCCTGTACTACCACCTACGATCAGGGCAAACTGAGTTTCATTAATAGTCACCGAACCAGAAGGCGGTTTTGCCGCATCTGCAGCCATTACGCTGGTGCTGATTACTGCGCAGCCAAGAAAAAAGGCATTAATATATTTACGTAAATTCATTTTTGATACTCCATGGCTTTTTAAGCGCTAAGGTAAATGTTATAAAAATTATATTAGATATTATTATTTAATATAAGGCAATTAGCTTATTAATTAATACTATAATGAAAGCTTACATTAAATTATAAGGCTTTTTTAAGCTTAAAAATTAATCAATATATTAATATTCAGGGGAATCAGATGAGCAACCGCACAATCATCATCGTTGTACTTATTTTAATTGGACTTACTGGCTGGCTTATGATGAAAGGCGACGGTAATATTGACATGGGTGGCGAGAAGCATGGCGCTGAAGCTACTCATATCGAAGAGGCAAAAAAAGAGGCTCAACCTGCCGCTGTTCCTGCTGCTACACCAGCTGCTGCTGCTGAAGCTAAAAAATAAACTTGAACTTATTGCGTCGTTAACGATACTGGCGTGAAAAATTAGAGATCGAAGAAAATCCTAGAATTACTAACATAAACGCAAATATATATTCCTGCGTTGTGTTTAGTAATTCAGGGACTGCAGGCACTAGCAGCGTAACGAGGGTCGCAACAAGAGTTACCCCAAGGACATACCAATAATCTTTCATGAAGATGCCAATGGCTATGGCGATAATAACCAAAATGATATTGCCGGTTAACTGGTCAACTTGCTTAAAAATTTGCAGGATGATTGGCACATTTAAGGTCCTGCCCAAGACAAATAAAATAAGCAAACTTCCTAGGCCGAGCAAATTAGGAATAATATTTTTAATTGGCATTTGTCTCTTCTCTTAGGGCTCACAGAAGCTCATCTTAGTTAGCTTACTTTTGATGAATCTGCTTATAAATTATAGTATTGCCATTATGCCGAATTTTTCTTTTGAACTACTCATTTCGTATTTAGTTTGCTATTGCTTTATGGCGCAGCAACTGGGTTATGTGCTTAAAAATTATCATCAGGGCATACCCGAACGAATTGCAGAAAATGATTTAGTTGCTCGCCTAGGTGATAAGCGAGGAAGAAAGCTGGCGCGCGACTTAGCGCTTTTCTTTAAATACCTCTTTCCCAGTTATGTCGTAATTGAGGCGCTCATTGGTGTCGCCTATCTTCTTATTTTAGGAATTGCCAAAGGCTGGCTATTGCCGCTAATACTTTATGGGATGGGTTTGTTGATGCAATTTGGCATTCTTAAATTAGAAGCGCTTTTTCCTGCGCCCAATCGTGCTTGGATTATGAGTTTACTAGGCTTACTAGTATTACCTCTTATGCTGACTTATATGATGCGCTTTATTTATTAAGCGCCTTCTTGGGCTAACTAATCGCCCACCACGACAAATGGCGCCCAAAATAAAGGGTGGGCATAACTGTACTTCATCGTTGCTCCCTCTTTAACACCACCTAAATCAATTTGTGCCAACATGGCTTGACGTAATGCCTCTGACTTGATAAGACCCTGAGTTTGTTGTTGGCGTTTAAATAAATCTGTCATCAATTGCCGTGATGCGACAGAATCTACTGGCCAATTAGATACTAGTAATGCTTTAGCGCCTGCAAAAAAGAAAGCTCTGCCTAAGCCTGAAACGGCCTCACTACCCGAACCCTCTCCAGCAGCAGTATTACAAGCGGATAAAACCACCCAATCGGCATTGAGTTTTAAGGCAATCACTTTATCCATTGTCAAGAGACCATCATCTTTATCGCCCGTTACTTCAGGTGAAGAAAGTGCCAGTGCGGGTTGCGTTAAGCCATTGAGCTCACCCGGCACCAAGCCATGGGTAGAAAACATCACTACTTTACGATTTGATAAATCCATCGTCGTAACTTGCTTAAGCGTTGCTTGCTGATGAAGAAAAATATCACCAGGTTCTGCACCTAATACCTTACCGACCTCTTCAATTTCTTGACTAGTATCGGGTAGTCTAGGTAAGAGCGATAGCTCGGCTGAGCTGACCCCAGTAGTTTTGGGCGCGCTACGTAATTTTAATGGCGCTCCTCGCGTGGCAAGTTGGGTTGGCGCGATATTCTTCTTGGCACTTTTTTCTTGCGCCATACTAAAGTATGGATCGCCAAAGCCGATAAAATTTTTACGACTATCACTTCCTGCGGGTAAATTACGCAAAGCTGCTAAGGCGGTAACCGAGGGAATTTGTGCAATGGCAATATCCCGACTTAACCAAGGAATCGCCTTGTAACCTGCAAATGGCACGCCAGCTTTACTGGGTTGGGCCGTTGCTTTGGTAACAAGTAATGCAAGCGGTAATTGGCCTAATTCAGCATGCGGTACAACTAGCATCACTTTTTTACCCTTTAAGCTAGATTCAACGGGGGCCAAAATTTGTTGATACAACTGATACGCTAGGGCAATATCGAATGCAGGGATTTCATCAATGGTAGCCACTCCGGGATCGAGGGCTTTGCGCAATTGGGTAATTTCTTTAGCCATTTGCGCCCTGCCTAGAGGTATTTGCACAAACTGGGGAGGTGTATCTTTACTAATAGACCAAACATAGCCTACGTTTTCTGCAAAATACCAAGAAACTAAGACCTCATCAGCCCGTAATAAGCGCTGCGTACCCGCAATTGTTGCAGGCTTTGGCTCAACTAGTTCAGCATATTCAGGGAAACGTTTTTCAATTTCCTTCTTTAAATTCTCACGCTGTATTTTAAATTTATCGATGTCTGTCCGAATTTGCACTTGGACAGCAGGTAACTGTTGATCGGGGGCTGCAGATAATAAGCCGGTAAGCAGTTCCGACAAAGTATTAATGCGACGCTGCAAATCCTGCTCTTGCCGCGCCAATTGTGCTAATTGGGGATCTTTAATGCTAGCTCGCGCTGCACTTGCGGTGAGCGCTCTTTGTACGCCACTGCCCCGGGCAATATCGGCAATTTGAAATGCTTCAGCAGCTGCCGAACTAGCCTGTGCTGGCTCAGTTTTATAGATGTGCGCTAATTCAGCTAGGTAATTTTCTAAAATAAAATTCATCCGTTGCAACTGCTTCATACTACTAGTATCGTTTTCAGCATCATTACGTGATTGGTCAAGGAGCGCGGGTATAGCATTTTTATATAACGAATTTGCTTCACTCCATTTGCCCTGAGCTTGTAATGCAGTTGCCTCAAATGCGCGTACTAAAGCGACTCGCGCAGAATTTTTTATTCCTGCCGCCTCAAACTGACGCAATATCTCAGCAGTCATCTGTGCCGCTTGGCTAGCCTTACCTGTTTTTAGTAAGGCTAGAACCCAGTCTAAGTCACCACTACGGTAATTTTTAGCTAAATCGGGATCGCGCTTAATGCCCACTACCATTTCGTTAAAAACAGTATCTGCTTGAGCATATTTGCCATCAGCAACTAATGCCGAGCCTAGTGCTTCTCTTGCTTTAACGAGGACGATAGAATCATCTGGAGCCCCTGCCTCTCTGGCGGAGTTTAGGGCTGCCTGGGCAAGTAATACTGCTTCTGCTGAGCGTCCTTGCTCGTCAATGATCGTAGCTAAGCTTGCTAAAGCGCGACCCGCATCTGCAGAATTACGCCCAAATTTTTCTAATGCAAAAGTAAGCGCTTTTCTGGCGTAATACTCTGCATCAATTAACTTTCTTTGCTGCCTCAGTACAAAAGCTAAATTAATTTGCCGATGAATAATTTGTGTAATATAAACACGTGGGCTATTACTTGTATCTGCAACTACTCGAGTAGCGTTTTCAGAATCTTCTGCTTTGACTACTATGTTATTGACCTTGCTATAGTTTTGCTCAAGTAAATGAATGGCTTTACGCAGCGCGCGTTCGCTCTCGACCCACTGACCCTGATGACTAAAATAAATACCGCGGGCGCTCTCAAATTGTGATTCCCAATAACTTCCTATCTCGCCATATGAGCGCGAAAAGGTCTTGAGGCGCTTGATATTATTATCTAGCTCATCTAAAGTTTCTTGAGCAGCCGGAAAGTTGCCTACTGTAGCATAATAGTTAACCAATAACCTTCCCATAGTCATTCGGATGCCCATCAGTTTTGGTAAAGTTTGCTTCTGATAAGCCATGGCTTTTTCCATAGTAGAAATTGCCGTAGTTAACTTTCCACCTAGCCCCTCAAGAACACTTAAATGCGTTAAATCTCCAACATACAGTCTAGGATTTTTCGATGGGTAATCATTTGCCGCTCGCTGAGCGGCCTGAATTGCCTTACTCATTAGTCCTAAATCTTGATAGGCCTCTGCCTGCTGAGAGTAAAAACGGTTTAATTCTTCTTTGTCTTGTGTATTTGGTAATGGCTTAGCAATAATTTCTTTATTTTTTGCTACCGTTGCTAAATCGGGCTTACTTTGTTCTAGTGCACGTAAAATATCTTTAACATCACGTGGGGGTGCCTTAATATTTTCGGTGTTAACGGACTCATCAGACGCAACATTAAGCGTAGTTTGGGCATTAACGGATAAATGACATCCCAAGATCGTCAGCACAATGACGATATTAAAACGCAATTGAGGCCCCAGTCCCATTAGCTTCACTTTGTCTCCTTTTTTGCGACCTATATTATTCTAATTTTTATCTGTAACGATCATATTAATCCATCTAATTATTTCATTAATCGACACGGTTGGCGCCTCTAAATGACTGGCAATGGGCTCATATAATTCATTTTTAGGGTTGGGTGGCAATTGGGTCCAGCGCGCTGCTTTAGCGCGCCTAAGGAAAGGGTAATCATTGGTGGGCATAATGTATAGCACTGGCACGTCGGGTCGTAGCTGCTTAAAGGCTTGAGTAGCATTCATCACACTATCTTTGCTATACCAAGAAACATAGGCTTTAGCTGGGGTCAAGGTCGTATAGTCTCCCCTTGAATTTTCATAATTAGCAAAATTTTCTTTCTGATCGCCGCGGCCCTCAGCAATTAATTGACGGGCATGATTGAGGGAATTGGCAATTTTGCTTTGGTAAAAATCAGAATCGACCCCACCGGGTGCAATTGCAATAACTCCATCCACTAAATTTACACCGGCGTAATAAAGCGCGAAAGTACCTCCAAAACTATGTCCTGCTAAAAAGATCGCCTTAGCTCCCTTTTTTTGTAATTGCGTAATCGCCTGGCCTAATTCCTCTAAACCTACCTCTGCCGTTACATCAGCCGCCCTTCTTCCAGACCAAGGCATCTCTAGGTTTGTTACCAGATAGCCCTTGCCTTCCAATGCAGTTGCCAAATCGTATACATATCCCGTTGGCTTTCCGCCGCTACCATGCATTACCACGATACCTATCTGCTTGGCATCAATTTGACCATTAGCACTGTGAATGCTTGCAACAAAAACAAAAAAAATAAATATTCTCAATAATTTATGAAGAGTGAAAAACCATTTCATAATTTTATGCGCGCGCTCTATTTAGGTAATGGGGCTGCCAACTATTGAATATTGCGCTCTTCAATCACTTGTATAACTAGTGGCAAAAGAGTGATGCCAATAATTATTTTGATCATTGCAACCCTTACATCTTTATATTTTTAAATTAGAGAAAATCCTTTAGACCCGTATAGACTGAAACAGAAGTTGATACTGCTGCAAATGCCATCCCAGCATATTTATGCAGATTTTTCACTAAATGCTTTAAGGCTTCGGGCGAGAGCTTATCCTCTCCCAGCGCCCCTACAACTGCCATTACCCAAGGGTTCTCCGCGGCTGATTTACTTTTTTTACTCGTGTAGGTGATCTTACCAATCAGCATGCCAGTTAAAAAACTAAATGCAATACTTGCGGAATACGCTAATGATTCACGCCATTCAAAAAGATTTTGCGGCCAAATGGGTGATTTATCGACCAGGCTGGTAATCCCACTCATGCCAATAACCGATGCAATAGCTAGAAAAAGGATTGCTAAAAACCAAGGAAAAATATGGTGATGCACCCGCTTAAAGAGAAAGTAACCAAAAGGTAATGGCAAGCAAATTGAAATAATGCGGAGATATAACATCTTGGTGTCAAACACTACCGTTATTAATGCATGCGCCGCTAATAATAATAGAAGTGGGATGAAAATAAAGATCACTGTATCGAAAAAAATTTCCCTAAAGCCCCGCCTTGACAGTGCTGCACTCTCACTCTCTTGTAGTAATCCCTCTAATTTTGCAATCCGCTCTTCGTAAGCTTTCTGATTTGGCATCTCTTCAAGTTGCTTTTCTAATTCAGCAACCTTAGCCATCATGGGCTTAAAGAGGTATAAATCGCGAGTACAAACTTTACATACAAATGCCTCTTCAGCAACTTCAGAAAGGCAATAAGGGCATTGCATTACTTATTAACCACCAAGGTTTGCACTGAGTTAGTTTCTCTGCCTTCGGTGTCTTTAACAGTAATACGAATAGTGTGGGTGCCTGGGGGTACTTCTGCTTTTGGAAAATCAATGCCGTTTGCTGAGATAGCATTTTTTAAGCGCGGGGTTAAATCAACAAAAGGTGACTTCATATAAATGACTTTTACTGAGTTCGGATCAATTTTTTCACCACCACGCGCTTCAAATACGACCTTAAAATCGAGCGGCGAACTGACTGCAACATCTGGCTCAGGCGAAGCCATTTTGACTGAAGGCCCACGCGAAATACCACGGGTGGCAAGAACGCCGGCTGCTGGAGGTAAGGCCGCTTCTTTAGCAACGATGAGTGGCGCTGCTATTACAGGGGCACAGATTATTAAGGAAATTAACAAGGTCAGCATGCGCAGTAAGGATTGCATAACGTTACGTCCTTTTCAATAATGGTCTATTTCTTTTGGTTATCGTAGTCTACCAAGAAATTAAGCCTTTTAAGTTTATCAAAGTTAAAATAAAACTACTTTTAATGGAGGCTTACTCTTGCGTATTCTCACCATCTCAATTGGCAAAGTGGCTCCATTACCTGGGGTACATCACCCCGAATTTACAGTGGTGCCCTCAGCGATTAATAAGATACCAGTTAGCCAAATCGCTAACCCAAAGCCTATTTTGCTTGGGGTGCTAGGGCTTGATGGCGATGAACAAGCTGACCTTACAGTGCATGGTGGCATCGAAAAAGCGGTTTATGCCTACCCTAGTGAGCATTATGATTTTTGGAATACGCTCTTAGGCCAAGAGCGCCAACAAACAATTGCTTTAAGCCATGGTGAGCTCGGAGAAAATCTAACCATTACTGGCCTGCTTGAAGCAGACGTATATATCGGTGATCGCTGGCGCATTGGGGCTGCTGAACTTGCGGTAGTGAAGTTACGCGAACCCTGCTTTAAATTCAATGCCAAGCTGGGGTTTAACGGCGCAGCTAAGGCCATGCTGAAAAATGCTTATTCTGGTTGGTATTTGCGGGTACTAAAACCTGGCTTAATCAGTGCTGGTAATTCAATTGATGTAACGCCAGGCCCGCGGGAGATTTCAATTGCGCAGCAAAATAAACTACTCATTAATAGGTAGTTTATTTACGGCTGTGCCAAAAGAAAAACCCGATTGTTTTTGGCAATCGGGTTTTTTACTTAACTAGTTCAATACCCTAGTCACGAGCATAAATATCGATATCTTTTGTTTCTTTTACAAAAAGAACGCCGATCACTAAAGTAGCAGAGGCCACAATAATGGGATACCAAAGGCCGTAATAAATATTGCCGTTTTGGGCTACTAAAGCAAACGAAATAGTTGGCAAGAGACCACCAAACCAACCATTACCAATGTGATACGGCAATGACATTGAAGTGTAACGAATACGGGTTGGGAACATTTCAACTAAAGCAGCAGCAATTGGACCATACACCATTGTTACCAGGATAACCAAGTAAACCAACAGCAAGACCACCATTGGCACATTGATATCCGCAGGATTTGCTTTCGCAGGGTAACCAGCGGCATCTAAAGCACTACGAATATCTTTTTTGAATTTTGCATCCGCTGCCTTCGCATCGGCTGGAGCCATTCCCTTGGCGGCATAGCCATCAATGACAGTTTCACCAATCTTCACCTGCGCCACCGTTCCTGGGGCTGATGGAATAGTAGTGTAACTTGCTGAGTTAGTTGCCATCACCTGCTTAGCAATATCGCAAGAACTGGTGAACTTAACCGTACCTGTTGGATTAAATTGGAATGAGCACTCTGCAGGATCAACTGTAATTGAGGCAGGTGAAGTTGCCATTGCTTTTTCTAATGCAGGGTTAGCAAAGTGGGTGAGGCCATTAAATACCGACACTGGCGTATTGGGTATATATGTAATAACTGCCAATAACAGTCCAGCCATAATGATTGGCTTGCGGCCAATTTTGTCAGACCACGAACCAAATACTATGAAAAACGGGGTGCCCAATATTAATGCGCCTGCAACCATTAAATTAGCGGTTTTCCCATCGACTTTCAGAACCTGGGTAAGGAAAAACAACTCATAGAACATGCCGCAATACCAAACTACAGCCTGGCCAGCAACCAAACCGAATAAAGCCAAGATTACGATCTTGAGATTTTTCCACTCAGTAAAGGATTCAGCTAACGGCGATTTGGAAAGCTTGTTCTCTTCCTTCATTTTCTTAAACGCAGGTGATTCAGCCATCGACAAGCGAATCCACACCGAAATACCCAACAAAAAGATCGATCCAAGGAAAGGCACTCTCCAGCCCCATACATCAAAATCAGGGCCCGTGAATTCACGCGTAGCCAAAATGACTAACAATGATAAAAACAGTCCGAGCGTAGCGGTCGTTTGAATCCAAGCCGTATAGGCCCCCCGCTTATTTCGTGGTGCATGTTCGGCAACATATGTGGCTGCGCCGCCATATTCACCACCCAAAGCTAAGCCCTGCAGAATGCGTAGGCTAATTAGAAGTACTGGTGCTGCAATGCCAATCGTCGCGTAATTTGGCAATAGACCTACGATAAAGGTGGCTGATCCCATGATGACGATCGTTACTAAAAAGGTGTACTTTCTACCAATTAAGTCGCCCAAGCGCCCAAACACCAAAGCACCAAAAGGACGCACAATAAAACCAGCAGCAAAAGCCAGCAATGCAAAAATAAATGCCGATCCTTCATCTAGGCCACTAAAAAACTGCTTAGCAATAATGGCAGCTAGTGAGCCATACAAGTAGAAGTCGTACCACTCAAAGACTGTGCCCAGCGAAGAAGCAAAAATAACTTTGCGATCTGCCGCGGAAATTGGTGCTGCTTTTGCTATTGCCATTTTTCTCTCCAATAATTGCTTGCGTTTGATATAACGAATTGATTATGCTATGTATTACGGCTTTTTTTATGCTAACTAGGGTAACTCCCAATGTAAAAGGGTTGGGGTTTTCCCGAGTAATTCGGTTTTTTGGTATTTACCAATTTCTTTTGTCTTTTTTTTGTCCAAAATTATTTACAGTTGAGGGCAATCCAATAAAGATTACGAAAATAATATGGTAATAAGCTCGTTTGAGCTTGATGCAGATCAAAGATCGCTATGATTTATGTAGCAACTTTGTCCCCAATTGCTTAGCCAATTCGTTTCAGGCCTTTTTTAAAGCGCTGCGCATTTTGTACGTAATGACTGGAAATGTATTCGAGTCGTGCTAATTGTTCAGGCGATAACGACTTTACTGCCTTCGCTGGCGAGCCCAAAATCATCGACCCATCTGGAAATTCCTTACCTTCTGTCACTAAAGAGCCCGCACCAACTAAACAATGCTTACCGATTTTGGCGCCATTTAAAATAACTGCCCCAATGCCAATTAAACTGCCTTCGCCAATTTTGCAGCCATGAAGCATCACCCGATGGCCAATCGATACCCGTTTCTCGAGACTCAAAGGAAAGCCTGGGTCTGAATGCAAAACCGATGCATCTTGAATATTGACCTCTTCGCCAATTTCAACTAGTTCGTTATCGCCCCGAATTACAACTTGGGGCCAAATATTCGCATTTCGGCCCAAACGTACGTTACCAATAACTTCAGCGCTTTCAGCAACCCAAGCCCCCTCTCCCACTTGGGGTTGAATACCGTCGAGTTCAAAAATAGCCATAATTCCTTATTGATTTATTAAATTGAGTAGAATTTACATTTACGATTATTTCATAACCGATCAAGGGGCCACATATGAAAAAACAATTCCTACTTTCACTTATCGCCTTGGGCTTGGCAAGTCCATTTATTACTGTTGTATATGCCCAAGAAAAGGTCGCAGTGCTCAGTACCCAAGAATTTATTACTAGCTGCAAAAGTCCAGCCAGTAGCGAGTCACGCAGTTTTTGCTTGGGCTATGCAACAGGTCTTTACGATACGTATTTAGTTACTCGACATCCCAGCATCGCCAAACCCTTTATTTGCGTCAAACAGCCAGGACCCACGCGAGATACTGTGATTAGCGACTTTGTTAAATGGGCCGAAGGCAAACCTGCACTACTTAATAGCCCTGCGGCCGATAGTGCTTTGCGCTATTTAGCTGAGCGCTTCCCTTGCCCCGCTTAATTATTAAGACCATCCTGAAGGAATAACACTATGCATACGATGAAAAAATTAATCGCCATTACTAGTATCTTTGCAACTACTGGCCTGGTAACTACGGGCTGCTCAAACATGAACAGCTCGCAGCAAAGTACTTTATCTGGAGGCGCCATTGGTGCTGCTGCCGGCGCAATTGGGACAGCAGCTTTAGGCGGCGCAGCAATTTGGGGCGCAGTAGGTGGCGCTGCCGTTGGTGCAGCTGGCGGCTATGTCTATGATAAATACGAAAAAGATAAGGCAGCAGAAAAACAGGCTCAGTACAACCAAGGTTATAGTGCGGGTCAAAAGGCAAGCTCAGGCTCTAGCTCTACCTCTAAATAATCTGCTATGCGTTGAGTAATTGGGTGGAAATTTGAATCTGCCCCGCTAAAGCAAGATGCACTGGGCACTTATTGGCTATTTCTAATAGCCGTGCCCGCTGCTCTGCATCCAAATTACCAATGAGTTCAATGGTGCGCTCAAACTGCTCAATTTGATTGGCGCGATTGATATCAACAGAGACAATAGCATTACTCAAAGGCCAAGCTTTTCTTTGTGCGTACATTTTTAAAGTAATTCCAGTGCAGGCACCCAAAGCCGCGGCCAAAAGCTCATGGGGTGATGGCCCCGAATTGGCGCCACCCAGCTTGACGCTCACATCCGCTACAAATTGATGTTCACCAGCACTAATTTGTTGCTGCATTGGTTCCAAACCAAACTGCGAAATGACTTTATTCATCTGTGCTCCAGTTAAGGCCTAGCTTAAAAGCATGTGGTTCATGCGCTTCACAAAACCTGCAGGATCATTTAACTGACCACCCTCAGCCAACAATGCCTGATCAAATAAGAGATGAGCCCACTCATCAAACTGTTGGTCATCATACTTTAGCTTGCGCAACAGGGGATGTTCAGGATTGATTTCTAAAATTGGTTTTGTTTCCGGCGCTTGTTGCCCTGCGGCTTTCAACATGCGCATTAAATTACCTGATAATTCATGCTCATCAACTACTAAACATGCAGGGGAGTCAGTTAAACGAAAGGTAATACGCACATCTTTTGCTTTATCTGCCAAGGTTTTTTTCATCCGCTCGAGTAGATCCTTAAATTCCTTTTCGGTAGCCTCTTGTGCAGCCTTTTCTGGTTTATCAGTTAGCTCGCCCAAATCGAGATCACCCTTAGCCACCGATAAAAGCCCCTTACCTTCAAACTCCGTTAAAAATGAAAGCATCCATTCATCTACCCGGTCGCACAACAACAACACTTCGACGCCTTTTTTACGAAAGATTTCTAAATGGGGGCTATTTTTTGCCGCATTAAATGAATCGCCAGTAACGTAATATATTTTTTCTTGCCCTGGCTTCATGCGCGCTACATAATCGGCTAAAGAAACGGTTTGCTCAGGTAAATCGGAATGGGTACTAGCAAAACGCAATAATTTTACGATGCGTTCTTGATTGGTTTGATCCTCTCCAACCCCCTCTTTTAACGCTTGACCAAAGGCATTCCAGAAGGTGCGGTATTTTTCACGGTTCGTTTCATCAGCGCTATTAGCCAAGTCTTCTAACATACCAAGCACACGCTTAGTTGAGCTTTCACGAATCACTTTAACATCACGTGATTCTTGTAAAATTTCACGTGACACATTTAAAGGTAAATCGGCCGTATCAATGACGCCTGTTACAAAACGTAAGTAGGTGGGAATTAATTGTTCAGCGTCATCCATAATGAATACCCGCTTAACGTAGAGCTTAATGCCGCCACGTTTATTGCGATCCCATAAATCAAATGGCGCATGTGCAGGAATAAATAACAATTGCGTAAATTCACTACGCCCCTCTACTCGATTATGTGAATAGCACAAAGGATTTTCATAATCATGCGACAAATTTTTATAAAATTCATCATATTGTTCGACGCTAACTTCAGACTTTGGTCTTGCCCATAAAGCGCTAGCTTGATTAATGCTTTCGAATTCATCTTTCAATACTTGGGCTTTTTTTTCTTCATCCCACTCCTCTTTGCGCATTTCAATTGGCAAAGAAATATGATCGGAGTACCGCCGCACAATAGTCTTCAGGGCATAAGTCGTTAGTAGTTCATCTTCGCCATCACGCAGATGCAAGGTAATAGCTGTGCCGCGTTCTGGGCGATCGATCGTTTCTACTGTAAATTCACCTGATCCATCTGATTCCCAACGCACACCATCACTAGCTGGCAAGCCCGCCCGCCGGGTTTCTACCGTAATGCGATCAGCCACAATAAAAGCCGAATAAAAACCAACCCCAAATTGGCCAATTAAAGCGGCATCTTTTTGCTGATCACCAGAGAGTTTGGAGAAAAATTCTTTCGTGCCCGATTTTGCAATTGTGCCTAAATTAGAAATGACTTCTTCACGGCTCATGCCAATACCATTATCGGTAATGGTAATAGTACGAGCTACCTTATCAAAAGTAATTTTGATTTTTAATTCGGGTTGATCTTCATACCAATCAGCATGTGTCATTGCCTCATAGCGTAATTTATCAGCTGCATCGGAGGCATTAGAAATGAGTTCGCGCAAAAAGATTTCTTTGTTGGAATACAAAGAGTGAATCATTAATTGCAATAGTTGTTTAACCTCTGCCTGAAAGCCTAAGGTCTCTTTTTGAACTTGGGTCATTACTCTTTATCCTTAATTGCGTTTAAAAATTTTGTATATTAGCGACACAGGTCTTTTTCTCTACACCATATATGGGGTTTTGCTAGCCCATTTCAAGGTGCCAATCCTTAATAATTGCTAAAAATACCTAAAATTCATGAAATTCCAGGGGTTTTTACTTCTTTTTTAAGGGTATTAGACGAATTCTTTTTTTTACATTTGCAGCTGATAAGATCCCATCATGAACTTTACCCCGACCGAACTAGGTGCTAGTGTCCTTTTTGTCATTGCAGTGACTCACACATTTTGTACCGCCTATTTTGAAAAATTAGCGGCCCATTCTAAGCGGCATTCTGGCTTGCTTCATATGCTTGGCGAAGTTGAAATTGTCTTTGGACTATGGGCAGCCGTATTAATTCTATTTATTTGGGCAATTGATGGTTTTGCGAGTGCAAAGCAATACTTGAATGAGCGAAATTATACTGAACCTATGTTTGTTTTTGCCATTATGGTCGTTGCTGGCAGCAAACCCATACTCGAGTTTGCAACGCAAATTTTAAATTGGCTAAGCCATGGGGCCCATCGCTTAGTGCGCACGGAGCAAAGTACCGCCCTGTATTTTTTAACCCTCAGTATTACGCCATTATTGGGGTCCTTAATTACCGAACCTGCCGCGATGACGCTTGCCGCTTTTCTCTTGCGTGATTTAGTGTATCGACATCAGCCCTCTATTCCATTTATGTTTGGTACTTTAGGGGTTTTATTTGTCAATATCTCGATTGGCGGTACCCTCACTAATTTTGCTGCACCGCCCGTATTAATGGTGGCGAATACTTGGCAATGGGATAACGCTTTCATGTTGAGCAACTTTGGCCTTAAATCGTGTCTTGCTATCTTGCTTAATTCATTAATAGTGAGCGTCCTCTTTCGTAAAAATTTAGTCCTCCTTGAAGTAGCGCGCTTACAACAAGCGCAGCAGGCTAGCCATGCCCACAAGCGAACGCCCATTAGCGTTACCTTTATTCATTTATTATTTCTCTGTGCAATAGTGGCAGTAGCCCATGATCCCGTGCTTTTTATTTGGCTCTTATTATTTTTCATTGGCTATACGGTTGCATACCCAAAACACCAGAGCCCATTAATTTTGCGCGAAGCCTTATTGGTTGGATTTTTTTTAGCTGGTCTTGTGGTCTTAGGCAAATTACAAGCATGGTGGCTACAACCCCTTCTAACCCAAATGAGCCCTAGTGCAGTTTTTTATGGCAGCCTAGCTTTAACAGCGATTACTGATAATGCTGCTCTCACCTATTTAGGGTCGCTTGTAACCGGTACTTCAGCTGAGTTCAAACTTGCCTTAGTTGGTGGCGCGGTAGCAGGAGGTGGTTTAACCGTTATTGCCAATGCACCTAATCCTGCAGGTATCGCAATCCTGCGGAACTACTTCCCGAATGCAGCGGTTTCAGCTACTTATCTTTTGCTAGCCGCCTTACCGCCAACACTAGTTGCCATTGCGGCTTACCGCTTGCTCTAGCTTGTTTGGGGTATTTCCCTTAAAATCCGAGCTTCGCCCCCAGCTATAAACCTGAGAACGGCATATGAAAAAGCTTTATATCAAAACTTTTGGTTGTCAAATGAACGAGTATGACTCGAGCAAGATGGCCGATATCCTCCATGCATCTGCAGGTATGGAAACGACCTTAGATTTAGAACAAGCCGATGTGGTGTTGCTCAATACCTGCTCTATTCGGGAGAAAGCCCAAGATAAGGTATTTTCTGATTTAGGTCGACTACGTGAACTCAAAAAAACCAAACCCCAATTATTAATCGGCGTTGGCGGTTGTGTGGCTAGCCAAGAGGGGCAACAAATTATTAATCGGGCCCCACATGTTGATGTTGTGTTTGGACCGCAAACCTTGCATCGCCTTCCCGACTTGTTAGCGAAGCGTCTTCTTACCGGTGCCTCACAAGTTGATATTTCTTTTCCTGAAATTGAAAAATTTGATCACTTACCTATTTCACGTCAAACTCGGGGGTCTGCCTATGTTTCTATTATGGAAGGCTGCTCGAAGTATTGCAGCTACTGCGTAGTACCTTACACCCGTGGCGAAGAGGTCTCACGCCCATTAGATGATGTACTAGTTGAAATTGCCGGCCTAGCCGCACAAGGTGTAAAAGAAATTGTGCTTCTTGGGCAAAATGTGAATGCCTATCAAGGCAAGCTAAGCGACTCAAGTTCTTTAGCTGATTTTGCCCTGTTAATTGAGTATGTGGCTGAAATTCCTGGGGTTGAGCGCATTCGTTTTACTACTAGTCATCCCAAAGAATTTAGTCAGCGCCTAATTGATGTCTATTCCCATATCCCGCAACTTGTTAGCCATCTGCATCTGCCTGTACAACATGCGTCTGATCGGATTTTATCGGCCATGAAACGGGGTTACACTGCGCTTGAATTCAAAAGCATTATTCGCCGCATGCGTGCGGTCAGACCGAATCTGACTTTATCGAGTGACTTCATTGTCGGCTTTCCTGGTGAAACTGAAGCTGACTTTGAAAAATTATTGCAAATGGTCGAAGAATTACAGTTTGATAATAGCTTCTGTTTTATTTTTAGTCCTCGCCCTGGCACACCTGCGGCAAACCTACCCGATGAAACGCCGCATGAAGTTAAGTTACAGCGTTTACATCAATTATTAGCCCTAATTGATTCACAAGCAAAAATCATTAGTCAAAATATGTTGGGCAACGAAGAAACCGTTTTAATTGAAGGTCTGGCAAAAGACGGGATAAATTTACAGGGTCGCGCCGAAAATAATCGGGTCATTCACATTCCCGCGCCCGCGCATGATCTGCAAAAATGGCTTGGCTCAATACAAACCGTGCGCATTACGGAAGTATTAACCCATACCCTGCGCGGTGAAATAGTTTATGCTGAAATTACCTAAAATTAATTTCCAATTTGCCAGCGCAAGCCTCGAGGAAAAAGTTCTATCCCTAGTTGGGCAGAAAAAAATGCGCCGCTGGATTTTAATGGGGCTGAGTAATTTACAGGGCGAACTAACTATACGCTTTATCAATCAAGCTGAAAGTAAGGCACTAAATTACCATTTTCGACAACGCGATAAATCTACTAATGTGCTGACTTTTATTTATAGCGAAGTTGAAAGCAAAGCTACAGGGACCCTACCGCTCCACGCCGATATTGTTATTTGCTGGCCTGTCGTTCTTGCCGAAGCACGCGCGCAAAATAAATCGCCAGAAGCGCATTTAGCCCATTTAGTACTACATGGTTGTCTGCATGCCCGCGGTTTTGACCATGAAAAATCGCCAGCGGCGAAAAAAATGGAGGCTTTAGAAGTTCAATCCCTCAAAATGCTCGGCTATCCTAACCCTTATTAGATAATTGGTCTATGCCTGAAATCCAAAAAACCCTGCTCGAACGCTTAAGCGAGTTTCTTAGTCCTGAACCGAGCTCGCCAGCTGAGCAGCGCCGCGACCTTATTAATACCTTACGCGAAGCGCAATTAGAGGGCCTCATTAATGCTGATGCCCTAGCAATGATTGAAGGTGTTTTTCAAGTGGGGGAATTATGTGCCCGCGATATTCTTGTTCCGCGAGCACAGCTAGACTGGATTGATGTCAACCTCCCTATATCTCAAATTATTACTGAAGTGATTGCTGCGGCCCACTCACGTTTTCCTGTGTTTGAAGGCAGTCGCGATAAAGTCATTGGCATTTTGTTAGCTAAAGACCTTTTACGCTACTCTGCCGATGCCGATTTTCAATTACGCGACTGGCTGCGCCCCGCCGTTTTTATTCCTGAATCAAAGCGTCTAAGTGTTTTATTGCGCGATTTTCGTGATAACCGCAATCATCTTGCTGTTGTAGTTGATGAGTACGGAGGTATTGCTGGCATTATTACGATCGAAGATGTCCTTGAACAAATTGTGGGTGATATTGAAGATGAGTTTGATGTGGATGAAGATGCGGATAATATTATTCAGCTCGATAATGAGGTATTACGCATTAAAGGCATTACTGAGTTAGAGCAAGTGAATGCAGCCTTAGGGTCTCATTTTCATTTGGAAAATATTGAAACGATTGCAGGTTTTATTTCGCAACATTTAGGACGGGTACCTAAATTGGGTGAGAAAGTCCAAATCGCAGGTATTGAATTTGAAATTCAACGGGCAGATTCACGGCAAATTCATATTCTTATTGCCCGCCGCCTACCATCCGAGACTTAATTGATTAACTCTAGCCTGTTGCGTGCGCTACTGTGTGCGGTAGGAAGTGGTATTGCCACTGCCTTGCTCGCTGAAGCTTCCTATGGGGGTTGGTGGCAAATTTTAGCCCTCAGTATTTTTTGGTATTTACTGGCTAACTTTCGGCTTCAACAAAAACGCACATTTTTCATTCTCGGTATGGGTTTCGGTTTAGCGTATTTTGTTTGTAGCCTATGGTGGATTTATATTAGCTTGCATGATGTTGGAGGCTTAAGTTGGCTGCTAGCGGGCTTTGGTGTCTTTGCCCTATCGAGTTACCTGAGTCTTTTCTTTGGCATGGCTCTGCTACTGGCTCATTGCATTAGCCAGGCGGCAAAAAAAACTTCCCTTGCAATCTTGCTCAATGCCCTGCTATTTGCTAGTTCTTGGACTTTGCTGGAATACCTGCGTGGCTCATTATTGACCGGCTTCCCTTGGAGTGGTTTTGCTGAAACCCAAATCAATGGTCCTTTTGCGGTAATCGCTCCTTGGTTTGGGGGGCTCGCTTGTACCTTTGCAGTATTTTGGCTTTCCTATCTAATTGCCCAATTACGTCTTGCGCCATGGAAAGTGAGTGGCATGGTTGTTAGTGGAGTTTTATTGTGTCAGGTATTCGGAATTGGGCATTTCACACAAGCCTATGAAAAGCCAATTTCAGTGAGGCTACTGCAAGGTAACTTTGCCCAAAGTCAGCAATTTAATCCGCCTGCGATCATGAGGCAGATTCAACTGTATCTAACTTTAATTGAGGAAAAGTCGGCTAATTTAATTGTCATTCCTGAAACTGCTTTTCCTTGGCCAGAATCCCAATTACCAGCTGGCGCCATCACACAATTGCAAGCATTTGCTCAGGCTAGTGCGAGTCAAGTGTTAATTGGTGTTGTGGGGCAAATTGACGGCGAAAATAATAAAGTCTTATTTACAAATCGAGCGCTGGGCTTAAGTCAAGATCGGCCCAGCTATGTCTACGATAAATCGCATCTAGTTCCATTCGGTGAATTTATTCCGCCTGGTTTTCAATGGTTTGTCGATGAATTTAAAATTCCCTTGAGTAATTTTGGTCGTGGCGCAGTTAATCAGCCACCGTTTTTAATCCAGCCTACAAATTCAAAACCGCTGGGCGCTGCGATTACGATTTGCTATGAAGATGTCTTTGGCGGAGAACTTGCTGCCCGACTGAGAAATGCCACTGCGCCAATTAATCTCCTAGTTAACATGACCAATTTAGTCTGGTTTGGGCATTCACAAGCACCAACCCAGCAACTGCGTTTATCCCAACTTCGCTCCTTAGAAACGGGGCTTCCTAGCATTCGTGCAACCAATACTGGGATTACTGCCATTATTGGGGCTGATGGCCGTGTGCTCGCTCAGTTACCGCAATTTACCCGTGCTGAACTCCAGATGGAAGTACAGGCTTACTCGGGTAAAACCCCTTATGTACTATGGGGAGACCTGCCAATATTGGCATTTTGTGGTGTCTTGATTCTTTTTGGACTAAGTTGCAAGTTAAAACGGCGACTTTCTTAGCTAAGTTGTCTCGGGCGGTTAAAATCAAGGCCTTAGCTAGGTCGATGATGCTTACTTTTTAATGCTTACTTTTCAGCAAATTATTCTTCAACTCCAGGAATACTGGGATCAGCAAGGCTGCGCCTTGTTGCAACCGATCGACCTCGAGGTTGGCGCGGGTACTTCCCATACGGCCACCTTTCTGCGTGCAATTGGGCCTGAGCCGTGGAAGGCAGCTTACGTTCAACCATCACGCCGACCAAAGGATGGACGCTATGGTGAAAATCCAAATCGTCTACAGCACTACTATCAATTTCAAGTAGTTCTAAAGCCAGCTCCTGACAATATTTTAGATTTATATTTGGGCTCCTTAAAAGCCTTGGGGCTTGATTTACAAAAAAATGATGTGCGCTTTGTTGAGGATGATTGGGAAAATCCCACCTTGGGATCTTGGGGTTTAGGTTGGGAGGTTTGGCTAAATGGCATGGAAGTAACCCAATTCACGTATTTTCAGCAAGTGGGTGGCCTTGACTGCAAACCCGTATTAGGCGAAATTACTTATGGCATTGAGCGCTTAGCCATGTATATCCAAAATTGTGCCAATGTATTTGATTTAGTCTGGACTAAGGGCCTAAGTTACGGTGATGTGTACCATCAAAATGAAGTAGAGCAATCCGCCTATAACTTCGAACACGCCAATACCGAATTACTGTTTAGCCATTTTGCTAACTATGAAAATGAAGCTAAGCGCCTCATTGCAGTACCGCTTGCCCTGCCTGCATATGAAATGGTTTTGAAAGCCGCACATACTTTTAATCTTTTAGATGCCCGTGGCGCCATTTCTGTAACTGAACGAGCTACTTATATTGGCCGTATTCGCAATTTATCACGCGCAGTTGCGCAAGCCTATTTTGAGGCTCGCGAAAAGCTTGGTTTTCCAATGGTTCACACGAACGCAAAATGATGTTAGAGCCAAACGCAACCTTAATTTTGGAAGTATTTACAGAAGAGTTGCCACCAAAATCCTTATCTAAACTGAGTGATGCTTTTACTAGTGCTATTTTTAACTCACTAAAAAAGGCCCAGCTATTAAGCGCAGACTCAAAGCCTATTAGCTTTGCCAGTCCCCGTCGCTTAGCAGTGCAAATTAATGGCGTGCTTAATCAAGCCTCTGACTATGCTGTACGGGAAAAAATATTGCCAACTAGTATCGCTTTTGATAGTGCCGGCAAGCCCACTGCGCCGCTCTTAAAAAAATTGGCTTCGCTGGGTTCTGCTGATATCGATCTCAACACCTTAGAGCGGTCTGGCGAAGGTAAAAATGAAACACTCTTTTTAAATCTACAGGCAACTGGTGCGCAACTTACGCCTACCCTACAACTAGCGTTTGAATCTGCTTTGCAACAACTTCCTATTGCGAAAATGATGCATTACCAAGTCGCCCAAAAAAATGGGGACTTAAAAGATGTGGCTTTTGCTAGACCAGTTCACCGGATTCTTGCTCTGCACGGTAAAGTGCCCTTGCACCTAGAGGCACTTGGCATTACCGCAGACCAGCTAACCGAAGGACATCGCTTTCTTTCTAGCGGAGCGCTAAAACTAACGGCTGCTGACGATTATGAACGTGTCCTTGAAACCCAAGGCAAGGTTGTCGCCAATTTCGTACGTCGTCGTACCTTAATTCAACAGGGCCTTACTCAGGCGGCTGGCGATGATCTGGTGTTGATGCCGGATGCACTACTTGATGAAGTAACTGCTCTTGTAGAGTGGCCAGTAGTTTATTGCTGTCAATTCGATCCTGAATTTTTGGAAATTCCGCAAGAGTGCCTTATTTTGACAATGCAGACCAATCAAAAATATTTTGCCTTAACGGATCAACAAGGAAAATTACGTAATCGCTTTTTAATTGTTTCTAATATTGAAACCGTTGATCCCAGCGCGATTATTGCCGGCAATGAGCGCGTCATACGCCCCCGCTTAGCAGATGCGCGCTTCTTTTACAAACAAGATCAAAAGCGCTCTCTGCATTCTCGCCTCGATGACCTGAATAAAGTGGTTTATCAAAACCAGCTTGGTAGCCAACTCGAGCGCATGCGCAGGGTACAAGCAATTGCCCTCCAGATTGCCGCAGACTTGAATCGTCAGGGTCTAGCTATTAATACAGAATGGCTTAGTCGAGCTGCAGAAATTGCTAAGGCCGATTTACTTACTGACATGGTTGGGGAATTTCCCGAACTACAGGGCATTATGGGCCGCTATTATGCAGCGCTTGATGGTGAGGTTGCCGAGGTAGCAGCTGCTTGTGGCGAACACTACCAACCCCGTTTTGCAGGCGACTCACTACCCCGCTCATTAACTGGTACCGTTTTAGCCTTTGCTGACAAACTAGAGACATTAGTCGGTATTTGGGGTATTGGACTTGCGCCTACTGGCGATAAAGATCCTTATGCCTTAAGACGCAATGCGCTTGGTATTTGCCGTTTATTAGTAGAAAAGAATTTAGTAATTAATCTGCCAATCCAGATTGATTTTGCCCGCAGTCAATTTAAGCAAACTGAGGTAGCGCAAAAAGCGAATACCAGTGAAATTTATCAATTTATTGCGGATCGCTTTCCTGCCTATTTGCGTGATCAGGTAGGGCTTGGAGAGGCTTTTACTGCCCCTGAAATTGACGCCGTCTTAAGTCAAATGCCACCTTATTTCAATGATGTTATTACGCGTTTACAAGCTTTGCGCCAATTTAATGCTTTACCTGAGGCTGCTCAACTAGCTGCAGCTAATAAACGCATTAGTCATATCCTCAAGAAAACCCATACGCCGATACCAACTAATTACGCGCCAAAACTACTCGTTCTACCTGCAGAAATTGTGCTTGCAAAAAGCCTAGAAGCCATCCATACCAATCTCGATTTGGCTTATCAGGCCGGAGAATTTGTTGCTTGCTTACAAATTTTAGTTTCTCTGGCGCAACCCATTGATCAATTTTTTGCTGATGTGATGGTGATGGATCCGCAGCCAGAGCTGCGAGATAATCGCTTGGCCTTATTACAACAATTGCATCAAAAAATGAATTTGGTTGCCGATCTCGGTAAATTGGCATGAACCAGCACGCTCCTAAATTAATTATCCTCGATCGTGATGGTGTGATTAATGTCGATCGCGATGACTACGTTAAATCTGCGCAAGAATGGGAGCCCCTTCCAGGAAGTCTTGAAGCCTTAGCCCTACTTACTCAAGCTGGTTACCGCATTGTTATTGCCACCAATCAGTCGGGTATTGGCCGCGGCTTTTATACCCTCCAAGACTTGCAAGTAATGCATCAGAAAATGGCTGATCTGCTTACTCCACTAGGCGGTAGGATTGATAGTATTTTCTTCTGCCCTCACGTTGACGCCGATCATTGCAACTGCCGTAAACCATTGCCCGGCATGTATCTAGAAATAGCTGCGCGTTATCGTCCTGGCGCTAACGAGCCTGTGCTGGCCGACATACCTGTTGTAGGTGATTCGCTACGTGATTTGTTACCTGCAAGTACCTTAGGAGCCCAACTAAATTTAGTCCTAACTGGTAAAGGTAACTTGACCTTGGCTACCGGTGGGCTGCCTGCGAATACAGCAGTCTATGAAAACTTACTCGCCTTTACTCACGAACACTTAAGGATTTAGCGTGATTTGGCTTAAATCAAGCGCGTTTTTTATTTTTCTGCTGCTCTTTACGCTTTTTTTTGGCGGCTTATGCGTCATTATTTTTCCCTTTATGCCAGTTTATAAGCGTTATCAATTTGTTAGTCGGTGGAACAAAATTGTTTTAGTGGTGCTAGAACATCTTTGTGGTATTCGTTATCAAATTAAAGGAATGGAGCACGTAACAAACTCCCGCGATTTACCCGTTGTTGTTTTAAGTAAGCATCAATCTGCTTTTGAAACAATCGCTTTTATTGCTATTTTTCCAAAGCATTTATGTTTTGTCTTTAAACGCGAATTGCTCTGGCTACCTTTTTTTGGATGGGCTCTGGGCATGTTGAATATGATTCATATCAATCGCTCTAATCGCGAAACTGCAGCCATTTCAGTCGCTAACCAGGGACGTCAACGCCTCCGTGATGGTAATTGGATTTTAATCTTCCCTGAGGGTACTCGCACTCCTACTGGATCACACCGTCCCTATCGGAAAGGTGGCGCACGGCTAGCGGTTGCGACCAATGCAAGTGTTATTCCAGTAGCCCACAATAGTGGTCGAGTATGGCCACGTAATAGTTTTTTAAAGTATCCGGGTTTAGTGACGATTTCAATTGGGCCGTTGATTTCCTCTGCTGGCAAAACGGGAGAGCAACTCAATACAGAAGTTGAAAATTGGATTGAAGCGGAAATGCTCAAAATTGATCCGAGCGCTTATACAAAATAAAGGCTGCTGTTAAGGCATTGCTTTTATTAAGTCTGCACTAAACGGCAAGCCCACTCGATATATTGAGCTACGGGTATATCTTGAGCGCGGAGTTTGAGATCTGAGTCACTTAAAGCCAAGCGTTCGCTATAACTCTGTAAATTAGTACGTAACATCTTGCGGCGCTGCGAAAATGCCGCCGCAACGATTTTTTCTAAAGCCCGCCATTCATCTTGATTTAAAGAAAATTGCTGCCGTGGAATCATGCGGACAACAGCTGAATTCACCTTAGGTTGAGGCTCAAAAGCAGTGGGCGGTACTGCTAAGACTTGCTCCAGGTGGTAACGCGCTTGCAGCATGACCGATAGTCGACTAAAGTCTGCACCACCGTCTACTGCTACCATGCGGGCAACGACTTCAGCCTGCAACATAAATACTTGTTCATTGATGAAGGGGGCCACTGAAAGCAAATGAAACAATAAGGGTGATGATATGTTGTAAGGTAAATTACCGACAATCAGACGAGGTCTGCTTTGAGGCAGCGTTTTTTCTTGGCTATTTTCCTTGGTCTTTGAATTCGAATGTTTAGCCCAATTCACAAAATCAAACTTTAGTGCGTCGCCTTCGATAATTTCAATTCCTGGTATGTTTTTTGCCCGCCAATAGGCGACTAAATCACGGTCGATTTCCAGTAAATCTAAGTGGTCAACTTGGTTTAGTAGCGGCAAGGTTAGCGCCCCCAAGCCCGGTCCAACTTCTATGATCTGTGCATCGGCACTCGGGTTGATGATGTTGATAATGGCATGGATAACCCCGTCATCTTTTAAAAAATTTTGGCCGAAACGCTTACGGGCGTGATGCATGAGATTTATTCTGCGCGCGCTGCTGAGCTAATTGAAACGCTAAACGCAAAGCCTCTAGCATACTGCTAGCATCAGCCAAACCTTTCCCAGCCAGATTAAGTGCAGTACCGTGATCTACTGAAGTACGGATGATTGGCAAGCCTAAAGTAACATTAACGCCACTGCCAAAGGCTGCAAATTTAAATGGTGCAAGACCTTGATCGTGATACATCGCTAAAAAAACATCATATGCAGATAAATTACGTGGGTTAAATAAGGCATCAGCTGGAATCGGCCCCGTAACCGCAATTCCTTTTTGTTGGGCCGCCAAAATAGCCGGGGCAATAATAGTGATTTCTTCCTGCCCCAAATACCCGCCCTCGCCAGCATGTGGATTTAAGCCGGCTACGGCAATGCGTGGTTGTTCGATTGCAAACCAAGTCTGTAAATCCTGCTGCAAAATATCTATTGTTTTTACTAAGGTCTCTCGATGAAGAGCTGCAGGGACTTCCTGTATTGGTAAATGCGTCGTTGCTAAAGCCACACGTAATGGATTTGACCTTGCCAGACCCAAGATGCCTGCTGGTATATTCGCACATAGCATCATCACCACTTGTGAACAATGGCACTGTTGGGCTAAATACTCGGTATGTCCAGAAAAAGGGATGCCCGCTTGATTGAGGATACTTTTTTGTATCGGCGCAGTAATCATGGCCCCAAAACGCCCTGACAAACAACCTGCTAGTGCATGATCTAACATGCTCAAAACATACGGTGCATTTTCTGGATTTAGTTGACCTGCGCTAGCTGGCGTTTTTAAAGAGATTGGCTCTAATCGTAATTGTTCCGACCAAGGCAGCGGTTTTTTTTGCTCAATCGCTTTAAATAAACTAGGGTCACCTAATAAGGTAATACTTACCGCATCATTTTCTTGGAGAAATTGTTTGGCTGCTGCTAAAGCAATTTCTGGGCCGATGCCAGCAGGCTCGCCCGTAGTAATGACAAGCTCAAGGGGCAGCGACATTATCGGTATTGATTAATTTCACTGTAGCGTTATCGCGAAGTTGGCGCACCCAATCTTGATATGCTTGCTCAATCTTCCGTTCACGTAATGCCGCTTTGGCAAATTGACGTTGTTTATCTACTGTTAGCTGCGCTTCTCGTCGCTCGACCACTTGAATTAAGTGCCAACCAAATTGACTTTTAACTGGGCTACTAACCTCTCCAATTTGTAAACGGTTCATGGCTTGTTCAAATTCAGGCACTAAATCGCCAGGCCCCATCCATCCCAATAAGCCGCCGTTAGCAGCCGAGCCGTCTTCAGAAAACTTTTTTGCTAGCTCACCAAAGTCACCTGTCTTCGCTTTTATCTGTTCACGCAAACCATTCAACTTTCTTTCGGCATCGGCATCGCTAAAACCTGCTCGAGGACGAGCTAAAATATGACGAGCCAAAGTTTGGGTCACCATGATATTTTGCGGGGCGGTAGGTTCCGCATTAGCAGACTCACTACTGGTAACTGCTGTGGTGTTTATTGGGGGGCGTTCAGATAAAGAACGGCGGTCTAAAACTTTTAAAATATGAAAACCAGCAGGGCTTTTAAGTACAGCAGTTGCCACTTGTCCTGAACCTAAATTACGGACTGATTCATAAAAAATTTGTGGCAATCGGTCTGGGGTTCGATAACCTAGCTCTTGAAATTTAATCTTCGAATCTTCTTTTGCTGCTTGAGCGCCAAGCTTCATAAAATCGATATCTCCGCGCGCAGCTTTCAAAATAGTCTCGGCTTTTTTTCGGGCCTCGGTTTGGGCTCCCAGCCCAGCGCTGGGATCGACCGGAATAAAAATCTGTGCCACATCAATTTCTTCGGGGCCAGAACCTGGCTTTATAGGCTCTTGATTTTGTGCGGGGGGAGAGTTTGCTGCTGCCGCCATCACTTGCATACGCTCGATAATATAATTATCCACTTCAGCATCAGAAATTTTAATTTGCCCCTCTACTTCACGATCGCGTAAACGCGCTAACACTACATCGCTGCGCAAAATATCGCGGTATTGTTTCAAGCTCATCCCATTTTGAATAACTTTTTCCCGAAACTCGGCAACGGTAAGTTTATTTTGTGCGGCAATTTTGCCAATGATCGCATCGAGCTCTTTGTCGGAAATAATAATTCCCGTACTTTCTGCCTCTTGAAGCATAATTTTTTCAACGATGAGACGTTCTAAAACCTCTTTACGAAAAGTGACTGGATCAGGTGGTTTTTTACCGCTCTTAATCATTTGAGCCTCAATCTCAATGACCCGATCATCAATATCCTTACGCGTGATATAGCCAGTATTCACAATTGCTGCTACGCCATCTAAATTACGCACTTTACTAGTAGGAGTAGGGCTTGCTGCGACTACTTTATTAGCCCCAGGAGGCGGGCTGGTTTTAGTACTATTTTGCGCAAAAGCCAAACCGCATCCAGCCATCAATGTGCTGAATGCAAGTCGATACAAGAGCGGTAATAAATAGGTCTTTACAATCACTTATAGTTTTCAAAAGAGGATGGCGGCAAGGCCTGAGGTGCCGGTTTATATCCGGGAATATTTAGTTTCATGATGTCAACTGGGTTGTTACCAATACCGCCAAAACCTTTAAATTCTAGTTGGAATAAAATTTGGGTATTCGTGGCCGCATTGGTTAATACTTGTGAATATGCCATGCGAATAGCCCAACAATCTTGGTCGTATTCTACTGCCGCCATGGTATTGAGGGTTTTACTAGCAAGGGCATCATACCCCCAACGTCCCATTAGCGAAACATGCTTGGTTATGGGCCATTGCCCATAAGCGCTATATTGGTCAGTGGTCGTGGCCCCAGCAGAAACGCCCGGCACCGGCACCGTCCAGACATTACGATATCCAAAGTTAATTAAGCGTCCAGGCGTTGGGTTCCACCCTGCCCCAACGCTTGATTGCACAAAGCGGCTAAGCTGGGTATTGAATTGCCCAAATAGATCAAGATTAAAGTTTCCGGGTAAGCGCACCGTACCTGCACCTAAAGTATCAGAATAGGTGGAAGGATTTTGCACGGTGGTTGAGGTTGACACTTTTTGCCCCTGAAATTGCTGTTGCTGAGCTACTATGACAGTGGCTCGCTCTGCCCCAGTTTGGGCGTCCAGTAAACGACTGGTTATACCCAAAGTGGCTTTATTGGCATCGGATACGCGGTCATTACCAATAAACGTATTGGGGGCAAATATTTGTGAAATACCAAAACCTTGGTCGCCTGTATCAAAGTTAGGCACATTGCTTTGGTTCACATAAGGGGTGTAAACATAATAAGCGCGAGGCTCTACTGTTAATAACATGTCTCGACCAAAAAACCCCTTTAATTCTGTGGCTTCTCGCTCAAATGCCATGCCACTATCTAGGGTAATAGTGGGAATAATAAAACCTTGTGCTGGGGCAGCGCCTGGGGTTGAAGAAACTGCGCTGTAATTATTTGCCTGAAAAAAGATCTTGGGGGTAAGGTAATATCCAGGCGTAGTTTGCGAAGCACTAATGCCCCCCTTTATTACACTACGCGAAGCATCACTATAAGGGCCAGGCGCTGTACCGGCTAAATTGCCAGCTATGTTGTATTGAAAGCGCGTGAAATCGGCATTGAAATATGCATCGGGCCCTTTAAATGTTCCAGTAGTAGGTAAATTTAAAAAGTTATTTTTAATATACGAGGCTTTTATTTCAGGCAAAATATTATATGGCGCGCCTACAATGCTCGCGGGATCAGGCTGTAAAGTTTGAAAAGTTAAAGTGCGGGCCGTGAAATTCCAACCCGTTAATGCACTATTTCCCGGCATCGCGAAGCTCGTGCCAATCTCTTGGCGAAATTGCGTTGATACGGCTGCTGCGATTGAACGTGAAAAATCAATTGGATAGGTGTTGTCAGAAACTTTAGCCACATTAGCGTAGGCATTCCATCCTGGCAAAATTGCCTCGCGATGTTGTAAGTCATATTTCCAACGTAAGGAGTTAGTTAGCCGATCATTCAGAATATCGGCTTGTAAAGCGCCAGTATATTTTGGTTCTAGGTAACGTAAATTCCCACCCAACTGCAGACCGCGATTACTCATATAGCGAGGCAAAATTAATAAGTCACGATTCGGCGCAATGTCCATATAGTAAGGCTCGGTTACATCGATGCCATTGGTAGTGCTATAGCCAGCGACAGGCGCTAAAAATCCAGAGCGACGTTGATTTGATGTAGGCAAACTAATGTAAGGCAGATACAGCATTGGTACATCAAAAAATCGCATTACCCCATCTTTAACCGTCATAGTGCGCTGCTCTTGATCTAGATCAAGTTGACTAGCACTGAAATACCAATCGAGATTATCTGGTGCGCAGGTGGTGTAAATGGGTTGTTCTAATTGATAGGTGTCGGCAGACGCTACGGTTAATTTTTTCGCCCGCCCGCGGACGCGGCTATCACGAAACTCATATGTCAGATCCTCCATCCCACCCTCGCGAGCGTCTACGCGCAACCGCGCTTTGGGCCCCATGAAAACAGCAGAATCTTTGACTAACTCTACATTGCCAATTAAGTTGGCTGTGTCGGAATCGGGATCATACGTAATTTGATCAGCTTTCATTACGGTTCCGCCGCGACGAATTTGTGCCCGCCCCTGCAATTTCATTTCGCGCTCGACTACTCCATCGATCGCATCGCTAGCCGTAAAAGTTAGCGCTTGATCATCGGGAATGGGTTTGCCAAGGCGCAATTGATCATCAAATTTCAAGCCCTTTTGATAGCCTTTATCGGGAAATAAAGTAGTTACTGTTGGGGCAGCAGCAGGGGGTGGAATGACCGCAGTTTGGGCCATGGTTTCGGCTGCCAAACGTAATAAAGTCGCACCCAAAATCAATCGTACGCTGGGTGCAAAATGAACGGGGGCGCAAAGGCCGGCGCGACGGCGATAATGACTCATAAATCTAGACTCGACTTATTATACGAACCGACCATGCTTGACTCTCGCTTATCTGCACTAGGCCAATGGCTAGGGGCTTTAGCCATCCCCTGGCAGCTCGATCTGGACTCTTTGGCGCCAGCTTCGGCAGATGCTAGCTTTCGCCGCTACTTCCGCATTCGGTCTACAAAGGCCAATTATCCAACTCTGATTGTGATGGATGCGCCACCCGATAAAGAATCCATTGAACCCTTTATTAGAGTAGCGCGTTTATTTGCCGAGGCCCAATTAAATGTACCCCAAATTTTGGCTGAAAATTCACCAGCTGGCTTTCTCTTACTCAGCGATTTGGGCA
Organism: Polynucleobacter sp. IMCC 29146; assembly: GCF_021395195.1. Lineage (NCBI taxonomy): Bacteria > Pseudomonadati > Pseudomonadota > Betaproteobacteria > Burkholderiales > Burkholderiaceae > Polynucleobacter > Polynucleobacter sp. IMCC 29146. The sequence goes on along the minus strand of NZ_JAJVCR010000005.1, from coordinate 168,344 downwards.
GCACCACGTATTTAGATGCGCTGACACCAAACAATGCTGACAAACTGTATCGCGAGGCAATCACAGCCTTAGTGCAATTGCAATTAGCTAGCCAAGCAAATATCTTGCCAAATTACGATAGCGAACTTTTGCAACGCGAACTCGATTTATTTCCCGAGTGGTATTTGCTGCGTCATCTACAAATGAATTTCAATTCTAAACAGCAAGACCAATTAAGTGCTTGCTTTAATCTCCTCATAAAAAATAATTTAGCGCAAAGCAAGGTCTTCGTCCATCGTGACTATCATTCACGCAATTTAATGCTCTCGCCGCATCACAGCCCCGGAATTTTAGATTTTCAAGATGCGGTTTATGGGCCTATTACTTACGACTTAACTTCACTTTTACGCGATGCTTATATTCAATGGCCAGATGAAAAAGTGCTTGATTGGATGATTTTTTACTGGGAAACTGCACGAGAGGTTGGCTTAGCGGTGCCACCAGACTTTGGGGATTTTTTTCGTGACTTTGAATGGATGGGCTTACAACGTCACTTAAAAATTTTAGGCATTTTTGCCCGCCTAAATTATCGCGATGGAAAAAATGCTTACCTAAAAGATATTCCGCTGGTGTTGCACTATGCGCAAAATGTTGCCAATCGATATATCGAATTTAAGCCCCTTGCGCATCTTCTTGCAGCGCTGCACTAATGGTTAATATTGGCTCTATGGATCCACCAATTCCTTGTTTATTGCTCGCTGCTGGTCGCGGTGAGCGAATGCGTCCGTTAACTGATGTCTTACCAAAACCCCTCCTCGAGGTTCAAGGTAAATCATTATTAACTTGGCATCTCGAAACTTTGCAGAATTCTGGCATCGAACGGGTTGTTATTAATCTTGCCTGGTTGGGTGAAAAAATTAGCGCTGCACTGGGTACAGGTGCAGACTTTGGTTTACACATTGATTATTCGCCCGAAGAGGAAGCCCTTGAAACAGCGGGGGGCATTTGCCAGGCTTTACCCATTTTGGCTCCTGCAGATTATTTTATTGTGATGAATGGCGATGTTTTTTGCCCTGGCTTTCCACTAGCGCAGTTATTAGCTTTTATAAAGACCATGCGCTTAGCGCATGAACAGAAATTGGCTCACCTCATTCTGGTCCCCAATCCTAGCCAACATCCTACTGGCGATTTTTATCTACAAGGGGGTAAAGTGTGGGCAGAGGAGCTTAAAACCTTGGCGGGAGAGGCTAAAGAAAGCCAATTAGGTCAGCCGGCTGAGCGCTTAACTTTCTCAGGTCTTGGCATTTACCATCGCGACCTATTTAAAGGTTTAATACGAGGTGAAAAGGCTAAATTAGCACCTTTACTAGTAGCCGCCATGGCACAAAACCAAGTGACCGGTGAAAAATATTTGGGTTCATGGCACGATGTAGGGAGCCCTGCCCGCCTGAACGAGCTAAATCAGGGTTCCAAATAAATCATGAGCCAACTTCATACCCCCTTTAACCCGAGCATTTATGCGGCTCGACGCGCCCGTCTCGCCGAACTGATGCGCCAACACACCGGTGGTGGCTTAGCCTTAATTGCGACTGCGCCAGAGGCCTTTCGTAATCGGGATAGCGATTATCCGTACCGCCATGACAGTGATTTTTTCTACCTCACTGGCTTTGATGAGCCTGGTGCTACTTTGGCCTTAAACGTGAGCGGGACTCAACTTGAAACCCATTTATTTTGTCGACCTAAAGACCCCGAGCGAGAAATTTGGGATGGTTGGCGTTTAGGGCCCGAGGCAGCGCCTGAAAAACTGGGGGTTGATTTTGCCCACGCCAATCAAGCTCTTGATACCAAGCTGCCCGAATTAATTGCCGATCAAACTGCCTTATATACCCGCTTAGCGAATAGTGCTGAAAATGATCGTCGGGTGCGCTATTGGATTGAACAGGTGCGCCAACAGGCACGGGCGGGAGTCAATGCGCCATCCCAGTTACATGACATTGAGGCTTTGGTACATGAAATGCGTCTGCTTAAAAGCGTCGATGAAATTGCCACCATGCGCCAAGCGGCGGCAATTTCTGCAAGAGCCCACTTGCGGGCAATGCAAAAGTGTCGCGCCGGTATGTACGAATACCAAATTGAAGCTGAGTTATTACATGAATTTCGCCATAGCGGCGCGCAAAGCGTTGCCTATAACAGCATTGTGGCTACGGGAGCAAATGCCTGCGTCTTACATTACCGTGCCGGCGCGACAGAATTGCGTAATGGCGAGCTTTGCTTGATTGATGCAGGCTGTGAATTAGATGGCTATGCATCCGATATCACCCGTACCTTTCCGGTCAATGGAGTTTTTTCTGGTCCACAAAGGGCTTTGTATGACATTACCCAGACAGCCCAAGCAGCAGCAATTGCTGCTGCTCTTGTCGGCAATACTTTTATACAACCACACGAAGCTGCTTTGCGCGTTCTAACCCAAGGTTTAATTGACGAAAAACTCATTGCATTAAGTGAAGTTGGATCACTTGACAATGCCCTTGAGCTTGCTGCTTATAAGCCTTTTTATATGCATCGCACCAGCCATTGGTTAGGCATGGATGTTCATGATGTCGGCTCTTATCGTGAGCCTAGCGAAGATCTTACGCAAAATAAGCAAGATAAACCTTGGCGCAAGCTACAAGCAGGAATGGTCATTACCGTTGAGCCTGGTTTATATATTCGTCCTTCTGCCACTGTGCCTGAAGCGTTTTGGAATATCGGTATTCGGATTGAAGATGACGCGGTCATTACAGCACAGGGTTGCGATTTAATTTCTCGGGGTGTGCCGGTACTTGCAAACGAAATTGAACGCACGATGCGTGAGTCTGAGTGAAATCAAATTTGAATTCCCTAACTTGGGATGTAGTGATTCAAGGTGGTGGGCCTGTTGGCCTGGCTTGTGCCGCTTGGTGCCTTCAACAATTACCAACTTTAAAATTAGCATTAATTGATCGTAATCCGCGTACTGATGAAGCGCTAGAAAATGGTGATAAACGTAGTGATACTCGTGGCATTGCGCTTTCCCACGGTAGTAAATTATTACTTGAGACGATTCATGCTTGGCCAACCAATTGCCCTGAAATTCATCGCATCCACGTCTCGCAAGCGGGTCGCTTTGGTCGCGCCATCATGACTCGTGAAGAATTACATCAAGATGCGCTCGGTCATATTGCGCGCTATCGCGATATTCACCTTGCATTACGTCAGGCCTTACGCAAGCTACAACCATCTAGCCCGCACTTTTCTTGGATACACAGCAATGAAACGCCTGACCTAGCAAGTCAAGTCGAGTCGGCAGAGAGTGCTTGCGTGGTGCATGCCGAAGGTGGCTTATTTAATCAACAGGAGTGGATTGAAGCAGGTCGCAGTTACGATCAAAGCGCCCTTGTTGGATTGGTTGAAGTAGATCAACCACAAGCCCATCAGGCTTGGGAACGCTTTACTCCTGAAGGTCCGCTGGCCTTACTTCCAAGTCATGCGGGTGAGCATTTCTTGAATTTAGTTTGGTGCAGTACGCCCAGCACTGCACAACAGCGTCTAGAACTCAATGAACCTGATTTTTTAGCCGCCCTGCAACACCAATTCGGTAGCCGCTTGGGTCATTTCATTAGCGTACGTGAACGTCGCCTTTATGAACTCGGCTTAAATTATCGTAAAGAAGTTGCGGTTGATCATTCGGTATGGATTGGTAATGCTGCACAAACACTACATCCAGTAGCGGGTCAAGGTCTCAATTTAGGTTTGCGTGATGCCTACTTGTTAGCCGAAAAATTAGCTTGGTTTTTTTCTCGCCCAACGCACTTGGGCTCAGCTAATTCGGTAGCTGCCTTATTACAAGACTATGCCCGCACGCGCAATGCTGACCGCAAAACCACAATTGGTATTACCGATTTTCTTGCACGTGTTTTTACCTCTCAATTCTTGCCAGTCGTCTTCACTCGCGGTTTAGCCTTATCCGCTTTGCAATGGCTCCCGCCACTAAAAACAAGTTTGGCGCGCCAAATGATGTTTGGGCGGCGCTAAAAGAGGGTCGACCCGCCATTCTTTTTTGCTGCTTAAAATTTAAGCAGTTAACTCGCACACTATGCTAAAGTAACTGCCTACTTACTGCTTTTAGCTCAAGTCATTTCATGAAAATTGGTACCCACGAATTAAGCAATCAACTTTTTGTTGCCCCAATGGCGGGCGTAACCGATCGTCCTTTTAGACAGTTGTGCAAAAAACTGGGTGCTGGCTACGCTGTATCAGAAATGATTGCCTCGAATGCAACCTTGTGGAACAGCGAAAAAACCCAACGACGCGCGAATCATGTGGGTGAGTTTGCGCCTATTGCTGTGCAAATTGCTGGCGCTGACCCGCTCACGATGGCAGCAGCTGCCCGTATTAATGTTGCTCAAGGGGCGCAAATTATTGACATCAATATGGGATGTCCCGCTAAAAAAGTTTGTAACGTCGCGGCTGGCTCGGCGCTGATGAAGAATGAAATTCTCGTTGGAAAAATACTTGATGCTGTGATTCAAGCAGTTGGTGTTGGTCCTGATGCTGTGCCAGTGAGTTTAAAAATTCGTACCGGCTGGGATCGTGATCACAAAAATGCGCTCGCTATTGCCCGCATTGCTGAATCTGCTGGTATTAGTGTCTTAACTATTCATGGACGAACTCGAGCCGATCTATTTCACGGCTCTGCAGAGTATGATCAAATTACTGCAGTAAAAAATCAAGTCGGAATTCCGATCGTTGCCAATGGCGATATTGATAGTCCAGAAAAAGCCCTGGCAGTTTTAAAACAGACTAAAGCGGATGCCATCATGATTGGACGTGCCGCACAAGGTCGGCCTTGGATTTTTCGTGAAATCGAGCACTATCTCAAAACCGGCACCCTCCTACCTCCGCCCCAAATTACTGAAATTCAACAAATCATGAACGATCATTTGCTTGATCATTATGCTTTTTATGGCGAATATACTGGCTTACGAACTGCGCGCAAACACATTGGTTGGTATTGCAAAGGCTTGCGTAACTCACACGTTTTTCGGCAACGCATGAATACCGCTGATGATTGTCGTACCCAATTAGCCATGGTCAATGATTTTTTTGCAGAAATGCAAGTGCACTCTAATCATCTATTATTTCTTGAAGCTGCTTAATATTTTAACTATGCCTAATAAAAATCCCATTGCTGTCTGCGTACAAACCCACCTCCAAACTTACCTAGACGATCTCAAAGGTACAGCACCCAACGATGTCTATCAGATGGTCTTAAATGTAGTTGAAAAACCCCTGCTTGAAGTAGTCATGCACCATGCTAAGCAGAATCAATCGCTAGCTGCCCAATACCTTGGTCTGAATCGGAATACCCTACATAAAAAATTACGGCAATACCATTTAATTAAATAAGCCCATTTAAACTATTCACAATGATTCAAACCGCCCTACTTTCAGTCTCCGATAAAACGGGCATTGTGCCTTTAGCTAAGGCCCTGCATGAGCTTGGCGTCAAGTTAATTTCAACTGGTGGGACGGCAAAATTATTGGCCGAAAACAACATACCAGTGAATGAAGTAGCTGCTTTAACGCAGTTTCCAGAAATGCTCGATGGTCGAGTGAAAACTCTACACCCAATGGTCCATGGGGGTTTACTAGCAAGGCGCGATTCTGTTGAGCACATGGCAGCGCTGCAAAAACATGGCATTCAAACGATTGATCTCTTGGTTATTAATTTATATCCATTTAATGCCACCGTTGCAAAAGAAACTTGTGATTTTGCTGAGGCAGTAGAAAATATCGATATTGGCGGTCCTGCAATGTTGCGAGCGGCAGCAAAAAATCACCAAGATGTAACGGTATTAATTTCTCCCGATGATTATGAAGGTGTGTTGACTGAAATGCGTCAACAGCGCAACTCTGTTTCTTATGCTACTAATTTACGCTTAGCTAAAAAAGTGTTTGCTCATACAGCACAGTATGATGGCGCGATCGCGAACTACTTATCTGCTTTAGACGACCGCCTCGATCATCAGCAACGCTCGCTTTTCCCCAATACCTTACATTTAGCCTTTGAAAAAGTGCAAGAGATGCGTTACGGCGAAAACCCCCATCAAGCGGCTGCTTTTTATCGCGATATCAATCCAATTCCCGGTGCTTTAGCGAATTATCAGCAAATACAGGGCAAAGCCTTGTCATACAACAATATTGCCGATGCTGATGCAGCATGGGAATGTGTCAAAAGTTTTCTACCAGCACAAAACCACTTGGGTACTAATTCGATCGCTTGTGTAATTGTTAAACATGCTAATCCGTGCGGAGTTGCGCTGGGTGCAAGCGCGCTTGAGGCTTATCAAAAAGCTTGGCAAACAGATCCAAGCTCAGCCTTTGGTGGCATCATTGCCCTAAATACGGTTTGTGATGGCGCAGCTGCTGCGGTAATTGCTAAGCAATTTGTTGAAGTGCTAATTGCCCCGAGCTTTACGGCTGAAGCAAAAGCGGTCTTTGCTAGCAAAGAAAATGTGCGCTTACTAGAAATTCCACTGGCAAATGCTACTAATACGTATGATTTTAAACGAGTTGGGGGTGGCCTTTTAGTACAAACTACTGATACAAAAAATTGTTCGCCTACTGAATTTAAGGTTGTTACCCAACGCCAGCCCAGCGCAGCAGAATTAGACGATTTATTATTTGCTTGGCGTATTGCTAAATTTGTGAAGTCCAATGCTATTGTGTATTGCGGTAATGGCATGTCTTTAGGCATCGGTGCGGGTCAAATGAGTCGCGTTGACTCAGCCCGTATTGCCAAAATTAAAGCCGAACATGCAGGCTTAAGTTTAATTGGCTCAGTCGTGGCTAGCGATGCTTTTTTTCCATTTCGCGACGGCCTTGATGTAGTAGTTGCGGCAGGTGCAACTAGTGTCATTCAGCCGGGTGGCAGCATGCGTGATGAGGAAATTATTGCGGCTGCGAATGAAACAGGCATTGCCATGGTCTTTACTGGCGTTCGCCATTTCCGTCACTAAGCCGATGCGTTGGATCGGTATCGACCCAGGCTTACGTACAACTGGATTTGGGATTATTGATGTTGATGGACAACAATTGCGCTATGTAGCATCAGGGACGATTCAAAGCGGCGATCCTAGTAAGGGCTTACCTGAAAGACTAGGCACCCTTTATGTGGGCATTACAGAAGTTTTAGACCAATACCATCCCGAGGCCGCAGCAATTGAAGAGGTCTTTTTGAACGTCAATCCCCGCTCGACTTTGATGTTGGGGCAAGCCCGTGGCGCTGTAATTGCTGCCCTAGTGGCGGCAAAACTACCCGTTGCAGAATACAGTGCCTTACGTGTAAAGCAATCAATTGTTGGTACGGGTCGTGCTGCAAAAGCCCAAATGCAAGACATGATTAAACGCTTATTACGCCTCAATCGCGCGCCTGGAACAGATGCCTCTGATGCCTTAGGGGTAGCAATTTGTGCTGCCCATCACTTCAAAGGATAATGGCTGTCTATGATTGGTCGAATTTACGGAACTCTGATTGCAATTCATCCGCCGCGGCTTTTAGTCGACTGCCAAGGTGTGGGCTATGAAATTGATGTACCAATGAGCACCCTGTATGGTTTACCCAAGCTCAATCAAATGGTCACCTTATTAACGCACTTTCAGGTCCGCGAAGATGCGCAACAGCTGTTTGGTTTTGCCACTGAAAATGAGCGCATGGCCTTTCGGGCTTTAATTAAAATAAGCGGGGTGGGTTCGCGCACCGCTTTAGCCCTGCTTTCTGGTATGAGTGTGAACGAGTTAGTACAAGCCATTGCTGCTCAAGAAACAATTCGCTTAACCCAAGTGCCCGGTATCGGCAAAAAAACCGCAGAGCGCCTGCTGCTTGAACTAAAAGGAAAGTTGGGGCCCGATTTAGGCATCGGTGTCGATGGTGCTAGCAGTTCTTCGATTGCCCTAGCTAATAGCGAAGTACTACAAGCGCTTCTCTCCTTAGGTTATTCCGAAAAAGAGGCTCTCTTTGCTCTTAAGCAAATACCGCCTGATACCTCGGTTTCTGAGGGCATTCGCTTAGGCCTAAAATCACTTTCTAAAATTTAATTTCTCGCAAACGAATACACTGCTAGCATGGCAATCCATACTGATGACTTAAGTGCAGAACCCGAAGATGGTGGGCTAGAGCGCATTGTCAGCGCAGCTGGTAATTCTGAAGCCCTATTTGAAAGGGCTCTCCGTCCCAAACAACTTGATGAGTATGTCGGCCAAACCAAAGCTCGCGAACAACTTGAAATTTTCATTACCGCCACCCGCGCGCGCCAAGAAGCGCTTGATCATGTTTTACTCTTTGGCCCGCCTGGGCTTGGAAAAACAACCTTAGCGCATATTATTGCCCGTGAACTAGGGGTCAACTTACGCCAAACTAGTGGGCCAGTACTTGATCGGCCTGGCGACCTAGCTGCTTTATTAACCAATCTCGAAACCAATGATGTCTTATTCATTGATGAGATTCATCGCCTTTCGCCCATTGTTGAAGAAATTTTGTATCCAGCCTTAGAAGATTACACCCTCGATATTATGATTGGCGAAGGCCCTGCGGCGCGCAGTGTGAAATTAGAGCTAAAACCCTTTACCTTAATTGGCGCAACCACCCGTGCAGGGATGTTAACCAACCCCTTACGCGATCGCTTTGGTATTGTGGCGCGACTGGAGTTCTACACCACTGAAGAATTAACCCGCATTATTGAACGTTCGGCCAATTTACTCAAAGCGAAAATTGATCCGGCAGGCTCAGTTGAAATTGCTCAGCGGGCTAGGGGTACGCCACGGGTTGCTAACCGCCTCTTGCGCAGGGTGCGTGATTTTGCCGAAGTAAAAGGTAGCGGCATCATTACCAAAGCAATTGCCGATGCTGCCCTACTCATGTTAGATGTTGATCCTAGTGGTTTTGACGTGATGGATCGCAAATTATTAGAAGCCGTTTTGTATAAATTTGATGGTGGCCCAGTAGGAATCGATAATTTAGCGGCGGCCATTGGCGAAGAACGCGATACGATCGAAGATGTTTTAGAGCCTTATTTAATTCAGCAGGGTTACTTACAGCGTACCTCGCGTGGCCGTATTGCAACGCGGTTAGCTTATGAGCACTTTGGTTTAACACCGCCAAATAATTCGGCTAATCTCGATTTACTGAGTTAGTAATTTATTTAGTGAGCGTTACTTTTGCAAAGCGGCGCTTCCCAAGCTGCACAATATAATTTCCAGCTTCGAGTTTTATCGTTTTATCGCTAATCACCACACCATCAATCTTCACGCCGTTTTGTTCAATATTGCGATTTGCTTCGGTGGTCGATGGCGCTAAACCAGCCATTTTTAAAAGGGCTGCAAGGCCCAAGGGGGCGCCTTGTAGGGCTAGCTCGGGGATATCGTCGGGCACCCCTCCCTTAGCGCGATGATTAAAATCTTCGAGGGCTTTATCGGCTGCTTGGCTTGAATGAAAACGACTTACTATTTCTTGTGCGAGTAGCACTTTACAGTCGCGCGGGTTACGGCCCGCAGCAACTTCTTGTTTCATTAAATCAATTTCCGCTACGGGACGAAATGATAAAAGTAAATAGTAATCCCACATTAACTCATCCGAAATACTCATGAGCTTGCCAAACATTTCATTCGCTGACTCACTAATACCGACATAGTTATTTTTAGACTTACTCATTTTTTCAACGCCATCAAGCCCAACCAGCAAGGGCATCGTTAAGATGCACTGGGGTTCTTGGCCATACTCACGTTGTAATTCACGGCCTACTAGTAAATTAAATTTTTGATCGGTGCCCCCAAGCTCTAAATCACTTTTCAAGGCTACTGAGTCATAGCCTTGCATTAAGGGATATAAAAATTCATGGACCGAAATTGGTGTGCCACTCTTATACCGTTTCGTAAAATCATCACGCTCAAGCATACGCGCCACAGTATATTTTGCCGCTAATTGAATCATGCCGCGCGCGCCTAGTGGGTCACACCACTCGCTGTTGTAACGGACCTCGGTTTTATCCGCATCTAGAACCATACTCGCTTGCTTGTAATAAGTCTGGGCATTTTCTGCAATAGCCTCAGCGGTTAATGGTGGGCGGGTTGAATTGCGGCCCGAGGGGTCACCAATCATGCTGGTGAAATCGCCAATTAAGAATATTACGGTATGGCCTAAATCTTGTAATTGACGCAGTTTGTTTAATACCACTGTATGCCCTAAATGAATATCTGGGGCGGTGGGGTCAAGCCCTAATTTAATCCGTAAGGGCTGCCCAGTGGCTTGGCTGCGAGCTAACTTAGTTAGCCAGTCGGCCTCAACTAACAGCTCGTCGCAGCCGCGTTTGGTCACTTCTAGCGCTGTAAATACAGCCGGAGTCAAAGGGAAGTTGTTTTGCTGGTTTTTAGCCGTCATACTGAATTAAATGGGCGTGTGAGTAAGTTGCCTTGTCATTGTCTAAAATGAATCCATGTCATTGTCGCATCTCTTAGGAATAGGCTGAAAAACCATCAAATGGAGGGATTAGCCATCGCCACACCAGCAGCCTTTTATGTGGGCATCATGTCGGGCACGAGCTTAGATGGTGTTGACGCAGTCTTGGCCAAAATTGCTGCAGATGGCCAAACCCAGCCGCTTGAGTGTGTCAGCGCCCCTTTTGCCCCAGCCCTTAGGCAAATGCTATTTGAATTACAAAGTGCGGGTGTTAATGAAATCCATCGCGAGCATTTAGCTGCAAATGATTTAGCGCTGGCCTATGCTCAAGTGCTAGAAACATTGCTTACTAAAGCACAACTGCAAGCACAAGATATTATTGCAATTGGTGCGCATGGCCAAACAATTCGTCACCAGCCAAGCCTGCTAAATGGTCATGCTTATACGCACCAAACTCTTAATGCGGCATTATTGGCAGAAAAATCGGGTATTGCTGTCGTCGCCGATTTTCGCCAACGTGATTTAGCTGCTGGGGGGCAAGGTGCACCTTTAGTGCCCGCCTTTCATGCGCAGCAATTTAACTCAACTACCGAAAATCGGGTAGTCCTCAATCTTGGTGGTATTGCTAATGTAACCCTCTTACCAAAAGCAGGAGGTTCAGTCATGGGTTTTGATACTGGGCCTGCCAACCTATTACTTGATAGCTGGATACAAACTAGTCTAGGTAAGCCCTTTGATGAGGGTGGTGCGTGGGGAGCAAGTGGCAGATGTGACACCACATTACTCCAAGCCATGATTCGCGAACCTTATTTTCAACAAGCGCCACCCAAAAGTACTGGACGAGATTACTTTCACTTAGCTTGGCTTGAATACCATTTGATGGGCCAAAAGCGCAAGCCCGAAGACGTGCAGGCAACCTTAATGGCGCTCACCTGCGCTACCGTATCCAACACCCTAAAACACTATTTTCCCCAGATAGAGCGCCTCATCATTTGTGGCGGAGGTGCCAATAACACGGCTTTAATTTCCTTACTACGCGCAAATGCAGTAGAAGTGTTGGGACACTCTTTAGCGATTGACTTAAGCGTTGACCATGGAGTGCAGCCGCAATGGGTTGAAGGCTTAGCTTTTGCTTGGCTAGCTTGGGCTCACATAAACAAACGGCCAGCAAATCTGCCGGCCGTAACAGGTGCAACAGGACCCCGTGTACTAGGCGCCTATTACCCTAAATAAATGTGTAAAAGTTAGGCTGAGAATGACGAGCCGCAGCCACAGGTAGTCGTTGCATTGGGGTTTTTAATCACAAACTGTGAACCATTAATATCTTCTTTGTAATCAATTTCTGCGCCCACCAAATATTGAAAACTCATTGAGTCTACCAATAAGGTCACACCATTTTTTTCAAATTGAGTATCGTCTTCATTGACTGCATCATCAAACGTGAAGCCGTATTGAAAACCGGAGCAGCCGCCGCCCTGAACAAACACGCGCAACTTTAGTTCATTATTGCCTTCTTCAGCAATGAGATCAGCTACCTTAGCTGCAGCACTATCGGTAAAAATAAGTGGGGTTGGTGGCTCCGATGAATCTAGAGTGCTGGCAATGGTGGCAACAGCCGCGGCACCAGCAACAGTGGCATCAATAGCAGTATCAGTAGTAACGGATGGTTGTGTCATAACAAAACTCCTTAGTCAAAAGACAATAGCTCATTTTAGGCTTTAAATCCCGAGTCTGCACAAGTGGTGCTTAAAAGCAAAGCGCTTACTGAGGCCAATAAAACTGTAATGATCTAACAATATCCCCTTATGGCAATAGGGCAATTTGCTCTAAACCCATCGTTTCAGGTAAACCGAACATTAAATTGAGACATTGCACCCCCTGCCCCGAGGCCCCTTTTACTAAGTTATCTTCGACCACCAAAATTACCAAAGTATCGCCATTTGCTGGGCGATGAAGCGCTATTCTGATGTTATTGCTACCCCGTACTGAACGGGTTTCAGGATGGCTTCCCGCAGGCATAACATCGACAAAGGGCTCGTCACGATAATAATTTTCGTAGAGTTGCTGATAATCTTGGGTCATCCCACGCGCTGTTAAACGCGCATAAATAGTTGCATGAATACCCCGAATCATGGGGGTTAAGTGCGGTACAAAAGTAAGGGCGATTTGTTCATGACCCGCAATCGCTTTCAAGCCTTGGGTAATTTCTGGTAGATGGCGATGGCCCTTGACTGCATAAGCCTTAAAATTATCACTAGCTTCGGCGAGCAAAGTACCAATTTCTGCTTTTCTACCAGCACCAGAAGTGCCCGATTTTGCATCGGCAATAATATGTTCGGTATCGACCAAGGCGCCCGCTTGATTATTACTTGGCGCTAATAAAGGGGCTAAACCCAATTGCACTGAAGTGGGATAGCACCCTGCTAAACCAATCACTCGTGCTTGTTGAATTGCTGCCCGATTGATTTCAGGTAAGCCATATACCGCTTCGGCCAAGATTTCGGGGCAAGCATGCGGCATGCCATACCATTGCGCAAATTCGGCAGGATCTTTTAAACGAAAATCGGCGGCTAAATCTAAAATCTTTACACCAGCCGCTAATAGTTCTTTAGCTTGTGACATAGCCACGCCATGCGGTGTAGCAAAAAATACTGCATCACATTTTTTTAGATTAGCGGCGTCTGGGGTTGTAAATACTAAATCTAGCTTCCCCCGCAAAGAGGGGAACATCTCTGCAACAGACATGCCAGCTTCGCTACGCGATGTAATTGCTTCAATCTGAACCTGGGGATGCTGCGCCAATAGCCGCAACAACTCCACGCCGGTATAGCCCGTTCCGCCCACAATGCCAACTTTAATCATGACCTTCTCCTCATTACCCCGCTCTATATGCGTATTGTAAAAACAAAAAGGGCCGCTTGCGCGACCCTGTCGAAAACAGTTTGAATGAAATTAACGCTTACTAAACTGTTTACGGCGACGCGCGCCATGTAAACCAACCTTTTTACGCTCTACTTCACGTGCATCACGAGTGACTAAACCAGCCTTTGATAAGGTCGGTTTTAAAGCATTATCGTAATCAATTAAAGCCCGAGTAACACCGTGGCGCACTGCACCAGCTTGGCCTGTTTCGCCACCACCATGGACATTCACTTTAATATCAAAAGTGGTGAGATGGCTAGTTAAAGCCAATGGTTGACGCGCAATCATGCGCGAAGTTTCACGTGCAAAATAAGCATCAATGGGCTTACCATTAACGATAATGTCGCCTTTGCCTGATTTAATAAATACACGTGCAACTGAGCTCTTGCGACGCCCAGTACCGTAATTCCAATTTCCGTAATTCGTTGCCATATGGGGTCCTTAGATCTCTAGCGCTTTAGGCTGTTGAGCCGAATGTGGATGATCGGCGTCGCCGTACACCTTCAATTTCTTAATCATGGCGTAGCCGAGTGGGCCTTTAGGTAACATACCTTTAACCGCTTTTTCTAATGCACGACCTGGAAAACGCTCTTGCATTTTGTCAAAGTTAGTCGAGCTAATACCACCTGGGTAGCCGCTATGACGGTAATAAATTTTGTTTAAGCCCTTAGTGCCGGTAACGCGTAGCTTGGCAGAGTTAATGACGACGATAAAATCGCCGGTATCAACGTGGGGGGTAAATTCGGGTTTGTGCTTGCCGCGTAGACGGAGTGCCACTTCACTGGCGACACGACCGAGGACTTTGTCCGTAGCGTCAATCACGAACCAGTCACGCTTTACCTCAGCGGGTTTTGCGGAAAAAGTTTTCATGATTTTCTTTAATTGTTATAGCCATTATTACCCCAACTAAACTACATTCACCTTGGCCCTGCTTATGTTTGCAGGCTCGCAGTTTTTATGCACCTTAACTGGTAAAACCATTACCGCTGGCTAGATCGATAATTTAGTAAAGCCTTGAATTCTAACCTAAAAAAAGGCCCAGGACTAGGTCCTGGGCTGAAATCCACCTTTGTTTGGGTGGAGGAGACACTGGGAGTGACGGTAATTCCCCTTTTGAAAACAAGGAAAAACCGCACAATGAATTCATTCTATCTGGCGTAATGGTGCATTGCAAGAATTATTTGGGTTTACCCTAGTCTTATAGATGTGTTGTACGAATTTTAGCTGAATTAAAATTCTAAGTTACTGTTTTAATTAACTTTTTTATAAAGTGAACGCACACTAACATATTTATATGGAGAGAAGGTGCAGAGTCAATCGATAAGCCGGATTCTGTCGCCTAAACTTTCATTTAGGGGCAATCATTCCTCTAGGCCGGCAGTTACCTGACGGCTCAAGCTCCCTACCCGCAGACTCAGCGGGACGCCTCATCGTCTGCTTACTTGGGATTGCTCCAGGTGGAGGTTACCGCGTTTCACCGTAACTAAATACGCTCGTCTCTGTGGCCCTATTCCGCACGTCGCCGTGGATGGCTGTTAGCCAACACCTTTCCCTATGGAGTCCGGACTTTCCTCCCCCTCCTTAAAAGAGGCGGCGATTGCCTAATTGACTCTGCGCTTGAAGTCTAACGCAGTCGCCAGAATTTAGTTTAAAAATGAGATTGTAAATTCAGCTTGGGGCGGATAAGAACGCTTATGTGAGCGACCACGCAATGCTTTCACCTGCCCGCAATGGCACGATGGTGGTATCACCCAAAGGTAGTTCAGTTGGCACTAGCTGCGCCTGCTTTTGTAAGCGAATGATTTCGGTATTCCGCGGCAAACCGTAAAAATCGGCGCCATAAAAACTGGCAAATGCTTCAAGCCGATCAAGCCGCCCAAGCGATTCAAAGGCTTCAGCATATAAACCCAAGGCATTAAAAGCACTAAAACACCCAGCACAACCACAAGCATTTTCTTTTAAACCCTTCGGATGGGGTGCACTATCGGTTCCCAAAAAGAAACGGGCATTTCCACTCGTAGCCACTTCAAGCAATGCTAAACGATGTTCTTCTCGCTTTAAAACTGGCAAACAATAATGATGGGGTCGAATACCACCAGAAAAAATAGCGTTGCGGTTCATCAGTAAATGTTGAGGGGTAATAGTAGCGCCCAAGATATTTTTATTCGCCGTATGCGCATCGCGCACATACTGCGCCGCTTGCAATGTAGTTATGTGCTCGAAGACAATGCGCAATTCTGGAAAATCCCGCCGCAATGGCTCAAGAACGCGATCAATAAAAACTGCTTCGCGATCAAATACGTCAATGCTTGGGTCAGTCGTTTCTCCGTGAATTAATAAAGGCAAGTTCGCTTTTTGCATTGCCTCAAGAACTGCACTGCAGTGCTTTACATTGCTCACCCCAGAATCACTATTGGTGGTGGCGCCAGCAGGATATAGCTTGATACCTACGATGCCCGCATCTTTGGCTTTTTGCACCTCTGTTGCCGCGGTATTGTCGGTTAGGTACAAAGTCATTAACGGTGTAAATTGGTTTGTAGCTAGTTGCTGTAATTGCAACTCGATGCGCTCACGATAAGCTTGGGCCAGCGCTACCGTCGTAATTGGCGGTTGCAAATTAGGCATGATCACTGCCCGCGCAAATTGCTTTACGGTATGCGATAACACGTCTTTAAGTACCACTCCATCGCGAATATGTAAATGCCAGTCGTCTGGTTTCACCATACTAATAGAGGCGAGCGAATTGAGTGACATGGCTTTAATTTTTCCCCAGCAAAATAATGCGGAAATCATTGACGTTAGTCAGTGTAGGACCAGTATCGACTAAAGCATTCAATTCTGCAAAAAAACCATAACAATCGTGTTTCATTAAAAATACTGTGGGACTTAAGTTCCGCTCTTTCGCCAGCTTGCGAACCTCGGGCGTAAACCAAGCGCCAGCATTCGATTCGCTCCCATCAATGCCATCGGTATCTGCTGCTAAAGCAGCGATATGGGGTAAGTCGCTCGTCGCTGCCAAGAGGGCGAGAAGAAATTCACTGCAACGACCACCACGACCTTTCATCTCGGCCGGAATAGTGACAGTACATTCACCCCCAGAAATAAGCGCTACGGGCAACTTGGCCCATTGTTGATGCTGGATAATTTCGCGGGCAATAGCTGCATGAACTAAAGCCACATCATGTGCTTCACCAGTAACCGTGTCTCCTAAAATAATGGGGTTATAGCCTTGACTGGCGATGAAGTTGGCAGCGGCTTGCAAGCTTTGGCGCGCAGTTGCAATTACATGATTACGGACTGGCGCCCCAACTAAATCTGCTTCTTTTAAAGTTTCAGGAATTTTCCCTTCGCTCCCAGCTTGCAAATGTTGTAAAACACTTGCCGGTAAATTGCGCGCATTCAAATTGTATTTAACCAAAATGGCTAGCGCATTGTCATAGCTAGAGTAATCGGCTGCACAAGGTCCGCTGGCAATATCTGCAGGATGGTCGCCAGTGACGTCGGAAATTAATAAAGCCTCTACCCGTGCACCGCGCGCCATCGCACTACGGGCTAAGTTTCCACCCAAAATGGCGGAAAGATGTTTACGCACAATATTCATCTCTTCGATAGGTGCGCCACTCCGTAACAAGGCTTCAGTGGTTTGGCGCATATCGGCCATGCTGATACCAGTTTGGGGTAAAGTCAGAAGGCTCGAGCCGCCACCCGAAACCAGCACGATGAGTGTCTCACCGGCCTGCAGTTCTTGCACGCGCTGTAGAATTTCAATTGCCCCATCCATACCTGCTTGATCAGGCACTGGGTGACCTGCTTCAACGATGCGGATCGCTTGGGTTGGCGCACGATGACCATAACGCGTTAAAACTAAGCCCTCGAGCTTGGCCTTTGGCCAGCTTGATGCAGCGTAAGTCTCTAAGGCGCTTGCCATAGCAGCACTTGCTTTGCCTGCGCCCACCACTAAGCAGCGGCCTTGCGGCTCTGTACCAGCAGGAAAAATCTGCTTTAAACAAGCGGCCATGATATGGCGTGGTTCTGCTAGTTGTAAGGCAGCCGCAAAGGCTTGCTGCAAAATAGCTTGGGTATTGTTAATCATGAGCTAATTCTAAACAATGACTAGCTGATGTGCTCAGTTAGTGATCTTGTACGGCATTTTCACTGCGCTCTTGCATTTGCCACATTTCCGCATATTTGCCGTTGAACTCAACTAATTCAAGATGAGTACCGCGCTCAATAATACGTCCTTGATCCATCACTAAAATTTGATCGGCATGCACGATAGTAGAAAGACGATGGGCAATAATTAAAGTCGTACGATTGCGCGCCAACCCTAACATCTCTTCTTGAAGGGCGCGCTCAGTTTTAGAATCTAGCGCCGACGTCGCCTCATCGAATAGCAACATGGCTGGCTGTTTAAGTAAGGTGCGTGCAATCGCTACACGTTGTTTTTCACCGCCCGACAACTTTAAGCCGCGCTCGCCAACCTGCGTTTCAAAACCATCAGGCAATCGTTCGATTAAGCTATCAATTTGAGCGGCGCGAGCAGCATCACGAACCTCAGTAATACTTGCATCAGGTCTGCCATAGGCAATATTATAGGCAATGGTGTCATTAAATAAAACGGTATCTTGCGGCACGATACCAATGGCTTTCCGTAAACTGGTTTGCTGGACTAACTGAATATTTTGGCCATCAATTAGAATTTTGCCGGCCTGCACATCATAGAAACGAAATAGCAGCCGCGCTATCGTACTTTTACCAGCACCACTTTGACCAACAATTGCCGTGATGGTGCCCGCAGGAATCGTAAAGCTCACATCATGCAAAATTTCTCGCCGCGCCTCATAGCTAAATGAAACATGCTCAAATTGCACTTTTGGACCGGTTGCATAGTTATTGATTACGAGTGGTTTCGCGCCTGGAATATCAGCGATTTCTTTTTCAGTCTCCAGTAAAGAAAACATGCGATCCATATCTGTAAGCGCTTGTTTAATTTCACGATAGATAACACCCAAGAAATTGAGTGGGATGTAGAGCTGAATCATCAAGGTATTGACTAAAACTAAATCGCCTAAAGTCATCGTGCCATCAATAACGCCTAATGTAGCGCGCCACAAAATAAGCACTAAGCCAACGCCAATAATACTTTGTTGACCTAAGTTAAGTATGGCTAACGATTTTTGCGATTGAATTGCTGCAGTTTGATAACGCAATAAATTTTCATCGTAACGGCGGGCCTCAAAGCGCTCGTTACCAAAATATTTAACTGTTTCAAAATTGAGTAGCGAATCAATCGCTTTCTGATTAGCGCGCGAATCCATTTTGTTCATGGTGCGACGAAATTGGGTGCGCCATTCGGTAACCATGACAGTAAAGCTAATATAGAAAACAAGGGCGACTAATGTTATCGCGGCAAACCAATAGTTATAGCTATAGGCAAAATATCCTAGCACCAAAGCAAACTCAATCAGCGTAGGCAAAATGCTGTACAAGGAATAAGAAATTAAGGATTGAATACCGCGCGTACCGCGCTCAATATCGCGACTAACCCCTCCGGTTTGTCTCGCCAAATGAAAGCTTAAAGCCAACCCATGCAAGTGCTCAAAGACCTGCAAGGCTACTTTACGTACGGCATTTTGAGTGACCCGGGCGAACAATCCCTCTCTTAATTCATTAAATAAAGCTGCAGAAAACCGTAATAGCCCATAAGCAATAATTAGTGCTAGGGGGACGGCTAATACAGCTTGAGGTGTGCTAATTTTGATATTGAGCGTATCAATTAAACTCTTCATTAAAATGGGAATGCCCAAGTTAGCAAATTTAGCTGCAACCATACAGAGTAAAGCCAAGATAACGCGGGTCTTATGCTCTAAAAGGTAAGGCAATAAATCGCGGATGGCGCGCCAATCACTGCGCTTTGCACTAGCACCCTTTGCGTTTGCTGGAGGTGTGTCCGCTGGATGGTGGGATGCTGGTCTCATCCGCTTATCTTAACCACAATTGGATAGCTTAAATAAGGTCTCAATGGCCAAACGATTGCTCTCTGAAAAACATTTAGACGCAGCCAATTCGGGCGGCAGCCATTCGTAGGCAATGTGCTCATCAGGCGCCAGAGTAATTTTGCTAGCTTGGGGAACTAAAAGCGCAAACCAATGTTCTGTATTGCGTGTAACCCCAGCAGCGTAACGATGGCGCCATTGTGGATAAATTTCATATTCAACCTGGTGATGCATATCTTGTAATGCCGTCGGGTTTAACAATGCCACTTGAATTCCCGTTTCTTCAAATACTTCACGCTCGGCTGCGGTTTTTAATGGCTCATGTAAATGATCGAGGCTACCGGTTACCGACTGCCAAAACGCCTGACGATCAGCGCGCTCAATTAGCAAAACAGCGCCACTGGTATCGTAAATAACTACCAATACTGAAATTGGTATTTTCAAGTTAACCCGCTGGGCTTACCTGACGTAAGCGAATATGTAATTCACGTAACTGCCGTTCATCAACCGCGCTAGGAGCCTGAGTAAGTAAGCATTGAGCGCGTTGTGTTTTAGGGAAAGCAATAACATCGCGAATCGACTCAGCACCAGTCATCATTGTGACAATACGATCGAGGCCGAAGGCAATACCACCATGGGGTGGCGCACCATACTGCAGGGCATCGAGCAAGAAACCAAACTTAGACTGGGCCTCTTCTGGGCCAATTTTTAAGGCCCGAAAAACTTGGCTTTGGACTGCCTCTTGGTGAATACGCACTGAACCACCACCGATTTCACTGCCATTTAACACCATATCGTAGGCTTTGGCTAAACATTGGCCTGGATTACTATCGAGAAGAGATAGATGCTCATCTTTAGGGCTGGTAAAAGGGTGATGACAAGCAACCCACCGAGCATCACCTTCATCATAATCAAACATAGGGAAGTCAACTATCCAGAGCGGCTTCCATCCTTCAGTAAATAAACCGTGCTCTTTACCCCAAGCAGAATGGCCAATTCGTAAACGCAAATTGCCAATCGCATCATTTACTATTTTGGCTTTATCAGCGCCAAAGAAAATGATGTCGCCGTCTTGTGCATTAGTGCGACTTAAAATTTCGTTAATTGCTGCATCGTGTAAATTTTTTACAATCGGCGATTGCAAACCATTGCGGCCTTCCGCACGTGAGTTCACCTTAATCCACGCTAAACCCTTGGCGCCATAAATGGTCACAAACTGGGTGTAATCATCAATTTCACTCCGACTTATTTGGGCTCCACCTGGCACACATAAAGCGACAACGCGGCCCTCTGCTTGGTTGGCAGCGCTAGAAAATACCTTGAAATCGACATCTTTCATGACATCGGTCAGTTCGGTAAACTCCAGCGCAATTCGTAAATCAGGTTTGTCCGAACCATAACGAGCCATGCCCTCGGCATACGGCATGACGGGAAAAGGCTTGGGCAGCTCGACTTGCATCACGGTTTTAAAAATATGATGAATCATTTTTTCAAATAATTCGCGAATTTCTAATTCATTTAAAAACGCAGTTTCGCAATCAATCTGGGTGAATTCAGGCTGGCGATCAGCGCGTAAATCTTCATCCCGAAAACATTTAGTAATTTGATAATAGCGATCAAAACCCGCTACCATGAGTAATTGTTTAAATAGTTGCGGAGATTGGGGTAAAGCAAAAAATTGCCCATCATGAACTCGTGACGGCACTAAATAATCACGTGCGCCTTCAGGTGTGCTCTTGGTCAGCATGGGAGTTTCTATGTCGATAAAACCTGCAGCGTCAAGATAGCGCCGCGTTTCCATTGCAACTTGGTAACGTAAACGTAAATTCTTTTGCATCTGCGGACGACGTAAATCTAAAACGCGGTGGGTTAAACGGGTGGTTTCAGAAAGATTTTCATCGTCCAGCAAAAAAGGTGGAGTTACAGAGGCATTCAAAATATGCAATTGATGACAAAGTACTTCAACTTTACCGCTGGCTAAATCGAGATTTTCGGTACCAGCTGGTCGTGCTCGTACTTTACCAATAATTTGAATACAAAACTCATTCCGTACTTGCTCAGCCAGCTTAAACATCTCTGGTCTATCGGGGTCGCAAACGACCTGCACAAACCCTTGATGGTCCCGTAAATCAATAAAAATGACCCCTCCATGATCGCGGCGGCGATTAACCCAGCCAGCCAGTGTGACTTCTTGGCCGATGAGGGCATCGGTAACTTGGCCGCAGGTGTGACTTCGCATCGACATACTTATTTCCTATGAAGCAGAGGGCTTTGATAGCTGTGTAGTGCTTAATGCACTATCAGCAATTGGAGGTACTGTTCCCATTGACACGATGTATTTGAGCGCTTCTTCAACATTCATATCTAATTCAATGACTTCACTACGGGGGACGATCATAAAAAAACCAGAGGTTGGGTTTGGGGTGGTAGGTAAAAATACGTTGACATAATCGCCGCCGAGTTTATTTTGTATCTCTTCGGTAGGCGAGCCAATTTGGAATGCTACTGCCCAGGAATTGGCATGTGGATAATGAATTAATAAGGCCTTACGAAATGCTTGTCCGCTACCTGAAAATAAGGTTGATGAAACTTGCTTAACACTAGGATAAATGGAGCGCACAATGGGAATACGGGTCATCTGTTTATCCCAAAACCGCACCCACCATTGGCCTGCGAAACTAATGGCCATGAGACCCGTGATGATAATAACCAACACGACGATGGCTACACCAACCCCTGGCAAAGCACGGAAGTATTCGAGATCCGCGGTAAATTGACGCGGAAAAACCGCAATAATAACGTGCATGACTGAGCCAAACACGCCATCCAACAGCCCGAGACCCCATGTGATTACCCAAACGGTAACCGCAATCGGCACCCACACCAATATTCCAGCTATAAAGTATTTTTTCATCTGATTAATATGCCCAACCCATGATTTTAACGGTTTGGAAGCGGCAACGGGAGATTAATGTAACTGCAAGGCTATCAGGAAGGCGCCGACCAGAAAACCACCCAAGAAAAGCAAGGCGCCAGCTAGCAAACGCCGGGTGCGACGCTCCTCATCTAATATGGTCTTGAGCACCTCGAGTTCTAAGCTACGGTCTTGTTGGGGGCGCTGTGCCAGACTTTCAGCTATTAAGCGCGGCAAGGTTGGTAGGAGCTTAGCCCAATTTGGCGCCTCTTCCTTGAGACCCTCGAGGAGCCCACGCCAACCCAGCTGCCGACTAACCCATTTTTCTAAGATTGGTTTTGCGGTTTTCCATAAATCAAGGTCTGGGTCAAGTTGGCGACCCAAACCCTCAACATTTAAGAGGGTTTTTTGTAAAAGGGTTAACTGCGGTTGAATTTCAACTTTAAAGCGTCGTGATGTTTGAAATAAGCGCATCAACACAATACCTAAAGAAATTTCTTTGAGGGGTCGATCAAAATAGGGTTCACACACTGCTCTCACCGCACCCTCTAAATCTTCAATGCGGGTTTCGCTTGGCACCCACCCCGATTCAACGTGCAGCTCTGCTACGCGGCGATAGTCGCGGTTAAAGAAGGCTAAAAAATTTTGTGCTAAATAATTTTTATCAAACTGGCTTAAGGTGCCGACAATTCCAAAATCAAGTGAAATGTAACGCCCGAATGTATCGGGCTCAAGACTAATGAGAATATTGCCTGGATGCATATCGGCATGGAAAAACCCATACTGAAAGACCTGAGTAAAAAATATTTCGACACCATCAACCGCTAATTTTTTGAAATCGACACCCGCAGCACGTAACTCATCCATTCTGCCAATCGAAATACCATGCATCCGCTCCATCACAATGACGTTGGTATGACAGAGATCCCAGACCATTTCAGGAATCATTAACTTATCAGAATCAGCAAAATATCGGCGTAGCTGACTTGCATTTGCCGCTTCGCGCATGAGGTCAAGCTCATCATGTAAATACGTGTCAAATTCAGCCACTACTTCGCGGGGCTTTAAACGCCGACCGTCTTCTGAGCTACGCTCAACTAGCTTAGCCAGGTCGTACATTAAGGCAATGTCACCTTCAATGATCGGTAATATTTCAGGGCGTAATACCTTCACTGCGACTAAATAATCACGCCACTCGGGATGCTGTTCATTGCCACGCAAAACCCCAAAATGAACCTGTGCTACTGATGCACTCGCTACGGGAGTGGCATCAAAACTAATAAACACATCTTCAATTGGACTCCCTAATGCCAACTCAATAATTTCACGCGATTTGGCGTTTGAGAATGGCGGTACTTGATCTTGTAATTTAGCTAATTCATCGGCAATATCTTCTGGCAAGAGATCACGGCGCGTAGAAAGTACCTGCCCAAATTTAACAAAAATGGGTCCTAGTGCTTCGAGAGTCAAACGAATGCGTTCGCCGCGTGGCAAAGCGTTGGGCGAGAACCAGCATAAAACACTTAACAAAGAACGGCGAAGCCCTGGTTTAAGGCTATCGCGCAAGAGCGGTAGTAAGCCAAAGCGCCAAGCAGTAAAAAATATTTTACTTAAACGAACAATGCGGCTCACTATTTACGCAGTCCCTTGCTGTAAACGGTGAATACGCTTTTCTAAGCGCTCGAGTGCATCGCGGGTTTCATTGACCGCAGACTTATGTAGTGCAAAATCTGCTTGCTTAATAAGTACCTGCTTTTCTTCGCTGAGATACTCAACTACGTTCCCCATTAAGTCACGCCTTGCAGATTGTCCTGCCTCATGTAAGCGTTTTACTTGCTTCACCAGAAAATGAGCGGGCGCATCACCGAAGAAGCGCGCTAAATCATCTTCATATTCCCAGCGCAATTGACCCGCTAAGCGTCCAATTAGTTGCGCTAAGTCGGCATCGCCAGTTATTTTCACGGCTTTAAAGGCTTTTTCACGAAGCTCGCCCTGCGTAGCAAGTACCTCTGCTAACACGCTAGGGGAAATACTTAAGATTAAATTGCAATTGTCTAAGACCGCAGTTGCATCAAGCGCCTCAACATAACCTACATCGTCAATCATGAAGGCCACCTGCGCCACTGGTAAGCTCAGTTGAATTTGCTTACCAGCATGGCTTGCTAACTCGGCGCGCGCCCAAGACTCTTTACTGAGGACGTGATTAATAGCCTTAGATAGTGCTTTTGCGCTCCAAATTGAAGGCCTAAAAGCCCACTTTTCCATGATTAAATAACTTGCTGAATTCCCGCCAAAACCCAACCTCCAGGCCCTTCTACTGGCTTCGATAAATTCCAAATTTCGGAAAATGAATTTGCTGGAGCGCCAACCTGTTCGCGAATTAAGCCTGAAAACTGTACGCTGCATAGATAGCTACCCGCTGTAGTTTCTATTCCCAAAAGACGCGCCTCTAAGGTAACAACATCGGTTTGGTTTGAGGCTTCAAAGCGAGCCTGTAAATCTTGTTGCAGCGTTGCATACATTTCTGGTGTAGCAAATTCTCGTAAAGAATTTAAATCGCCAACATCCCAGGCTTTTTGTAATTTAATAAAGTATTGTTTGGCATTCTCCAAAAAACCATGCTCATCGAAACCAGGGGGCATATCGAGAGGCGCCTCGACCACTGGCGCACTTGCAACCGGCGCAAAAGTAGGCTCTTGCTGACGAGGAGTTGCTCCATAGCTAGCTCTTTGCATACCGCCATCAACAGGCGCAACATTGCTTTTAGAAAAAGCAGGTACAAAGCGACGCAGAATAAATAGCGCCACCATACCAATTAAAAAGGCAATTAACACACCGGTAATTAAGGAGGCGATACCGGAGCCCATGTCACCCATGCCTAAATGTGAAAATAAATAACCTAAACCAAGTCCTGCTGCTAAACCGCCCAGTATTCCACCAAATCCGCCAAAGCGACTAGGCGCTGCTGCCGGTGCAGTTGCTGGGGTTGGTGCTGGTGCGGCTTGTGGAGGCTTTGCTACCGGTGCTGGGGTAGCTTGGCGTTGCATTGGCGCAGTTGGGGTACGTCCCATACTTTTGCCCCCGCCTAAACGGGCTGCATCAACTTGCCCAATAAAAGCAAAGAGTAAAACCAAACTGCCAAAAATCAATTTTAGATTTTGCATTTTCATGTTAATTTCTCCTTTAATAAACTAGGGGTTCTAATATTTCACCCCAATATGTAAAGCGACAATACCCCCGCTCAACCTGTGTGTATCAACCTCATCAAAACCCAAGCCTAACATCATGGCTTTTAACGTCTTTGCATCAGGATGCATGCGAATGGATTCAGCTAAATAACGATAACTAGCGGCATCTTTGGCAATTTTCTCGCCCAGCCAAGGTAAGACCTTAAAAGAATAAACATCATACAACGGTTGCAGGAAACGATCAGGTTGTGAAAATTCCAGCACTAGCACCTTGCCCCCTGGCTTAATCACCCTGAGCATTTCACTTAAGGCCACTTCTTTATGGGTCATATTACGTAGGCCAAAGGCGACGCTTAAGACGTCAAAATGGTTGCTGGGAAAAGGAATGGCTTCAGCATCAAATTGCACACAGGGCAGCATTAATCCTTGATCTAGCAATCGATCGCGTCCTGTACCCAGCATCGAGGCGTTGATATCGCTAAGCCAAACTTCGGCAGAGGGATTATTTCCCCACTGAGCCGCACGGGCAAAGGCGGCAGCCAAATCGCCGGTGCCCCCAGCAATATCTAAAACAACTTGTCCAGGCTTCACCTGCGCACAAGTAATAGCCCATTTTTTCCACACCCGATGTAATCCAAATGACATGAAGTCATTCATTAGGTCATATTTATTCGCCACCGAATGAAACACTTGAGCAACCTTCGTCGCTTTTTCAGCCTCCTCAACGTCTTCAAAACCAAAGTGGGTTTTTGTCATGACTTGGTAGTTAAGAAGTAAACATCGTTATTAATAAGGTTATTAGTGCTTAGAAATTAGTGGCTACAGCTATGGCCTTTTTGACCCATTGGGGTATCTCGGTCAATGCCAGCATCAGCCAATTTTTGCAAATGTTCTGCCCATAAGGCTTCTTGATTCTCGGCCAAATGAAAGAGGAAATCCCAAGCATATAAACCAGAATCGTGACCATCGGAAAAAGTAAACTTGAGGGCGTAATGGCCGACCGGCTCAATCTTACTAATTAGTATCGCCCGCTTGCCTGTTTGTAGTGTTTCTTGGCCAGGGCCGTGCCCTCTCACTTCGGCAGAGGGTGATAAAACCCGCAAAAACTCAAACGGCAGACGAAAGGTCTTGCCGCCTTCATAGGCGAGTTCTAAGACCTTCGATTGTTGATGCAACACCACATTTGTTGGAATCATTAAACCAATACCCTTTCAATACCGCCCAGATTAGCTTTTGTCACATAGTCTTGCATCCAATTGTGCCCTAGTAAACGTTCAGCCATCTCTACCACAATGTAATCTGCTTTGGTGTCACTGTCTGCATCAAAGCGTGATAACCCCTGCAGGCAAGAGGGGCAACTGGTTAAAACCTTGACTGTGCCTGTGAAATTCTCCTGCAGGGCCTTGGCGCCCTTTTCCATCTCGATTTGTTTGCGAAACCGCACTTGCGTAGCAATATCAGGACGAGTAATGGCCAAGGTGCCCGATTCACCGCAACAACGCTCATTTTTCTGAATTAACTCGCCACTTTCAGTTTGAATTAATTCATTTACAGTCTTTAATGGGTCTTGGAGCTTCATCGGCGAATGGCAGGGATCGTGATACATATACTGAACGCCAGTGACCCCCGTTAAATGCACGCCTTTTTCTAATAAATATTCATGAATATCAATAATGCGACAGCCTGGAAAGATTGAGTCGAATTGATAACCCGCCAATTGGTCATAACAAGTGCCACAGGAAACAACTACTGTTTTGATGTCTAAATAATTTAAGGTGTTAGCCACCCGATGAAATAAAACGCGATTATCGGTAATCATTTGGTCAGCGCGCGCAAAGTCGCCAGTTCCTCTTTGTGGGTAGCCACAACACAAATAGCCTGGGGGCAAAACGGTTTGCACGCCAACATTCCATAACATGGCTTGGGTCGCTAAGCCAACTTGTGAAAAAAGCCGTTCTGAACCGCAACCCGGAAAATAAAATACCGCCTCAGTATCGGCTGTAGTCGTTACGGGGTCACGAATAATCGGCACGTAATTCGCATCTTCAATATCGAGCAAAGCGCGCGCTGTTTTCTTGGGCAAATTGCCCGGCATTTTTTTATTAACAAAGAAAATAATTTGCTCTTTAATAGCCGGCTTACCTAGTGTTGCAGGTGGATGTAGCGTTTGCTTACGGGCCCATTTGCTGAGCAGGGTATTACCCATGCGTTGCAGGCGATAGCCCCACTCGATCATGCTCTTGCGGGCTAAGCGAATAGTCTCGGGATCAGTAGCATTGAGAAAAAACATCGAGGCAGTAGTGCCTGCATTAAAACGTTGTTGCCCCATTTTACGCAGTAAGTTCCGCATATTCATGGTCACATTACCAAAATCAATTTTCACCGGACAAGGCGTTAAGCACTTATGACAGACCGTGCAATGAGCGGCAACATCGTCAAACATATCCCAATGGCGAATAGAAATACCACGGCGTGTTTGCTCCTCATATAAAAAAGCTTCAATTAATAATGAGGTTGCTAAAATTTTATCGCGGGGACTATAAAACAAATTTGCGCGCGGTACGTGCGTGGCACACACGGGCTTACATTTTCCACAACGTAAGCAATCTTTAATACTGTCAGCAATGGCACCAATATCACTTTGCTGCATGATGATCGATTCATGTCCCATCAATCCAAAACTAGGTGTATAGGCCTGAGATAAATCGGCATGGGGCATTAATTTTCCTTTGTTGAAATGCCCATTGGGATCGACTGTATTTTTGTAGGCGCGAAAATCCTGCAGCTCTAGATCGGTGAGATATTCAAGCTTAGTAATACCAATACCGTGCTCTCCAGAGATGACCCCATCTAATGATCGGGCTAAAGCCATAATCCGAGCGACAGCAAGATGGCCATCTTGCAACATCTCATAATCATCGGAGTTCACTGGAATATTCGTGTGCACATTGCCATCACCCGCATGCATGTGTAAAGCAATAAAAACGCGTTTACGCAAAATACGTTGATGAATAGCGATAATTTCTTGTCTAATTGGTTCAAATGCCAGCCCGCTAAAAATAGTCTCTAGTTCGGCCTTGACTTCAGTTTTCCATGAGGCACGGAGTTGATAGGTTTGTAATTGCGGAAAATATTTTTCGATCTCACTCAACCACAAAGCCCATCGAGCCCGCACGTTGGCAATTAAATCGCTGGCTTGCTCAAGACGATCACCAAATAATTCTGCGCTAGGTATTGCAAATTCATCTTCTTCTTTACCTAAGGGCAAATTTTCTTTTTTTATATAGTGCTCTAAAGCATCGAGTAATTGCAGTTTATTCTTAAGCGAAAGTTCGATATTAAGACGCTCAATACCATCGGTGTACTCGCCCATGCGTGGCAGGGGAATTACCACATCCTCATTAATCTTAAACGCATTGGTATGACGAGCAATCGCTGCAGTACGGGCGCGATCAAGCCAAAACTTCTTTCGTGCCTCGGGACTAACGGCGACAAATCCTTCGCCCACCCGTAAATTAGCCATGCGTACGACTTCGCTAGTGGCAGCGGCCACTGCAGCTTCATCATTACCCGCAATATCACCGATTAAAACCATCTTGGGTAAGCCATGGCGCTTAGATTTGGTAGCGTAGCCAACTGCTTTTAAGTACCGATCATCGAGGTGTTCTAAGCCAGCCAAAATGGGGCCCCCTTGGCTACTTAACTGATCAATGTAAGCTTTAATTTCGACGATACTGGGAATAGCTTCACGGGCAGGCCCAAAAAATTCTAAGCAAACTGTGCGCATAAATTGCGGCATTTGATGAAGTATCCAGGTAGCACTAGTAATTAAACCATCACAACCCTCTTTCTGAATACCTGGTAAGCCTGCTAAAAATTTATCGGTTACATCTTTGCCAAGACCCGTCTTGCGAAACCGTTTTCCGGCAACCTCAAGCAACTCACTGCGCAGAATTTTTTTGCCTGGGGCATCCGACCCATCTGACCAGGTCAACTCAAACCGAGCTAACTCAACCTCATGAATTTTGCCCAGATTATGGTCAAGGCGTCTCACTTCAAGCCAATTGCCTTGTGGATCTACCATACGCCAGCTGGCTAAATTATCTAATGCCGTACCCCAGAGTACGGCCTTTTTACCTCCAGCATTCATGGCAATATTACCGCCAATGCAACTAGCGTCAGCGGAAGTTGGATCAACTGCAAATACCAAGCCAGCCTGCTCGGCTGCATCAGCTACTCGTCGGGTAATTACTCCGGCGCCAGTAAAGATGGTTGGGGTTGAGGTACTGAGCCCAGGCAAGCTTACTGAATTAACTAAGCCAATCTGCTCTAACTTTTCAGTGTTGATAACTGCCGACATGGCGTACAACGGAATTGCTCCGCCGGTATAGCCGGTACCGCCCCCACGGGGAATAATGGTGAGGCCTAATTCAATGCAGGCTTTGACTAAATTAGGTATTTCGGCTTCGGAATCGGGCTTCAACACTACAAAGGGATATTCCACCCGCCAATCGGTAGCATCGGTTACGTGCGCGACCCGCGAGATACCATCAAACGTAATATTGTCATTAGCCGTAAACCGACTAAATATTTTTTGCGCTTTCTTGCGCAGTTCGGCAACCGTAATAAATTCAGCTTCAAAGCGCTCAACTGCACCCCGCGCGGCATTTAACAAAATACTAACTTGTTCGGCCGAATCGGCAGTCACGCGTTTTTCTACTTCCTTTAAGCGATGCCACAAGGCATCCACTAATAGTTGGCGCCGTTTAGCGTTATCTAATAAATCGTCTTGCAAAAAAGGATTGCGTTGTACAACCCAAATATCGCCCAAAACCTCAAACAACATTCGGGCCGAGCGCCCTGTGCGTCGACTAGCGCGTAATTCTGTTAAGGCCTGCCAAGCTTGCTCACCCAATAGACGAATGACGACCTCACGATCAGAAAATGAGGTGTAGTTGTAGGGTATTTCGCGCAAACGGGGTAAATCAGTTTCAGCAGCGAGTATCTGATTAAGTCCGAGGGGAGCATTCATGGGACAAACTTGAATAAATAGTTATTTTAATTGAGCCAGAGCCGATCCTGACAGTATTTAGTGAAAAGCAGTAACCCCTTCCAAAATAAGGGCTTAAGACCCATCCGTGGTACGCTCATTAGATGGCAACCAACTACCTAAAAAAAATTCTCGCCGCCAAGGTCTACGATGTCGCTCGTGAAACTGAGCTCGATTTCGCACCCCAGCTATCGGAACGCCTCGGAAATCGAGTTTTGCTGAAACGTGAAGATAATCAAAGCGTTTTTTCCTTTAAATTACGCGGGGCCTACAACAAAATGGCCCATTTACCCCCTGCTGCACTAAAACGGGGCGTCATTGCTGCTTCGGCTGGTAATCATGCCCAAGGAGTTGCTTTAGCTGCCGCCAAAATGAAATGCAAAGCCGTGATTGTGATGCCCATCACCACGCCAAACGTTAAGATTGATGCAGTTAAAGCCCATGGCAAATCTTGGGTTGAGTTGATTTTATGCGGCGACTCGTATAGCGATGCTTACGCCCATGCCCAGTTACTAGAAAAAAAACGTGGGCTTACTTTTGTGCATCCTTTTGATGATCCTGATGTAATTGCAGGCCAAGGAACGATTGCCCAAGAAATTTTTCAACAATGCCAAAGCCCAATTGATGCCATATTTGTTGCCATTGGCGGCGGGGGTTTAATTTCAGGTATTGGGGAATACGCCAAAGCCGTGAGTCCTAAGACCAAAATTATCGGCGTCCAGGCGCTAGATTCAGATGCGATGAGACGCTCTCTCAAAGCAGGCAAACGCGTGGAACTAAAAGAGGTTGGTTTATTTTCGGACGGCACAGCCGTAAAACTGGTGGGTAAAGAAACATTTCGGATTTGCCAACGAGTAGTGGATGAAATTGTGACTGTGGATACCGATGAAATTTGCGCCGCCATTAATGATGTATTTAGTGATACCCGCAGCATTCTTGAGCCTGCAGGCGCCTTAGCGATTGCAGGATTAAAAAAATATGTCATCCACAAGAAAATTAAAAAGAAAACGTTTGTGGCAATTGCTTGTGGCGCAAATATGAATTTTAGTCGCTTGCGCTTTGTTGCTGAACGCGCCGATGTTGGAGAATTTCGTGAAGCTGTTTTTGCTGTCACCATCCCTGAAGAACGCGGCTCGTTTAAGCGTTTTTGTGAACTTTTAGGTAAGCGTAATGTAACCGAATTTAATTACCGCATTGCTGATCAACGTGAGGCGCATATATTTGTTGGTATTTCTACTTTAAAGGCGCAAGATAGTACGGCGATTGCCAAACACTTTAATCAGGCGGGCTTTTCTACCATTGATCTGACCCATGATGAATTAGCAAAATCACACTTACGTCATATGGTCGGGGGCCACTCACCCTTAGCTAAAGATGAACTCCTCTATCGCTTTGAGTTTCCCGAAAGACCGGGGGCGCTGATGCGGTTTTTAACCAGCATGGCACCCAATTGGAATATTAGTTTGTTTCACTACCGTAACCATGGGGCCGACTATGGCCGGATTTTGGTCGGTATTCAAGTACCAAAAACAGATCAAAAAGCATTCCAAGACTTTCTCATCACTTTGGGATATCCCCATTGGAACGAAAGTAAAAATCCAGCCTATCAACTCTTTTTAAAATAAGATGGCCTACAGTCTCTCCGGAAAATTAGTCGTGGCCATTTCATCGCGCGCCTTGTTTGATTTTGAGGAGGAGAATAATCTGTTTGAGTCAAGCGATGACAGTGCGTACATGAAACTGCAACTGGAGAGGCTGTCAATTCCTGCGCGCACCGGTGTCGCCTTCCCCCTTGTAAAAAAATTATTGGCCTTTAATTCAGGTGAGGAACAGCGAGTAGAAGTCGTTATCCTCTCGCGTAATGATCCCGTCAGTGGTTTACGGGTATTCCGTTCAGCAGTCCACCATGGCTTACATTTAGAGCGGGGGGTTTTTACCCGCGGGCGCCCGCCTTATCATTACTTACGCTCACTGCATGCCAATTTATTTTTATCCGCTAATGAAGAAGATGTGCGGGCCACAATTGATGCGGGCTTTCCAGCAGCTCGAGTCTATCCGGAATCCAATACCAGCGCTGAATCACATCCCGATGAAATTCGTATTGCCTTTGACGGCGATGCTGTTTTATTTTCTGATGAAGCCGAACAGATATTTCAAAATAAGGGCTTAGAGGCTTTTGTTGATCATGAGAGTAAAAAAGTGTCTGTGCCTTTACCACCGGGCCCTTTTAAACCTTTGCTAGAGGCGCTCCACCGCTTACAAAACCAATCGGGTGAAAAGGGCATGCGGATTCGTACCGCCCTGGTTACTGCTCGGTCTGCACCAGCTCACGAACGAGCAATTCGAACTTTGATGGATTGGGGCATAGAAGTTGATGAAGCCATGTTTTTGGGTGGCTTATCAAAAAGTGATTTCTTGCGCGAATTCGAGCCTGATTTCTTTTTTGATGACCAAACGGGCCACTGCCAAGCCGCAGCTACAGTAGCGCCGACTGGGCACGTAGTTTCGGGTATTGCGAATCGCCAAAACTAGAAAACGACAAGCAATGGCGCGCTGGCACATTCGATTTGACAGCAATAAATTAATGGCCCTGTGGATTTTTTTGGGCTTATTTCTTCTTTATAAATGCCTGCACCCAGCTATTGATGGAGATGGCGTAGATCGATTTAATGATTTACTGGCATTGATTAACGGGCAATCTCCAACGAGTAAGTTCTCTACTATTCATGCCATCATCTCCTTCCCGCTCTATTGGGTAGGCGCTTTTTTTGAAAAAGCGAAGCTTACTACCGCCTGGTTCAATCCGCTTATTTTTTGCCTGCTTTTATTATTTCTCGTGCGCGCAATGCCAACTCGCACAATGCAATTTTTTGTCGCTATTTTTATGCTTGCTACCTCCATGTTCCCCAATCACATCATGACTTACTATGGTGAGACACTGACTGCTAGCGCAATTACATTAGGAATCATTGCGCTCTTAAAAGAGCGGCTTTTTTTAGCAGTAGTTTTATTGAGTATTGGCGTAGTGCAAACACCAGCAACCTTGCCTGCACTTGTTTTATCGCTCATTTTTTTAGCCCTAAAGTTACGCAAACCCCTTTATCTCTTCATCATCCTAATGCCAGCTAGCGCAATCATCTTTGAAAACTATGTCAAGTTTGGCGCCATCTTTGCTTCACCCTATCTCGTGGCAGATCAAGGCACTGTCACGATATTGCCGTATTCTGGAAAAGCAGGTTTTAGTTACCCCTTTGTTTTAGGATTTATCTCAATTCTATTTTCTTTTGGCAAGGGCTTGCTATTTTTTATCCCAGCAATTTTTCTTAGGTTTTTTATAAAACCGCACACCAGCGCCGACCAAAAATTATTTTTACTCATCGATGCACTATTAGTTTTTGTTTTTGGCATGATATTAATTTACGCTAACTGGTGGTCTTGGTATGGTGGTTTTTTTTGGGGACCTCGGTTTTTTTTACTCGCCTGTATCCCCGCCTCTTTACTTTTAGCTTATGGAGTTTGTTTAGCTGAGCTCTCTTTCAAAACTCGCCTAGTTCTGCTGTCAACGATATTGTGGAGTTTTTGGGTTTGTATCCAAGGTTTTCTATTTAGTGTGCGCGACCTAGCAAGCTGTTTAGAAAATAATGCTGCTTTACAATTTTTGTGTTGGTACACTCCTGAATTTAGTCCGCTATTCAGACAATGGATTGTTGGCTTTCCTAACATTCATTATCATCAAACGCTTTATATTCTCTGGGGTGTTATTTCGGTTTTATTCAGCATTTGGTGGCTCTTTTTTATTCCCAAAAAGACCAATGAAATGGTTCTGCGCTCAAGTTAACCTTCTTACTATTTATTCTTTTTATTTTTATGGCTTTAATTAATTTAAGACCTCAACTTGGGCAGCAAACAGCTTACCCCACTCACTATGATCCTGGCTTACTGTTTCCAATTGACCGCGCAACACAACGGGCTAAATTGTTGCAGCCCACTCAGAAAACGCTGCCTTTTTTTGGCGTTGATATTTGGAATGCCTATGAATTAAGCTGGCTTAATGCTAAAGGCAAACCACAAGTTGCTTTAGCGGAATTTATTTTTCCTGCAGATTCACCCAAGATGGTTGAATCTAAATCATTTAAGCTTTACTTAAATAGCTTAAATAATGAGCGCTTTAATTCGGCAGAAGAGCTGGGCCTGCAACTTCAAACTGATTTATCACTAGTTACAGAAGCGCCAGTACAAGTTCGTATTATTAAGCCTGAAGAAGCTGCTACTCATGGTATTCATGAATTAACCGGCGATTTACTGGATCGACTTGATCTTGATGTTGACCATTCGCTTGCTGCTGATGCAGCGCTACTCAGTGCCGATATTACTGCGGCACCAATTGAACAATGCCTAGTTTCTCATCTACTGAAATCGAACTGCCCAGTAACCGGACAACCAGACTGGGCTAGCATTCAAATCCGGTATTTTGGCAGGCCTATAAACGAAGCAGGTTTATTGCGCTACCTCATTGGCTTTCGCCAGCTAGGGGAGTTTCATGAGGACTGCGTAGAGACTATTTTTTGTGCCATTAAAGAGCGCTGCGCGCCAGAAAAATTAGCAGTTTTTGCGCGCTATACCCGCCGCGGTGGTTTAGACATTAACCCATTTCGTGCTGATTACAATGCTGCCTGGCCAGCCAATGTTCGGCATGCCAGGCAGTAGGGCTCATTCTTAAAACGGAATATCGTCGTCCATTGCACCAAGTGCCCCTGCCGAGGCTGCTGGGTTAGCGCCAGCATCACTCGGTTTAGTACGAGGCGCGTTATCACTTCCTTCGCTACTCGCACCAGACATTTTAGAGCCTAACATTTGCATGGTTTCAGCTCGAATTTCTGTGGAGTATTTTTCTTGACCACTTTGATCGGTCCATTTACGCGTGCGTAAACTACCCTCAACATATACTTGCGAACCTTTTTTTAAATACTGGCCCGCAATCTCGGCTAACTTACCGAAAAAAGCCACCCGATGCCATTCGGTAGTTTCTTTCATTTCGCCAGTTTGTTTATCTTTGTAACGATCTGAAGTTGCTACTGAAATATTG
This sequence comes from Polynucleobacter sp. IMCC 29146, assembly GCF_021395195.1. Classification (NCBI taxonomy): domain Bacteria; kingdom Pseudomonadati; phylum Pseudomonadota; class Betaproteobacteria; order Burkholderiales; family Burkholderiaceae; genus Polynucleobacter; species Polynucleobacter sp. IMCC 29146. Next base: position 132,735 of record NZ_JAJVCR010000005.1, on the reverse strand, counting down.
GTTACTGCGTCGCCACTGGGCAAGTAACGTGTTTCTGGATCGCGCCCAACGTTACCTACGATGATGACCTTATTTACCGAAGCCATGTTGTCTCCCGAAGAAAATGAATTTATAAAATTACAGCTCACTGAACATCAATAAAATACCGCTGTGCTAATAGTAAAACCAGCAAATGTCTGCTTAAGAACTGGATGGAACCGAGCCTAGAGGCGATTTTTTAGGTTTCGCAGGCGGCTCTTGCATCGGCCATGCAATTATAAGCCAGCCGATTAAGAGGGCCCCACCCAAAATAAAAACTGCGTGCTCACCATGGTGTTCCGTAATCCATCCGCCAATAGCTGCACCAGCAAATAAACCAATCGACTGCGTGGTGTTATAAATTCCTAAAGCAGCGCCTTTCGATTCTTTGGCCCACCTAGACACTAAGGCGGGCTGCAATGCTTCCAGTAAATTAAAACCCACAAAATAGGTGAGCAAGGCAATGGCAATCATTAAAACGGTGGCGGCCTCAATAAAGATAAATTGGGATACCAGCAAAAACCCAATACTGAGTAAAACTGAAAGGCGTAAACACTGTTTCTTTTCTCCGTAAATTAATAAAGGTGCGATTAAGATAAATGAAATGAGCACCACTGGCAAATACACCAACCAGTGATTTGCTAGTGGAAAGCCTGCCTGCACTAAAAGGCGTGGAACTACAAAAAACATGGCCACTTGTGTTGCATTGAGAATAAAGACACCGATATTAAGCCGCGCTAATTCAGGTCGGAGAAATATTTTTATTAAGGGAACTGGCTGTGAAGGTGGCTTGACAGGGGTGCTTGGCACGACGAAGAGGGCCACCAATATAGCGATAAAACCCATTACTGCTAAGAGCATAAACATGCCATTTAAATTGATGAGTCGATAAATTGGCGCAGCAATGACCAGTGATAGCGCAAACGACAAGGCGATACTGCCACCCACTATCGCCATTGCCACGGTTCTTACTTGCTCGCGGGTGAGGTCTGCCACCCAAGCAGAAATAGCAGCCGAAATGGCTCCAGCGCCCATAATGCCGCGGCCAATACCAATCCAGAGCAAATCATCGTGACTTGAAGCGATGATGGCCCCAACCACAAATAAGGCTAATCCCCAAACGACTACCGGCTTGCGTCCAATGCGGTCGGATAAGGCGCCTAAGGGAATGTGAAAAAACGCCTGAACAATATTAAACATGCCTAAAGATAGGCCGACCCAAAAGGCATGCTCGCCCCCCGGTAAATCGCGGGCATGCAGGCTAAAGACCGGCAAGATAAGGAATAGGCCCAGCATCCGCAGGCCAAAAATGCCTGCTAAAGCGAGAGTGGAGCGAAGTTCTGAAGGATTCATGAGAAAGAGCTATATTAACAAGTTACGCTAAAAAAACATGAATACTGAAATCAAGATCCGCGGCGCACGCACGCACAACCTCAAAAATATCAACCTGGATATACCCCGAGAAAAACTGGTAGTCCTTACTGGCTTGTCTGGCTCGGGCAAAAGCTCACTGGCATTTGATACGCTTTATGCCGAAGGTCAGCGCCGCTATGTCGAGTCGCTATCGGCCTATGCGCGGCAATTTTTACAGTTAATGGAAAAACCAGACGTTGATGTCATTGAGGGCTTATCGCCAGCAATTTCAATTGAGCAAAAAGCCACTAGCCATAACCCCCGCTCTACCGTGGGTACCGTAACTGAAATTCATGATTACCTCCGCCTCTTGTTTGCCCGTGCTGGCACGCCCCATTGTCCTGATCACAATTTAGCGCTTGCCGCCCAAAGTGTTTCGCAAATGGTTGATACCGTTTTAGCCATGCCGGAAGATACCAAGTTAATGATCTTAGCGCCCGTCGTGAGCGAACGTAAAGGTGAATTTGTTGATCTGTTTCAAGACTTACAGGCCCAAGGTTTTGTACGTTTTCGGGTTCGCTCTGGTGGTGGCACGACCAATACGGCCAAAGCGGAAATTTTTGAAGTTGATCTACTGCCTAAGTTAAAAAAGCATGACAAACATTCAATTGAAGTTGTCGTTGATCGAATTAAAGTTCGCCCTGATATTCAGCAACGTCTAGCGGAATCTTTTGAAACGGCCTTGCGCTTAGCTGAGGGTAAAGCGATGGTCGTGAATATGGATACGGGTGAAACAACTATTTTTTCCAGTAAATTTGCCTGCCCGATTTGCGCCTACTCGTTACAAGAATTGGAGCCGCGTTTATTCTCCTTTAATAATCCTATGGGGGCATGCCCTACCTGTGACGGCCTCGGCCATATTTCCTTTTTTGATCCTAAAAGAATTGTGGCACATCCTGATTTATCGCTGGCATCGGGTGCAATTAAAGGGTGGGACCGTCGGAATCAATTTTATTTCAAACTGTTACAAGCCCTCGCTAAGCATGCAAACTTTGATCTTGAAAAACCGTTTGAAAATTTGCCTAAAAAAGCCCAAGAGCTGATTTTATTTGGTTCCGGAGAAATTCAAATTCCCTTTGAATATTTAAATGAACGCGGCAAGTTAAGTGTGCGCGAACATGCCTTTGAGGGAATTGTGGCAAACTTTGAAAGACGCTATCGCGAAACCGATTCAATGACCGTGCGTGAAGAGCTTGCGCGCTATCAAAATATATGCTCTTGTCCCGATTGCAATGGCACTCGCTTACGTCGTGAAGCACGCTTTGTGAAAGTGGGTGATGGGCAACAAGCGCGCGCAATTTATGAAATTAGTGCCCTGCCACTTCGCGAAGCTAAAGACTATTTTGAAAACCTAGCACTCAAAGGCGCTAAAAAAGAAATTGCTGACAAAATTGTTAAAGAAATTGGCTCCCGCTTACGCTTCTTAAATGATGTAGGACTCGACTACCTTTCGCTTGAGCGCAGCGCTGATACGCTGTCTGGCGGAGAGGCTCAGCGAATTCGTTTGGCTTCACAAATTGGTTCTGGCTTGACTGGGGTAATGTATGTACTAGATGAACCTTCCATTGGTTTGCATCAACGTGATAACGATCGTTTAATTACCACCTTGAAGCATTTGCGTGATTTAGGTAATAGTGTTTTAGTGGTTGAGCATGATGAAGATATGATTCGCTCAGCTGACTATGTTATTGATATTGGTCCAGGCGCTGGGGTGCATGGCGGGCAAGTCGTGGCAATTGGTACCCCAACTGATGTTGAAAATAATCCCGCTTCGCTAACTGGCGATTATTTAGCCGGGCGTGAACGCATCGAGGTACCAGATAAACGCATTCCAGTAGGCGAGCGCTTTCTCACCATTTTAGGTGCTCGCGGTAACAACCTACAAGCGGTTAATGCTTCTATTCCAATAGGTTTGATGACTTGTGTTACCGGAGTATCGGGCTCTGGTAAATCAACCCTGATTAACGATACCTTGCACTTCGCAGTTGCGCAGCATTTATATGGCTCAAGTGCAGAGCCTGCAGCCCATGATGGCATTGAAGGGCTAGATCATTTTGATAAAGTTATTAGCGTTGATCAATCGCCCATTGGGCGAACTCCGCGTTCTAACCCTGCTACCTATACTGGTCTTTTCACCCCCATTCGAGAGTTGTTTGCTGGGGTGCCTGCGGCCCGTGAGCGCGGCTATGAAGCAGGTCGCTTTTCTTTTAATGTGAAAGGTGGACGCTGCGAAACTTGCGAGGGTGATGGCGTTTTAAAAGTAGAAATGCATTTTTTACCCGATGTCTATGTGCCCTGCGACGTTTGTCATGGTAAGCGTTATAACCGCGAGACCCTAGATATTCGCTATAAAGGCAAAAATATTCATGAGGTACTGTCAATGACAATTGAACAAGCCCATGAATTTTTTGCCGCTGTTCCTGTAGTTAAGCGTAAATTAAAAACCTTGCTCGATGTTGGTTTAGGTTATGTAAAGCTAGGTCAAAGTGCTACCACTTTATCGGGCGGAGAAGCACAACGCGTCAAATTGTCACTTGAGCTTTCCAAGCGGGATACGGGCAGAACACTTTATATTTTAGATGAGCCCACTACGGGACTTCATTTTCATGACATCCAACTATTACTGACGGTCATTCATACGCTAAAAAAACAGGGAAATACCATCGTGGTAATAGAACACAATTTAGATGTGATTAAAACCGCTGATTGGATTATTGATTTAGGTCCTAAAGGCGGGGCAGGCGGTGGACAAATTATTGCGTCGGGCACACCTGAAGAGGTAGCCCAAAACGCGGCCAGCTTTACAGGTCAATATTTAGCGCCTTTATTAAAAAAAGGCCAAGAACCCAAAACACCGCGTAAGACTGCGCCGCTTAACAAGAATAAATCTAAAGCGGCAGTTGAGACCTTTGCCGAAGCCATTAAGTAGTCTAAATAAGCTTAGCTTCGGCTATTTCAAGCGCTTCAGAATTACCCGATAAAACTAAAATATCGTTCGCTTGTAAGTGTAAGTCAGGCTTGAGGTCTAGCTTGGTGTAATCAGCGCCCATCAGCTTCCGTCTGACTGCTTGCACTGTAATGCCATCTAACTCAAAATGTAGCTCTGCCAAAGTCTTGCCTATACTCAGTGCGCCGGGCATCAGCGTGACGGTATGTAAGCGCCAAGCTTCGTTTTCACTAAAATCCTCGTCGGTAGAACCCCGAAAATATCCCCGCAATAAGCTATAACGCGCTTCACGAGCTGCCGTAATTGTTCTAACCACCTTGCGCATTGGCACCCCCATAATGAGTAAGACATGTGAAGCTAACATGAGGCTGCCCTCGATTAACTCGGGGATTACTTCAGTGGCTCCTGCGGCTTGTAATTTTCCCAAATCCGCATCGTCGGTAGTGCGAACTAAGACTGTCATTCCAGGCCGCAGTTTTTCAACCTGATGCAGTACCTTTAAACTCGCTATCGTATCGGCGAAGGTAATTACCACAGCCTTTGCCCTTACTAAACCTGCTGCAACTAAATAGTTTTCACGGCTCGCATCTCCATAGACCACTCGATCTCCAGCTGATACAGCTTCGGCAATACGATCGGGATCGAGATCTAAGGCCAGATAAGGAATTTTTTCCTGATCCAATAAACGTGCCAAACTTTGGCCCGAGCGCCCAAAACCACAAATAAGCACATGTTGATCATTGCGCATACTTTGTGCAGCTACACGCGTGATGGCAAGCGACTGCAAAAGCCACTCTGTACTCGCAAAGCGCATTGCAAGCCGCTCACTAAATTGAATTAAAAAAGGCGCCCCTAGCATTGACAACAGCATCGCCGCCAGCACCGCTTGACTCAGTAGCGGGTCAATTAAATCTAAGCCGTCAATTTGAGTTAGTAACACAAAGCCAAATTCTCCCGCCTGCGCCAAACATAAACCCGTGCGGATGGCAACCCCAGGGCTGGAACCATACAGGCGCGCTAAAACAGTAATCACTATAAACTTCAAAGCTAAGGGGGCTATCAATAAAAGCAATACCAGATGCCACTGAGCAACCAGCACTTGCAAATCTAATAACATCCCAATAGAAATAAAAAATAGGCCTAAAAGAACATCGCGAAATGGCTTAATATCATCTTCAACTTGGTGACGATAGGGTGTTTCTGAAATTAACATTCCCGCTAAAAAAGCGCCTAAGGCTAATGACAAACCAAAATAGGCTGTTAACGCTGACATTCCCAAAACAATTAAAAGTAAATTGAGCATAAACAGTTCTTGCGAACGTAAACGCGCCACTAATTTAAACCAGCGACTCATTAGAGTTTGGCCAATAAAAAAGATCAACACTAACGCTATTGTTAGCTTGATTGCGGTTAGCGATAATGCTTCGAATAAGTCATGGGGGTTTTTACCCAGCGATGGTAATAAAATTAAGAGAAAAACCACTGCCAAATCTTGAAACAATAAAATGCCAATCACATTGCGGCCATGCTCCATTTCTAACTCTGCACGGTCGGCTAGTAATTTAGTCACAATAGCGGTCGAAGACATCGCTAATGCGCCACCAAGCGCAATTGAGGCATGCCAAGATAAGGGATAAAACGAACTGATTAAGAAGCTCGCCGGCACGGCCAAGAGCATCGTCATAATGACTTGACTGCCACCCAAGCCAAAAACGATCGTCCGCATGGCCTTTAATTTATGTAAATTAAATTCCAGTCCAATGGAAAACATCAAAAAAACCACGCCAAACTCGGCTAAATACTTTACCGTTGCCGAATCATTGGCCACTGCCAAGGCATTGGGACCAATTAAAATACCAATGGATAAATAGCCCAAAATTGGTGGTAAACCAAAATAGCGGAAAATAAGGACCCCGGCTACTCCAGAGCCTAACAAAATGAGCGTTAATTGAAGGACTGACGGCATATACTGATCCCATGATAGCGAAGACCCGTGACCGAACCCTAATGCTGGCCCGTGATACCCTCACCATCGAAGCCGAAGCCTTGCAGGCCATGCGCGACCGCCTAGAAGGCGCAAATGCTGAAACCCTCATTCGAGCAGTTGAATTGCTACACGACTGTAAGGGACGCATTGTGGTCTCGGGTATTGGGAAATCGGGTCATATTGCCCGTAAAATTGCAGCTACCTTTGCCTCTACCGGTTCACCCGCTTTTTTTGTGCACCCTGCTGAAGCTAGCCATGGCGATTTAGGAATGGTGACCCGCGATGATGTTTTTGTAGCGCTATCTAATTCCGGCGAAACGAATGAATTGCTTACGATTCTGCCCATCATTAAACGCACTGGGGCAAAACTCATTGCCCTCACCGGCGCCCCGAATTCCTCATTAGCACAGTTGGCTGATGCACATTTAGATACGAGCGTAGCAAAAGAAGCCTGCCCTCTCAATTTAGCGCCTACCAGCAGTACAACGGCAGCTTTAGCAATGGGGGACGCCCTAGCTGTAGCTTTACTTGATATTAAGGGTTTTCAAGCGGAAGAATTTATTCGCTCCCATCCTGGTGGGCGCTTAGGCAGAAAACAATTTAGCTATGTTAGCGAAGTCATGCGACCCCTGAATCAAACTCCCCAAATTAACATTGATGCCACTCTGCCAGAAGCCTTACTCGAGATGAGCGCTAAACAAATGGGTATGGTTATTGTCTTGAATCACCAACAAAAAATTGTTGGTATTTTTACCGATGGTGATGTGCGTCGTTTACTTGAAAAGTCAATCGACTTAAGCGGTATTTCTTTGCAAGCCGCGATTACTAATCAACCCCATACCATCCCCCCTGAGCTTTTAGCAGAAGAGGCCATTGAGATGATGGAAAAATTTCGCATTAATCATTTGGTGGTGACTGCCCCAGATGGCAGTTTATTGGGTGCGCTTAATTTGCATGATTTATTTGCTGCAAAGGTAATTTAAGCCGCCGTGATCAGGGTAATTGAATTTTTTTCTATTTATGTCTAACGCTTTTAATACGCCGGTTAGCAATGCATTGAGTCGCTTTCCCCAAGCTTGGGAGCGGGCGACGCACATCAAACTACTCGTATTAGATGTGGATGGCGTGCTTACGAATGGGCAAATTTATTTAGGAGCCGATGGCCAAGAAATAGCCAAAGCTTTTGATATTCAAGATGGGTTGGGAATTAAGCTATTACAACAATGCGGTATTCCCTGTGCAGTAATTACTGGCAGAAGCTCTCCCATTGTGAGCGCTCGTTGTGCTGAGCTCGGTATCGCCCATCTTTTTATGGGTGTAACTCAAAAAACTATCGCCCTCGAGCAACTATTAACCACGCTCAATCTCGAACGCGATCATATAGCAGTAATGGGTGACGATTGGCCTGATTTGCCAATGATGCATCAGGCAGGCCTGATTGCTTGCCCAGCCTCGGCCCATGCTGGCGTTAAACAACAGGCCCATTTAATTACTGAACGAGCCGGCGGTTATGGCGCTGTACGGGAGCTATGTGATCTCATTTTACAAGCCCAAAATCGCTACGAAGCCCTGCTAAAGAAGGCTGGTAAGTAGATGATGGAATGGAATTTACAGCGGGTCAAAATGGGTATTTTGCGCACGCTGTTGGGCCTCACGCCGCTGGTATTAATGTTAGGCCTGACCCTCGCAACCTATTGGTTAGTTGAAAAAAATAGCCCCGTTACGCTACCTGCTAGCGCTCCAGCGCGTTTGCATGTGCCTGATTACACTATTACCAATGGCGCGCTCTCAACCTTAAATGAATTAGGCGAAACAAAAAATCGGGTCATCGGTAAACAATTAATTCACTATGAAGACGATGCCACCATTGATATTACGGCGCCACGCATGCGTTCCTTTCAACCCCCAAAAGTACCAGTTACCGTGCAAGCGAATGTGGGTCACTTAGATGGCGATATTTCGATCCTCGATTTGTCTGGAAACGCAGAAATTTTTCGTCCTGCTCAACCCGCCCTCGAAACTCAAAAAGCGGCATCGCAAATGATTGCGCTATCTAATTATTTTCAAGTGCTCATTAATGAAGATCTGATTAACACTCGCTATCCCTTAACCCTTGAGCAAGGTCTCTCCATTTTGACTTCAAATGAAGGAGGCAGCTTTAATAATGTGACTCAAACCATGACTTTATTTGGCAAAGTACAAGGTCGTATTGAGCGAGAACAGCAGGGTCAACGCTGAAATGAGAAATAAACAATATGGTGTTTTTTTCATCCTGCTAAGTCTTTGCTACGGTTTTTTTTCTTCATTTGCGATCGCAGAAAAAGCGGATCGAGATAAAGCCTTAATTCTTAATGCTGATTCGGTATCTGTAGATGATGTAGACCAACGTTACATCTTAAAAGGCGATATTTTGTTGGTTAAAGGCAGTATTGTGATTACAGGTGCAGATAGTGTGATTCAAATCGACCCCGAGGGCTATCAAGCAATTCAAATTCAAGGTACGCCTGAGCTTGTTGCCAGCATTCGCGAGCGACGTGAAGGCCCTGCAGAAGAATTTATGCAGGGACGTGGTAAAGAAATTTTGTACGATAATAAAAATGAAGTATTAACCTTAATTGGTGAGGCAAACTTTAAGCGTTTATTAAATATGCAAACCCTTGATAACTTATCTGGCTGGAAAATTCAGTACGATGATCAACAGCAACGCTATCTAGTGATTCCCCCTACTACAGATGCTTCCCTGCTAAGCTCACCCCCCCTAGCGCGGGCTATTTTGTCGCCACGCCGTAAGACTCCGAGCAAATGAAATCCCCTTCTCCCGCTAGTAATCTGCCAGCCATTCTGATAGCGCAGCATTTACAAAAAAAATATGGTTCACGGGCAGTTGTACGCGATGTCACTATTGAAGTTAAAAGCGGTGAGGTGGTCGGTTTACTTGGCCCCAATGGCGCCGGCAAAACGACTTCCTTTTATATGATTGTCGGATTAGTACCATTTGATGGTGGCACGATTCAGCTTAATGGCAAGGAAATTAGTCATTTACCTATTCATGAGAGGGCGCGAATGGGCTTATCGTATTTGCCGCAAGAGGCTTCCGTTTTTCGCAAACTAACAGTGGCCGAAAATATTCAAGCGGTTCTTGAACTGCAAGTTCAAGGGGGCAAAGCGCTCGGTAAAAAAGAAATTCGCCAGCGCCTCGATGAATTACTGGATGAGCTCCAGATAAGCCATTTACGCGACAACCCGGCTTTATCGCTTTCAGGCGGTGAACGCAGACGAGTTGAAATTGCGCGCGCCCTCGCCTCTCAGCCAAAGTTTATTTTGCTCGACGAACCATTTGCTGGGGTAGACCCTATTGCGGTTGGAGAAATTCAGCGCATTGTGCGCTTTCTAAGAGACCGCCAAATTGGTGTTCTGATTACCGATCATAACGTGCGTGAAACCCTTGGTATTTGCGACCATGCTTATATTATTAGTGAAGGTAGCGTCTTGGCAGCCGGTAAGCCCGATGAGATTATTCAAAACGATGCCGTTAGGCGGGTCTATTTGGGTGAAAATTTCCGCATGTAATGAAAAAATTGTAAAACCCTTGGAATTGCTTCGAATCACTGCTAACCTAGAGTTTCGTCGCGACAACAACCGACTTTAAATAATCGAGGACTTGCTCATGAATCTAAAAATTAATAGTCGTCATCTTGAAATTACACCTGGAATTCGGATGCATCTTGAAAATGGAGTGCAAAAAATTCTCAAGCACTTTGATCAGGTAATTGATGCCTCAGCATTTTTAATGATTGATAATGCTAAAGAGAAAAATCTGCGCCAAACTGCTGAAATCACGTTGCATCTGAAAGGGAAAGAACTGTTTGCTCAAGCACATCACGAAGATCTATACCATGCGATGGATAATGTGGTGGACAAATTAGAACGACAAGTAATGAAATATAAAGAAAAGCACCAAGACTACCAGCACGAAAAGCCTTTTGAATGAATGTTCTCAGCCCCCTATTTACTACAAACTGTATTGCGCTTAACAGCCCCGCTAAAAATAAGAGCGAGGTATTTTCAGCTGCTGCCGCTTTATTTGCTGAACAACTCAAGCCCATTTCAGCTGACACAGTCTGTAGTTTTTTGAATGCGCGCGAACAACTAGGCTCCACTGCCCTAGGTGCTGGGGTAGCGATTCCCCATGGTCGAGTCAAAGGCCTTAAGCATCCTTGCGCAGCCTTCATTAAAGTGGCAACGCCAATTGATTTTGCCGCACCAGATCAATTGCCGGTGAGTATTTTAGTTTTTCTCTTGGTGCCAGAAAAAGCTACTCAAGAGCACCTCGAAATACTTTCTGCAATTGCTCAAGTACTCTCTGACCCAAAGGCACGTGTCGCATTAGAAAATGAAATTGACCCTGAAAAAGTGTGCCAATTACTATGCCATTGGAAGACCTAAATCATGACGCAGTCATTACTGCTTGAAAGCTTAAGCGCCCAACAAATTTTTGATGACAATGTGGGTGATTTAAAACTCTCCTGGGTTGGTGGTCTAGAAGGTGCTGAGCGTAAATTTCCGTCCGAGGCTGTCTTAGCCGCCTCTGCTTCCTCAGACTTAGTGGGTCACTTAAATCTCATCCACCCTAGTCGCATTCAGATTTTTGGTACTCAAGAAGTTGCCTATCATGCTGCTCTAGCACCAGAACAGCGGCATATGCAGCTCGCTAGCATGCTTTCAAAAGACCCCCCATGCGTAATTGTGGCCGATGGTCAAGAGGCCGATCCCGACCTACAACTGTATTGTCAGCGCTCTTCAACCCCCCTATTTTCTACCCCTGTTTCTGCTGCAACAGTAATTGACAATTTGCGTACTTACTTAAGCAAAATCGGCGCGCCCCGCATTACCATGCATGGTGTCTTTATGGATATCCTAGGTTTGGGCGTCTTAATTATGGGTGAATCGGGTCTTGGTAAAAGCGAATTAGGGCTCGAGTTAATTTCCCGTGGCCATGGTTTAGTTGCTGATGATGCCGTTGACTTTTCAAGGCTTGGCCCCGATTACATCGAAGGTCGATGCCCGATTATTTTGCGCGATTTGTTGGAGGTACGCGGTCTTGGTTTGCTCGATATTCGCACTATTTTTGGCGAAACAGCGGTTCGGCGGCGACTGAAATTACGTTTAATCGTTCAACTCGTGCGTCGCTCAGACGGAGAGTTTGAGCGCTTACCCATTGACGCTCAGCATATTAACGTACTCGATGTGCCAATTCGTACAGTTAAAATTCAGGTTGCTGCTGGCCGTAATTTAGCTGTTTTAGTTGAAGCTGCGGTGCGCAATACTATTTTGCAATTACGCGGTATTGATACCCTCAAAGAATTTATCGAACGGCAGCGGAGCCAAATGAACGCTGACGCAGAAAATAGTAAGCTGCAAGGGCGTTTACTTTAAAATGCAAATTCACCTAATTACGGGTATTTCGGGTTCTGGTAAATCTGTTGCTTTGCGAGCCTTCGAAGATGCTGGTTACGACTGTATTGATAATTTACCGGTATCTTTATTAGAAGCTTTAATTGCGACCCTAGAAATTGAAAAAAGGGAGCGGGTTGCAGTTGCCATTGATGCTCGTCGTGGTGATTCGATTGCCCAATTACCGCAACTGCTTAAACAATTACAAGCTAACCATCAAGTACGCGTCCTTTTTATTAATGCTGATACGAATACCTTAGTGCAGCGTTTTTCTGAGACCAGACGCCGCCATCCCCTTTCAGTTAAAGCGGGCGCTAACTCTGAACAGACATTAGCAAGCACCTTAATTGAGGCCCTAGAACTCGAGCGCAAGCTACTTGAACCCCTTAGTAAGGAAGCGCATAGTATCGATACCAGCAATCTGCCCGCCCATACACTGCGCTCTTGGATTCAAGATTTGATTAAAGATAAACCAGTGGGTTTAACCGTCATCCTTGAATCATTTGGCTTTAAAAAAGGCTTGCCTGGTGAAGCTGACCTGGTCTTTGATGTGCGCTGTCTTCCTAACCCGTACTACGACAAAATACTGCGCCCCTTAACGGGTAGGGATGAACTAGTTAAACGCTTTTTAAGCGCAATTCCGGAAGTCAATGCAATGGCCGATGACATTATTCGCTTTGTGCAAAATTGGTTGCCCCATTACATCGCTGATGGTCGTAGTTACTTAACTATTGCCATTGGCTGCACTGGTGGACAACATCGCTCGGTTTACTTAATCAATCGACTGGGCCAAGCCCTAGAAAAAAATGCAGTCAGCACCTTACCTATTCATTTGCTTTATCGGCATCGCGAATTAGATTCCAATCCTGAAAAATAAGGCGGATTGCTTGCGGCAAGCCAAGTGCATCTAGTTCGTTCAGCCTAAACCAAGCGTAATCTGTTCCCGCTATGGCTATGGGCTTGCTCAATTGAATACGCCAAGACTGAATCCACAATACCCGATGGGTAAACACATGCTTGAGTACTAAGCCTGCTACTGGCTTAGTACTTAATTTAATCAATTGGTCTAATACTTTTTCTGCAACGTGGCCTGATGAAAAAATCATTTGCAGTAATTTTTTGGTGCTAATATTTTTTTTTATTTTTGGCGTCTGCACAACGCTATCTAGCGTTATTTTTTGCCAACTCGATTCAGGTAAAGACCATAAGCCACCCCAGATACCCTCGGTTGGCCGACGTTGCAATAAAATCTGCTCTTGGGCTTGAATGATGAGCATCACACAGTTAAATGCAGGTGATTTTTTCTTGACTAGTTTCTTGGGTAACTCAAGTACTTGATTATGTTGTTTGGCAATACAACTACTTTCGAATGGACATTTTTTTTCTTGACTATTTTTTTGGCTTAAACAAATCGGTTGTCGCGCAGTACACCATGTGGCACCAAAATCCATTAAAGCCTGTGTATAGCGTGGCATGAATTTCGCCTCATGTGGCAAGAGCGTTTGGGCTAATTGCCACAATTGCTCGCTAACTGCCTTGCTTTGTACCGCACCTGCAACGCCAAATAACCTTGCTAAAATCCGCTTCACATTTGCATCTAAGATTGGCGTACGCAGATTAAATGCAAATGCAGCAATCGCACCTGCGGTTGACCTACCAATGCCTGCTAATTTTTCTAATTGCGCTAATTGGCGAGGAAACTGCCCGCCATAATCCTGCACTATTTGCTTTGCGCAAGCATGCAAATTACGTGCACGACTGTAGTAACCCAATCCACTCCATTCTGCCAATACTTCATCTAAGGGGGCAGCAGCTAGCGCCTGAACTGTGGGAAAGCGCTGCATGAGCTTAGGATAACGTTCAAGCACAGTGCTGACTTGTGTTTGTTGCAACATAATTTCAGAGACCCAGATAGCGTAAGGATCGTGTAAATTTTGCCAAGGCAACCCGGCGCGACCATCTTGTTGATGCCAGCGCAACAGTACTGTTGCAAACTGATCTCGATTTAGCGTTTTTGGCACACTGGGCAGTAGTAGGTTGAACGTTGACTTTGCACTATTTGACGAATTGGGGTTTGACATACCCTACAGGGCAGATCACGGCGATCATATACTTTGGTTTGCATCATAAAGTGCCCTGGCTCACCCGCGCTATTAACAAAATCGCGCAATGAGCTCCCCCCTGCTTTAATGGCCCGCGTTAAGACCGCGCGAATGGCCATAGCTAAACGTACACAATTTGGGCGGGTTAATCGTCCAGCTGCTTTAGCAGGATGAATACCGGCTTCAAATAGGCTTTCCGAACAGTAAATATTGCCTACCCCCACTACGGCTTGTCCAGCCAACAAAAATTGCTTCACTGCGATTGTTCTACCCCGCGAAGCTTGGTACAACAGGTCTGCTGCGGCTGCGCCAGCAAAGTCTGCTGACAGTGGCTCTACACCCAGCTTACTAAGCAGGGGATTCGAAGCGACGGGCCCTTTACTGTTTGGATGCCAAATCACGGCGCCAAATTTTCTGGGATCGTGTAAACGCAAACTGAGAGAGCCCAAATAAAAAATGACTCGATCATGTGGTTTAGGTAAGTCAGGGGTGGGCAAAATTCGTAATACACCTGTCATACCTAAGTGGATGAGTAAATAACCCCGATCTAAGCGCAGCAGTAAGTATTTGCCTCGGCGTTCAATCGCTTGAACTTGTTGGCCGCGAAGGATGGTAGCCAGATTTTTTATCACTGGCCAGCGGAGCCGACCATCAAGCACTTCGAGGCCAGAGATGCTTCGTCCCACAAGGTGGGCTTGGATACCAAGACGGGTTACTTCTACTTCAGGTAGTTCGGGCATAAATAGATTGTAGTTTCCGCGATTAGAATGGGGTTATGAAACCTTTTTTATTGCTTAGTTTCGCCCTTGGCCTAAACTGCTGTGGTGCACTGCCAGTCCTTGCTGAGCCTTTTAATGAGCGCCCTCAAGCAGTTGCTGAAAATGATGGTGGGCAGGCTATTTTTGAAATACTGGCCTCTGAAATCGCTGTGCAACGGGGCGAGTTTGGCTTGGGGTATCAAACGTACTTAAGCTTAGCGCGCAAAACCCGCGACCCCCGTTTGGCTCAACGGGCAATGGAAATTGCTTTGGCTGCGGGCGCTCCTGACAGTGCCTTAGAGGCAGCTGAAAGCTGGGACAGTTTAGCGGGGACCTCACCAGGCAACTCAAAAGAAGTGTTAGTGACCTTGCTTATGCTTAACCAGCGCTGGCCTGACGCCGTACAGCCCACCATTGCTCTGTTGCGTAGTCAAAAACCGACTGATCGTGAAACAACTATTAAGCGTCTCATGCCTCTGTTTGCTAAGGCTGCTAATGAAGATAATGCCATGCGGGCTTTTTATAGCATTATTTCTGCAGTCAATCCGCTACCGCAAGACAAAGAAATTCTTTTCCTTTACTCCATGGCGGCCGATAAAGCAGGTCACCCCGAAGTGATGGAAAAGGTCTTGCGAATTATTTTGAGCCAAAATCCGAATGATGTTAATGCTTTAAATGCCTTGGGTTACTCCTTAGCCGATCGCAAGCAAAAATTACCCGAAGCGCTTGTCCTCATCACTAAGGCACATCAACTTTCTCCTAATGATGCTTTTATTTTAGATAGTCTAGGGTGGGTTAATTTTCGCCTTGGCAATACGGCTTTAGCAACCCAGCAATTACAGCAAGCGCTGCAAACTAAACCAGAGGCAGATATTGCTGCCCATTTAGGCGAAGTGCAGTGGAGCCAGCAACAAATGAGTGCTGCTGAAGTCTCGTGGCGCCAAGCAGAAAAATTAGATGCGAATAATGCTACCTTACGCGAAACCTTAGCGCGCCTGAAGCCAGATTGGGTTAGTCACAATGAAACTAAATCAGCTCAATGGGATGGACGCTTCTCAGTGAATGTAACAGGTAGTGTAGAAGGTCGTAATCAAGGAGGCTCGGGTGGCTTTACCCTTACCCAAAATCAATTAAGCGATGTCTTGGAAATTCGTAATCCTATTGGTGGGGCGCTGGCCAAAATTACTGTTACCCCTGGCGAAGCTACGCTTGAGCGCAATGGCGAAATATTCAAAGCGTTTGATGCGGATACTTTATTATTGAATGCACTGGGTCTTGCCCTACCCGCCCGCGGTTTATCTGACTGGATGCGAGCCCAGGCCAGACCAGGAAGTAGCGCGAGTGTTGAACGCAATAGTGACGGACAGGTAACCCAAATAAAACAAGATGGGTGGACCTTAAGTTACGATTGGCTAAATCCCAACAAACTTGAAAAGCTGACCATGATTCGCAATACGAATCTAGGCTCCGTTGAGGTTCGGCTGGTTTTTGACTATGCCAGCAACTAAGACAATACAACTTTTTGCGCCGGCGAAGCTCAATTTATTTTTACATATAGTAGGCCGCCGCAATGATGGCTATCATCTTTTGCAATCGGTTTTTCAATTGATCGACTGGTGCGATTTAATCACCCTTAAACTTGCTACTGATCAACAGGTTCATCTTTCTACCTCACTACCTGGTATCGATGCGGCACACAATCTCGTTGTCAGGGCGGCTGAACTCATTAAAAATTTTAGCGGCACTAAAGCGGGAGTAAGCATTGCCTTAGAAAAAAATATCCCCGTGGGTGCTGGGCTAGGTGGCGGATCATCAGATGCAGCTGCGGTTCTGCTGGGCCTAAACGATTTATGGAAATTACATTTAGATTTGCCCACACTCATGCAACTAGGTCTCCAACTGGGGGCTGATGTGCCCTTTTTTCTCTTTGGAAAAAATGCTTTTGTCGAAGGTATTGGGGAACGATTACAGGAAATAGAACTACCACCGACACGCTATTTAGTTATTTTTCCTGGCGCATCGATTGCCACCAGCACGATTTTCCAGGCGCCTGAATTGACCCGTAACCATGCCCCGATTACAATCAATGACTATTTAGCTTCTCCCGCATTGAAAAATAAATGGGGCAATGATTGTCAGGCGGTTGCCGTACAAATTTGCCCCGCAGTTCAGCAAGCCTTAGATTGGATTGAACAGATGCTACCTTTTTCTAAACCCCGCATGTCGGGCTCTGGCAGCAGCGTGTATGTTGCCCTGCCTGATGCCAATGCCCAATCTCGCGTTGCAGATCTTTGTGCTCATCTGCCTCAGGGGTGGGTTGGACGGGTAGTGGGGGGTTTAAATCAAAATTCCGCTTACAATGCGATTTCATCAAAATGACACACTACAGGGGAGTCGCCAAGCTGGTTAAGGCACTGGATTTTGATTCCAGCATGCGAAGGTTCGAATCCTTCCTCCCCTGCCAAATAACTGCATAGCCTAAATAAATCTACCCCTATGAACTCCGACTTCTTGACCTTATTTACTGGCAATGCCAACCCTGCTCTAGCGAATGCAGTAGCTCAAGAATTAAGTCTCTCCCTCGGTAAAGCCTTTGTAGGACGCTTTTCCGACGGAGAAATTCAGGTTGAAATTCAAGAAAATGTGCGCGGTAAAAATGTCGTTGTAATTCAGTCTACTTGCGCGCCAACAAACGATAATTTAATGGAATTAATGGTCATGATTGACGCTCTAAAGCGTGCATCTGCCAGTCGCATAACCGCAGTGATTCCTTACTTCGGATATGCTCGCCAAGACCGTCGTCCACGTTCGGCTCGGGTGGCTATTTCAGCGCGTATTGTGGCCAATATGCTGCAGTCGGTAGCGGGCATCGAACGGGTTTTAACTATGGATCTGCATGCTGATCAAATACAAGGTTTCTTCGATATCCCAGTTGATAATATTTACGCCTCTCCCGTTTTACTAGCTGACCTGCAACACAAAAAAGGTGATGATTTACTGGTGGTGTCTCCCGATATTGGTGGGGTGGTGCGGGCCCGTGCGATGGCCAAACAACTAGATTGTGACTTAGCCATTATTGATAAACGCCGGCCCAAGGCCAATGTTTCTGAAGTAATGCACCTAATTGGTGAGGTTGAAGGCCGCCACTGCGTCATCATGGACGACATTATTGATACTGGTGGCACCCTTTGTAAAGCCGCTGAAGCCCTTAAACAGCGGGGCGCTAAGGGGGTTACTGCTTACTGTACCCATGCTGTTTTGTCGGGTGGCGCCGTGGCTCGAATTGCCGCCTCAGAGCTCGACGAAGTCGTTGTGACCGATACCATTCCCCTGACTGTAGAGGGAAGTAAGGTTAAGAAAATTCGCCAATTAAGTGTTGCCCCCCTTTTGGCTGAAACCCTCCTGCGCATTAGTAAGGGCGACTCGGTGATGTCGCTATTTGCTGAATAAAGGGCTCTTTTAGCTATTTTTGGTCTGCTCAGGCCCTTGGCATTGTTCTCAAACCCCAAGCAAGCTATAATTTGAGGCTTTTCTGTTTGGTCGCGAACGGAAATTAACCTACATTGGGAGTCCTTATGAAAGTCGTTGCTTTTGAAAGAAGCGTGCAGGGAACGGGTGCGAGCCGCCGCCTACGCAACTCCGGTAAAACTCCGGGCATTATTTATGGCGGTCAAAATACGCCTCAAGTGGTTGAACTAGACCATAACGCGTTATTTCATGCCTTACGCAAAGAAGCTTTTCACTCGTCTATTTTGGAAATTGAAATTGGGGGAAAGACTCAAAAAGCCCTGCTCCGCGATTACCAAATGCATCCCTTCAAACCACTTGTTTTACATATTGATTTTCAACGCGTCTCAGCCACTGAAAAAATTCATATGCGCATTCCCTTGCACTTTACGCGTGCAGAAGAATCCGTCGCAATTAAATTGGGTGGTGCGGTAATTAGTCATATTGCTAATGATCTGGAAATTACCTGCTTGCCAGCCGACTTACCTGAGTTCATCGAAGTTGATCTCAGTAAAATTGAAGTAGGTCATTCAATTCATGCGAAAGACGTGGCCTTACCCAAAGGTGTAACCTTGGTCTTGCACATTGAACAAGAAAATCCTGTGCTTGCTAATGCGCGTATCCCTACTGTTAAAGCCGAACCCGAAACAGTCGTTGCCGTGGCTACTGAGGCAGCCCCTGCAGCAGCAGATGCGGCTAAAGATAAAGACAAAGATAAAGACGCAAAGGCTTAAGGTAAATTGTCATTCAAGAAAGCCCGCTGAGCGCGGGTTTTCTTTTTTTTAAGTCTGTCGATGACATTTTTTCCAGCTTCAGCTACATTAACGCCATGATTCAGTTAATTATAGGTCTGGGCAACCCAGGCGAGGAGCATGAAAAAGATCGGCATAATGCTGGCTTTTGGTTTGTCGAATCCTTAGCAGCCCAATTGAAAATTCACCTAGAGTACGAAAAACGTTTTCTCGGATATGTGGCTAAAACCAAATTTAAGGGGCTTGAACGCTATCTGCTGGAGCCTAATACGTATATGAATTTAAGTGGCCAATCAGTTGGCGCATGCTGTCATTTTCACAAAATAGCGGCCGAGTCTATTTTAGTGGTCCACGATGAGCTTGATCTCAAGCCAGGGGTGGCGCGCCTGAAGTTTGGTGGCGGTACGGGTGGTCACAATGGGCTTAAAGATATTCAGGCTCATCTAGGTAGTGCTAAATTTTGGCGCTTACGCATTGGCATTGGCCATCCACGCGACCTTGCTAGTGAGCGCAAGCCTATTGAAGTGGTTGATTATGTTTTAAAAAAACCTCGCAAAGAAGAGCAGGTCTTGCTTGAATCTGCGCTAGATCAGGCCCTAGGTGTAATTCCATTAATACTTGACGGTGATATGCAAAATGCGACTCAAGCATTGCATACAAGCTGCTAAGGCTTAACCTTTTCGTTATTCATCTCAGTAACTGCAGTAACTACAGCGCTTAATTGCTGATACTTCAATAAGAGTTCTGCTGGGGTCTCGACAAAAGCGGGATTGAGCGGAATGCAATCTACTGGACAGACTTGCCGACACTGAGGGGCATCAAAATGACCCACGCACTCAGTGCACTTTGTGGGATTGATTTCATAGATCTCGAGGCCCATAAAAATGGCGTCATTTGGGCATTCTGGCTCGCAAACATCGCAATTAATGCAGTCATCGGTAATCATTAATGCCATTGGTCAGTCTTATTTTATGGTTTTTGCTCAGCTAATTTTTTCGCTAACCATTTTTCTACCGAAGGAAAAACAAACTTACTGACGTCACCGCCCATCAAAGCAATTTCTCGTACAAAGGTGCCTGATATAAATTGATATTGATCGGAGGGCGTTAAAAATAGGGTTTCGACATCGGGTAATAAATAGCGATTCATACCAGCCATTTGAAACTCGTATTCAAAATCGGATACGGCACGCAAACCGCGGACGATGACCCGTGCTTGATGCTCACGAGCAAAATCTTTTAACAGGCCTGTAAAGCCGACTATTTTTACGTTGCTATAGTGGTTTAAAACCTCTTTGGCAATGGCAATACGCTCTTCAAGATTAAAAAAAGGCTTTTTGCTGCGACTATCAGCAACCCCGACAATGACTTCGCCAAAAATACTCGAAGCGCGACGGACTAAATCTTCATGCCCTCGGGTGAAAGGATCAAAGGTACCTGGGTAAACAGCTACTGCCATACTTCCCCCTCTTTTATTATTACTTCACTCTCTATGAGTAGACCGCAGTTTAGCCTGAAGTGGCCCGAAACAGCAATGCTAAGGTCTGCCCGATGGCCAACTCTTTGACACAAGTCCAATTCTGCAGGCCAGAGATGAGATTCGCTTTAGCGGTGCTTACTGGGCACTCGATGTATATTGCGCCCTGGGGACCAGACTGACAAACTCGTCCTGCCTCTTTGGTGGCATCTACAAGCAATTGGGGCTCTTGAAAGGGTGGATCAAGAAAAATTAAATCCCACGATCCTGCGGCTTGCGATTTTAAAAACTGTAAACCATCAGCCTCTAGTAATGTAACTTTTCCAGCCGCTGGGTAACTATTCAGATTTTGAAGATTGAGCGTCAAATTCAAAAAAGTGTTTTTGTGTTTTTCAATTAATTCTACTAGGGCGGCATTGCGCGACGCCGCCTCAAATCCTAAAGCGCCCGAGCCCGCAAATACATCGAGGCAACGCAAGCCACTTAAATCTTGGCCCAACCAATTAAATAAGGTTTCGCGTAAGCGATCAGTACTGGGGCGCAAGCCAGCTTGGCTAATTACTTTAATTTGGCGACTGCGCCAAACTCCGCCAATAATTCTAATTTGCTGCGGTAAGGCGCGGGGCGATTTAATCAAATTGATTGCCTTATATCAGTCACTTGCACTTATTTTTTGGGTGTGACGCTCGCCCCAACTACAACTGTTTGCATGCGATTCATTGCTAAATGTTTCTGAAAGGCTTGGCGTACTTGTTCAACAGTTACCAATTCCAACTGTTTCGTCCAAGTTTCCAAGGTATCAAGCGGTAAATTATTCCACGTGATTGAAGATAGATTGTCGAGCAACTTACGATTACTATCAATTCGCAAGGGAAAGCCATTACTTAAATTTGCTTTAGCTGCTACTAGATCGGCTGGGCTCGGACCCTCACTAATAAAACGCGCAATCGTCTCACGCACCACTTCCAAAGCGAGGGCAGCCTGATCATTACGCGTTTGTAAGCCGGCCTGGAAAATACCATTGCTCTTTCCCGGAATAAAGTAACTAGACACGCTATAAGCTAAGCCGCGTTTTTCTCGTACTTCATTCATTAGGCGGGACACAAAACCACCACCTCCTAAAACATAGTTCCCAACAAGAAGGGGGAAATAATCGGGATCATTGCGCGGCACTGCCGTCATACCCAACGCAATATGCGTTTGTTGCGCATCGAAGGCAATTTGGGTTTCTCTTGCCGTGGCTGGCTCGACAGGTGATTCAGTCAGTAGTGGTAAAGCTGGGATAGCTGGACCGGTGGGTGACAATTGCAAGATCAGCGCCTGAGCAATTTGCGTAGCCTCTAGGGGGCTAAGATCGCCAACCAAATTAACTGTCATGCGATCACTGCGATAAAACAGTTGATGGAATTGTTTGAGATCACTCACTTGAATTTTCTCAATCGACTGGGGTGTAGCAAAAGATCCGAGCGGATAGTCACGATAGACTGCTTTTTTAAAACGCCGCTCCAGAATAAATTCCGGCTTCGTTTCTGCCTCTAATAACGCAGCAATTAAGCGTTGCTTTTCGCGCGCAACAATGTTGGGCTCAAAACTAGGGTGCGCCAAAATCGTTGCGCCCAATTCAACCACCCGTTGACGCAGGTCGGCGCGACTGAGACTACGGATGCGCAGTGAAGCCCTTTCACCACCCGCTGCGACTGATAAACTGGCTCCCAAGTCGGCTATTTCATCCGCAATTGCAGCCTCACTCAATGTCCTCTTGCCACTCTGTGCACCAAGGCTTAATAAGCCAGCCGTAAGAGCAGCTAAACCTTTTTTATTAGTTGGATCATAACGCTCGCCGGCGTCGATAGTGACTTCAATATCGATGATTGGCAGCCCTTTAGTTTGGATTAAGTATGCGCGAGCGTTGTTAGCTAAGGTGAGAGTTTCAATTGGTGGAGTTGCCCATGCGCAGGGTAGCAAAATAAGGGCATTCACGATGATGAGAGTGAAGATCTTGAGCATCAACTTCATTGACTTTGTGCCCTTTTCTCAATTTGTAGATTACCTGTTGGCATGCCAACTGGGTTGGCTAATTTAGTCTTACGTACCTGCGGATCTAATACAGCTACTGTTAAACCTGCATCCACGAGGTAGCGTTTTGCCACGGCTTGAACTTGCGCCGAAGTAACCGCTTGAACCTGTGCTAATAAACTATCTAATTCGCGCCATGAAACCCCAGCGATTTCTGCGCTACCAATTTCCATTGCTTGACCAAAAATCGAGTCCCGCTTATAAATTTGATTCGCTAAGATACGTACTTTAATGCGCTTTAGCTCTGCTTCAGTAACGCCTTGGGTAATTAACTCTTGCAATACCTGTCGAATGCCCACTTGCACCTGAGCAATGGTTTTTCCTTTTGCTACAGTGGCGCTAATTTGAAATAACTGCGGTCCGCGTGAAATCAATTCGTAGCTTGCATCCACGCCATCTGCCAAACGTTGTTGTTTTACTAAGGCACGAGTTAAGCGGGCATTGTCATAGCCATCTAATACTCCCCCTAAAACCTCTAAGGCAAATGGCTCTATTTGGTCGGGCTTACTGGGGTCTAAATGGGGCACTTTCCATGCCATCGTAATCTGTGGGGTATCGGCCGGTGCCTGAACAAGGACATTTTTAATGCCAATTTGTATCGGTTCTATTTGAGGCTTACGTACGGGTAAAGTTTTTGCGGGATGTTGGCCGTAATACTGTTCAGCTAAAACGCGGACTTTAGCGGGGTCTACATCACCACTAATCACTACGATGGCATTATTGGGGGCATACCAATTGGTGTACCAATTGCGCGCATCCACTGCTTGCATGTTTTCTAAATCATTCATCCAGCCAATAACAGGGTGACGGTATGGCGAGCTCATAAAAGCAGTAGCCATTAAGGTCTCGTTCACAATGGCGTTGGCATTGTCTTCAGTTCGCAAACGCCTTTCTTCCATAATGACCTGAATTTCTTTTTTAAATTCGGCATCGTCAAAATTGAGATTGCTCATGCGATCTGCCTCAAGTTGCATGACGGTCGCTAATTTAGACTGTTCAACTTGTTGAAAATAGGCCGTGTAATCAAGCGAAGTAAACGCATTTTCACGACCGCCTACCGCTGCAACTAAACGGGAAAATTCTCCCGTCTTGACCTTATCTGTGCCCTTAAACATCATGTGCTCAAGCACATGGGCCACGCCGGTTTTACCATTCACTTCATCCATTGAGCCTGCGCGATACCACACCATATGAGCTACGGTAGGCGCCCGATGGTCTTCGCGCACAATGAGCCGCAAGCCGTTACTCAAGGTAAATTCATGGGTTTCTACACTGGGGGGCGTAGCTTGCGCCACAGAATATGGGCTAAACAGGAATAAAATGCAGACTAAATAAATTTTTGATACTAGGTAGCGCATCGATTAATTCACGATCCAAGAGATTAAATTGATAAGATGCATCTTTTAGATTGTATCGATTATGTTTGATTTACGTAAAACCCTTGGCGCTTTATTCAAAGCAAATCAGCCTGATGAAGCTTGGTTTTTGGCCCTGGAAGAAGCCTTGCTGCAAAGTGATGTGGGCTTGCCTACCACTGAAGCCCTGATGGTCGCTCTTCGACGCGCAGCTAAATTACAAAAAACGGCTTCTACAGCCGAACTTCAAGCTTTATTAATTCAATTGGTGGCCGAGCTACTCAAAACCTTAGAGCCGAACTCGAATCCCCTACTCACTTCGTCGTCTATTGCTCATCCTGAAGTTTGGTTAATTGTTGGGGTTAACGGCGCTGGAAAAACCACCACCATTGGCAAACTGTGTCATCACTTTCAAAACCAAGGTAAATCCATTCTCTTGGCGGCTGGCGATACCTTTCGGGCTGCCGCACGTCAGCAATTACAGGAGTGGGGTTTGCGTAATCACGTTGATGTTATTACCCAAGATGGCGCAGACGCAGCCGCAGTCGCTCATGATGCAATTCAGGCGGCGCTTTCTCGCCAGTCTGACGTTCTGCTGATTGATACGGCCGGACGACTTTCTACTCAAGATCACCTCATGGCCGAGCTGAAAAAAATTAAGCGGGTCATTGGTAAAATCTTACCTGGGGCACCGCACCATACGCTCTTAATTTTGGATGGCAATACGGGTCAAAATGGGCTTAGCCAGGTAAAGGCCTTTCATGCTGCGCTGGGCTTAAGCGATTTAATTATTACGAAGCTAGATGGAACGGCTAAAGGGGGGGTCATTTGTGCCTTAGCCCATTTATTGCAAGGCCCAGAAAAGCCCCGCCTCTTAGGGCTTGGTAAAGGCGAAAGCCTTGGCGATCTAGTGGTCTTTAACGCTGCTCACTATGCTGCTGAATTATTTAATTAAATCAAGTACTTATCATGATATTTTCAGGCTAGCACTCGCTTGCCAAGAGTGCTAAAATGGAGTATTATTGAAGGCTATATTCAAGTAACGATGAACTATAAAAAACGTACCACGCCGATTAGTGAAGCGCTGCAGCCCATACCTCGGGTTGGCTCAAACTTTGCTGCTTTTTCTACCTTACCAACCCTGGGTGTTGGCACATTAGATGCCTATATAAGTTACGTTAATCGCTTGCCAATGTTAAGCGCTGCTGAAGAACTGCATTTATCCCAAGACTACCGTCGTACTGAAAATGTGGATGCCGCTCGTGGCTTAGTCTTATCTCACCTACGTTTAGTGGTTTCGGTGGCGCGCCAATATTTAGGCTATGGTATTCCCCACGCCGATTTAATTCAGGAAGGTAATGTGGGGCTGATGAAAGCGGTGAAGCGCTACGATCCTAATCAAGGTGCACGGCTGGTATCGTATGCCATTTACTGGATTAAAGCGGAGATCCACGAATATATTTTGAAAAATTGGCGCTTGGTAAAACTAGCCACAACCAAAGCGCAGCGTAAATTATTTTTTAATTTACGTAGCAATAAACCAACCCTCAATGCCTTGTCACCCAGCGAAATCGAAACTCTAGCGAAGTCCCTTGACGTGCGGGGGGCAGATGTCAGAGAAATGGAAATGCGCTTAGCTGGTGGCGATGTCGCACTGGATGGCGACGATAAAGATGATGAAGCTTATGCACCTATTCAATGGCTTAGTGACGAACGTCATGAACCCACTGCCGTCATGGCTCAAGCTGAGACCCATGCCATGCAAGGGCCAAAACTAGAAAAGGCCTTGCAGGGCCTTGATGAACGCAGTCGGGATATTGTGCAAGCGCGTTGGTTGGCTGTTAATGCCGATGGCAATGGCGCGAAAACGCTTCATGAGCTTGCAAATGAATATGGCATCTCTGCCGAACGGGTACGTCAAATTGAAGGTGCAGCATTAAAAAAAATGCGCACGCTATTGCAAGATCGTCTTTAAATCTTGGGCCAATACTTCAGGCCCTTGACCATGTTTAATATAAAGCCGTAGCTGTCCCTTTTGATCAAAGACATAACTGCCTGCAGTGTGATCGATGGTGTAAGTATTTGGGGATAAGCCCGGAACGCGTTTATAGTAAATTTTAAATTCTTTGGTGAGCCGATTTAAAGCGTCTTCATTGGCAGGCCGTAAACCGATAAAGCTTGGATTAAATGCAGGTACATACTGTTTTAATACCTCAGACGTATCACGCTCTGGGTCAAGTGTCACGAAAATCACTTGCACTTTAGCCGCTTGCGGACCCAATAATCTCATCACTTCTTGCATTTCAATTAAGGTCGTTGGACATACATCAGGGCAGTGAGTGTAACCAAAAAACATCACCACCGCCTTACCTTGAAAGTCGGCAAGTGTGCGGAGTTTACCGTCAGTATCGATTAAGCCGAAATTGGTACCGAATGCCTTACTACCCGTGATATCGACATTTTTAAAGGTCGGCTTTGAATCGCATGCTGCTAATACCCAAGCCAAGGAGAAAAATAAAATAATTCGAGTTATTGCGCGTAAGAAAATAAGCATGACAAATTTTAATTGATGTAGTGATCGACCAGGAACGCCGCAAATAATAATGTTAAATAGGTTATCGAATAACGAAAGGTTTTTTTCGCTAGCGCATCACTATAGGATACAAATAGCGCTATGGCATAAGCCATAAATATTCCGCCCAATCCGAGCGCCGCAATTAAATAAACCCAACCACTCATGCCATATAAATAAGGCAATACCGTAGCCGCTAGGAGAATCAAGGTATACAACAAAATATTAAGAACGGTAAAACGTTCGCCATGGGTTACTGGCAGCATTGGTAATCCAGACTGTACATATTCTTCGCGCCGATACAGCGCAAGTGCCCAAAAATGGGGGGGAGTCCAAACAAAAATAATCAATACGAGTAACCAGGCCTCAGCGGAAACAGAATTCGTTACTGCGGCCCACCCCAGTGCGGGTGGCATTGCACCGGATAGACCGCCAATAACAATATTTTGGGGGGTGGCTGGCTTTAACAGCCAAGTGTAAATGACTGCATAACCCACAAAAGTAGCGACCGTAAGCCACATGGTTAAAGGATTCGTGAAATTCCACAGCACAACCATTCCTAAAGAACCTAGCAAAATTGAAAAGACAATGATTTGATAAGGGGATAATTCACCTGTGGCAGAGGGGCGCCATGCCGTACGGCGCATTTTGGCATCAACTACTTGTTCAATTAAGCAATTAACTGCAAAGGCGGCTCCTGCCAATAACCAAATGCCAACTACGCCGCCAATTAATATGCGGTAAGGCACCATACCTGGAGTTGCTAAAAACATGCCAATCACCGCACAAAAAACGGCTAACTGCGTCACCCTAGGTTTGGTTAAAACCCAATATTGGCGCCACTTGGGCATTTTATATACTGGTTTCAAGTAGCCCTCACCCTGTTGCCACTAAACGCAAGTTGCGCGGAGACCAGCTAGCCCAATAGCTCATCCGCACTAAACACAATACCAAGCCGGCAGCCCCTGCGGTATGCATTAGTGCTGCTACTAAGGGCCATTGAAAAATAACATTGGAGATGCCTGTACCGATTTGGGTTAAGAGAATAATAAATAAAGCGCTCGCCCACCGAGCCAAGGGCGATTGGTGTAAACGCCCTAAATGCCAGCCCTGCCATGCCACCCAGCTTAAGATAATCAGGGCCAAAACCGCGAAGCATCGGTGTGCCCAATGAATCGCAACTAAGGTATCGGCTGTTATATAAGTACCATTACTACCCTGACCTGCCTCGCGCCAAAAAGTAAAGCCGCCTTGCCAGTCCATGGGTGGTAGCCAAGCGCCCTTACAAAGAGGAAAATCGGGGCAGGCTAAGACCGCATAATTAGTACTAACCCAAGCCCCTAAAAAAATTTGGGTTAAGAGTATTACTAAGCCCAACACAATGAGTTTCATGGACATGATGGAGTGCCGCCGCGACTGCTGCCATTGCCAATGTGGCCAAGGTTGTTGTGCATACCAGACCAAAGAACCAAAAAAAATTAGCGCTAAGATTAAATGGCTAGTAACAATAATCGGCTGTAATTTAAAGGTTACGGTCCAGGCACCGAATGCTCCTTGCAAGCTGATTAATAATAACAAGCCAAGACTAGCGTAAATAGCATGGCTACTTAAATTGTGACGCTGCCGAAAAGCCAAAAATAATTGCAAGAAAATAAGTGCCCCTAGGCTCATGGCAAGATAGCGATGAATCATTTCGATCCAGGCTTTTATTACTGTTACTGGGCCATCAGGATGAGCAGCTTCTGCTAAACGAATTTCAGCTAAGGCTGTCAAAGGGTTCGACGTGCCATAACACCCAGGCCAATCTGGACATCCTAAACCAGAA
Source organism: Polynucleobacter sp. IMCC 29146 (assembly GCF_021395195.1). Taxonomy (NCBI): domain Bacteria; kingdom Pseudomonadati; phylum Pseudomonadota; class Betaproteobacteria; order Burkholderiales; family Burkholderiaceae; genus Polynucleobacter; species Polynucleobacter sp. IMCC 29146. The sequence continues at coordinate 104,493 of NZ_JAJVCR010000005.1, read as the reverse complement.
TCACTTAAGCGTGTAAAGGCACCAAAGATAATTAAATCAAAAGTTAAAAAAACCAAGGCCCAATTTAAGCGCTGAAAATGACCCCATTTACGCTGGTACAACAAAATTGCAGCAGGTAGGCCGGCAAAAAATAAGGCAATCAATCCTAACTCTAAGCAAAGGATGACGGTGTCACTCATCGTAAACTTTCGCCGCTATGGTTAAGCCGCAATAATTTATCTAAATCTTTTCGAATCGCGGCAAAATCAGCTGGCGATGCTTCCGCAGGAAACCACATCATCTTATCGCCTCGGGGGTCAATGAGTTGAATTTGCTGACCGGCATTTTCACGATTTAACCATTGATCCCATTGCGCTTTAAGGGCTGGTGAAGTGGGTGCGTTGAAAATTTGCATGCCTGCCGAAGCTTGATCATAGGCGCGTCGAATTTCTGGATCAACTGGTTTGTCATCACTCACTACCCATATCAAGCGTAGGCGAGAACTTTCTTTGCTCAAGGCGATACGAACTTGGCGCATCAGATATAAGGTTTTCACGCAAGCATCATTACCGACTCGACACTCTGCTGCTGGACGAACTACTAATAAAGTCCACTTGCCAGTTAAGGGAATCCCCAGCCAGTCTGAGCTAACTGCTTGAGGCGGGATAACAAAGGTACCAAAATTCGTTTTTCCACCCTCTAGTTTAAAAACGTAGTAGGCTAAATAAGAGGCAATAACGGGTGCCGCACAAAACAATAAAAGCAAAATCATTTGAATCCGGCCACGTCGGGTCTGCGGATTAGGTCCCGGCAACTCGACTTGCGTTGCCGGTATCAACAATTCCTTATCGTTCACTAGAGCCTTTGTTCATTTGACTGATCTGCCGCTGCTGCATTAAGCCATGAATCAACCAAAATAGAAACGCGCATAAGCCTAAGGCAAACCACTGAAAAGCATAAGCATAATGGCGTTCAACTCCTGCTGCTTGCGGTGCCCAGTTGCGCACTAAACCATCGTTTTGCGCTTGCTCTGCTTGCCGCAAAATAAAGGGTAGCTGATTCCATTGCTGCTCTGCTTGTATGGCGGCAAGATCGAGATTTTGCTGAATGCGGACTTGATCTTTGGGTAAGGCGGCTGCAGCTCCAGACTGGGCAGCTAAATCGAGCACTCGATCGGCATAAGGAAATACGGTGCCCTCGATTTCCACCAGATTGCTAGGGGTTTGCACCGGCGGTAATTGTGTGCGTTCTGCTGCATTCCGTGGCACCCAACCCCGATTAATCCAAACTATATTTTGCTGTGCGCCCTCTAGCCGCATTGGCATTAGCAAATAAAAGCCTGACTGTCCGTTTGCCGCTTGGCCCCCGTTTGGGCGTGGACGATTATCTAGCCAAATTGCTTGGTCTGGCAGAAAGCGTCCTAAGGCACGCATCCGGCGGTGGTTTGCTTCAGCAAGAGTCCAGTGCTTAGCGCTGGCATCTAGCACGGGTAATTGTTCTTGCAATTGCAAATTGAGCGCTAGCTGGGTTTTTTGAGCTGCGCGTTGCATTTGCCAAGCCCCTAAAGCGCATGCTAAGGTGACTACAAAAAGCATTGCCACCGTGGCAACGATGCGCCGCTTTACTAAACGCTCAAATATATTCAATGGTAGGATTCTATTATGAAATGGATTATCTTACTTGCTCTTATTCTGATCATCTCGAGCCTAGGCTCGGCCCTATACTTCATGATGAAAGACAAGGGATGTAGCGCACGAATGGTTCGCTCGCTAGCGCTGCGCATTGGTTTATCCATTGCCCTCTTTGCCGGCATTTGGCTAGCCCACTCCCTGGGCTATATCCAGGCCACGGGAATTAAAATTGGGCAGTAATTAAAACGGTTTACATCCAATACACGACGATATATAGCCCGAGCCATACCACATCAACAAAGTGCCAGTACCATGAGGCACCTTCAAAAGCAAAATGATTTTCAGGGGTGAAATCTCCTCGTATCGTGCGGCGTAATACTACCGCCAACATCAGCGCGCCTAACATCACATGGAAACCATGAAATCCAGTGAGCATAAAAAACGTGGAGCCATAAATACCGGAAGTTAATTTAAGCCCTAGCTCGTGGTAAGCGTGAATATATTCATAAGCTTGAAAACCAATGAAAATAAATCCTAGTAATACCGTTGCAAAGAGAGAATAAATAGCTTGCTTCCGATTGCCTTCTTGCATCGCATGGTGAGCCCAAGTTACCGTAACGCCAGAGCTAAGCAATAAAGCCGTATTGATCGTTGGAATGGGCCATGGGCCCATCGTTTGAAACTGGGGAATTAAACCCGCTGGACCGTCATTGGGCCACACTGCAGAAAAATCAGGCCAAAGTAATTTACTTTCAACATCGCCTAACCAAGGAAGACTAATATTGCGGGCATAAAATAAGGCCGAAAAGAAAGCCGCAAAAAACATAATTTCTGAAAAAATAAACCAGGCCATTGACCAGCGATAAGAGATGTCAACATTAATGCCATTTTTTCCTGCATTCGACTCGGCAATGGTGTCGCCAAACCAGTTATACAAGACAAATAAAACCCATAAAACGCTGCCTAAGACCACCATGCTAGCCCAAGCAGACTGATTAACCCAGGCTGCCATACCGCCGCCAAAACCAAGCAAACCAATGCTTAGAAGAACGGGATAGCGCGAAGGATTGGGTACGAAATAATATGGCACGGAATTAGACGACATGGTCTGCTCTCTGGGTAATCAAAAAAAATTAAGAATGGCTAACAACGGCTCTCACAATCAAGAGGAGGGTACCCATGAAAATCATGGCCCCCAAAACCCCTGCAATCACGATATGGACAAAACTTAAAGACGCTACATCTTCCTGCAACCCCGATTTTTTTCGGACTCCCAGAAAGGCCCAAAAAACAGCGCGCATCGATTGCCAGAAGCTGCTATTTTTTTTCATCTTAAATTAACGCCTTGGTTGGTGGCGGAGCTACTGCCTTTTGACCCGCATTAATTTCAAAAAACGTATAGGACAAGGTGATGGTTTTAACATCTCTTGGCAAACCCCGATCAACTACAAATACTACTGGTAATTCTTTTGCCTGATGCGGTCCCAAGGTTTGCTGTTGAAAACAAAAACATTCTAATTTGGTAAAGTACTCAGTCGCAATTTTGGGTGAATAGCTTGGAATCGCTTGCGCCATGATGGGGCGATCAAAATTATTTACCACCTCATACATAATTTGAATCATTTCACCGGGATGCACTTCAAGGTAATTTTTGATTGGCTTAAAAGTAAAAGGGCCGCGACTATTGGAATCAAATTCTACGGTTATTGTGCGTGAGTAATCGATTTGTGTGTTGCTTGATTTATTGGGCCGAAAAGCGCGCGTTCCATAATCGTTTTTATTGGTTAGTACATTAATACCCGTCACCTCACAGAGGGCTTGATACATTGGCACCAAGGCATACCCAAAACCAAACATCAACACCACTACCAATATTAGCTTTACTAATATTTGACGATTGAGGTTAGGAAGATGGGTTGGCATTTGGGCGAGAGCTGTAATTAAGCCAAGACAACTCTTTTCAACACAATTCCCAAGAAAAAGACTAGGGCAATGCTCGCAAGAATATAGGCCAAGCGCTTGTTATGGTTAGCTTGATTAGGCTTATTCACGCAGTTTGCTCTATCTGGCTTAATCGTTAATGGGCATGGGCAGGCGTATTACTTGGATGCATCGGGGCATCAAAATCAACCTGTGGTGGCGTTTCAAAAGTATGGAAAGGTGCAGGTGATGGAATCGTCCATTCCAAGCCTTTAGCGCCATCCCAAGGGCAATCGGATGCTTTTACACCCTGACCTCGGTATGCTGGCAAAACTACAAAAAGCAGGAAGTACACCTGCATCACCCCAAAGCCTAACGCACTGATTGAAGCAATCATATTGAAATCGGCAAACTGGGTGGGGTAATCTGCATAACGCCGTGGCATACCTGCTAAGCCTAAAAAATGCATGGGGAAAAAAGTGAGATTGAAAAAAATTAAGGAGCCCCAGAAGTGAATTTTGCCGCGAAACTCATTGGCCATGCGACCAGTCCATTTTGGGCACCAGAAGTAAAAACCGGCAAACATGGCAAATAATGATCCAGCTACTAAGACGTAATGGAAATGGGCCACCACGTAATAGGTGTCTTGCAAACCAATATCGATTGGTGCCATTGCCAAAATCAGGCCGGTGAAACCGCCCATCGTAAAGACGAAAATAAAGCCAATTGCCCAGAGCATGGGGGTTTCAAATGTCATTGAACCGCGCCACATCGTAGCGACCCAGTTAAAAATTTTCACGCCCGTCGGTACTGCAATTAACATCGTGGCATACATAAAAAAGAGTTGGCCCGTAACTGGCATGCCAGTGGTAAACATATGGTGCGCCCAAACGATAAAAGACAATATCGCAATCGATGAGGTGGCATAAACCATCGAGCTATAACCAAATAAAGTTTTACGCGAGAAAGCGGGCACGATTTCTGAAATGATGCCAAAGGCAGGCAAAATCATGATGTAAACCTCAGGATGTCCAAAGAACCAAAAAATATGTTGGAACATCACTGGATCACCACCGCCTACTGCAGAGAAAAAAGTGGTGCCAAAATGGCGGTCGGTTAAGACCATCGTAATTACCCCCGCCAATACTGGCATGACAGCAATTAATAAATAAGCAGTAATGAGCCAAGTCCAGCAAAACATCGGCATCTTCATCATCGTCATGCCTGGCGCACGCATATTAAGGACCGTGACGATAATGTTAATTGAACCCATGATGGAAGATGCGCCCAATAAATGAATGGCAAAAATCGCCATATCCATACCTGGACCCATTTGCAAGCTTAAGGGCGCATAGAGAGTCCAGCCACCAGCAGGGGCGCCCCCTGGGACTAAAAAAGAACCAAAGAGCAACATTGCTGCAACTGGCAAAATCCAAAAACTTAAATTATTCATCCGCGCAAATGCCATATCGGCAGCGCCAATTTGCAAGGGGATCATCCAGTTAGCGAAGCCCACAAACGCCGGCATAATCGCCCCAAATACCATGACCAAACCGTGCATAGTCGTTAATTGATTAAAAAATTCAGGACGAAAATACTGTAAACCCGGCTGGAATAATTCTAAGCGAATGCCTAAGGCCATGACACCACCAGCCAATAAGCTGACAAATGAAAAAATTAAATACATCGTACCGATGTCTTTATGATTGGTTGCAAATAACCAGCGGCGCCAGCCGTGCGGCTGATCGTGGGCATGATCATGATCGTGGACGCTATCGTGGGTAGTAGATATAGTGCTCATAGATGACTCTCTTAAGATCGATTAAATTAATAATGAATAGGTCGAAGGTATTATTTGCTCGCCGTACGTGCCGTAATAAAATCTTGGGTTTGTATCACGTCACCGGATTTATTACCCCAGGTGTTGCGCGTATAGGTCATTACCGCCGCCAACTCACCATCGGATAGCACCCCGCTCCACTTGGGCATAGCATTTTTTCCATTTAGCAAAATTTGATATTGGCCCTCTTTAGGGCCCAGCACTACTTTGCTACCGACCAATGCAGGAAAGGCCCCCGCACCAGCGCCATTAGCCTGGTGACAGGCAGCACAGTTCGCAGCATAGACTTTCGCGCCCCGTTCTTTTTGCTCTTCCATGGTGTAGGTTTTGGTTGGATCGTCTGCATTACCGGCCATTTCTTTTTTCTTAGCATCGACCCATTTGCTGTAGTCCTCAGCCGAAACGACTTTAACGACAATTGGCATAAAGGCATGTTGGGCACCGCATAACTCAGAGCATTGCCCCCGAAAGGTACCGATTTTTTCCGCTTTAAACCAGGTATCTCGCACGAAGCCTGGAATGGCATCTTGTTTAACACCAAATGCGGGTACGGCCCATGCATGAATCACATCATTTGCAGTGGTAATAATACGAATTTTTTTATTGACCGGCACCACCATTTCATTGTCCACTTCCATTAAATAGGTCAGTGACTTTGGTTCTAGGTTATTTACTTGAGCTCGAGGTGTCGAGAGAGTTGACACAAAGCTAATGCCCTCACCTTCGCCCTTAATGTAATCGTAGCCCCACTTCCATTGATAACCTGTGGTTTTAATGGTGATATCGGAATTGGTCGTGTCTTTCATCGCTACTACCGTTTTAGTAGCAGGCAAGGCCATGGCAATGACGATAATTAAAGGGATGACTGTCCAAATAATTTCAACTGTAGTGCTTTCATGAAACGAGGCAGCTTTAGCACCCTTAGATTTACGGTGCTTCAAAATGGAATAGAACATCACGCCAAATACACCAACAAAAATAATTGCGCAAATGACGATCATGAACCAATTGAGCCAATGAATTTCCGCCATGATTTTGGTTGCTGGCGCAGGGAAGTCGAGTTGATTGACTTTTGGACCGCCGGGCATATCACCATTAGCTGCCTGAACTACCGGTGTTACAGCGATAGCTACTAACGCTCCTAAGTAAAACCAAACCTTTAAGGCTTTTGCAAATAAATTCATTTCATTCTCTATTTGTTGTGCTGCACAATTTACACCCCTAATAGCACTTATTAATGCAAAAAATGCAATTGAATCTTGCTATCTAGCCCTAGATTATAGGTTTAAATAAGGCGGCGTGAATGTGCCCAAGTAGGATTTAACTTACATGATGACATATCTTATATTGATAGTAAGCGCTCACATTTAAATTAATCCTTAGCCCCCTTTGTTTGAATTTGGTCGGGACTAATAAACGTTTGGTGATTCTGGGTTTTTGATAGGTGCTTATTCACTACCCAGGCGTGTCCATAAATAATTTCTAAAGTTATTTTTTTAGGTAAAAGTGCCTCATTCCCCTGCCAGTTTTGTAGATTGATGGGGTGGGCCAACAACCCTAAAGCATAGGCATCGTGCAACATTAACTGCGCTGACTCATATTGCAAATCGAGGTACTCCATATCCATCACTGGATCAGCAAACCGTTGCTCAATTAAAGCATCGCCTAAATCATGCATATCCCAAGCACTAGGGAGAGATTGACAGCCTAATTGGGTTTTCATCTCACCGTCAAGCGCACGTAATTCCTTACCAGTATCGGGCCCCAAATAACTCAAACTAATTAAGCCACCTTCGTGCAATAGGCGCCAAAATTCAGTCAACATGGTTTTAGGATTATTTCGTTCATGCAGCCATAAATTACTCCAAACTAATTCACACGAATTGGGGGCGGCTGCAAAAGTGACCGTATTCGCCTCTTGGTTTAAGCTCAACTTCTTACTGCCACCACTTCGCCATGACAAAAACCAACGAGTCAAATGCAATTGAATGCGCTCGATTGCTAATAAATTGGGGCGGCTATAAAAAAAAATGCGTGCCTCAGGAAAGCGTTTCGCCAGCCAACGGGAATGGTCACCTGGATAATCGGGCGCAATCAAAATAGCGCAGGGCTTAATCTTTACGATTTCCATTTTCTGGAACATGCGTAAAGCAATTTCGGTATAAAGCCATCTTAAGCTATGGGTCATGTACTCAGTATACTCAGCGCCCCATGAGTCATTTTCAGCGATTAATTAGCGCTTTACTTCCAAGCTGTTGCATTTTGTGTAATCGCTCGCAGGCAGCAACAATCTGTATCTCCTGTATGCAACAGTTGCAAGAGCAGCGACGGCAGGGGCAATTAGCTTGTCTTTGTTGTGGCATTGAGTTGCTCGAAGCAGTAGACAAATCGACTACGCCTGAAGGGCAACGTTGTCGTGAGTGCATTGTCACACCACCGTTTTTTGACATGAGTTTTTGTCTGGCGTCATACGAAGGGCAATTAAAAACTGCTGTGCATCAGTTGAAATACCAGCGACGGCTTGCCTATGCTACTGGGCTCGCTCACCTATGGAATAGTTTGATGACCCTACACTTAGATAAATTACCCCCTTGCTACCTTTTGCCTGTTCCCCTAAGCCGTCAAAAATTGGCTGAGCGCGGCTTTAACCAATGCTGGGAAATTGCCAAACATTTGACTTTACCTAAACATCTTAAAGTGCTGCCGCATGCCTTGCGTCGACGCCATTCCCTATCGAATCAAATCTCTGCTGGCCGGCAGGTACGTCAACAGGCTTTAAATGGTTTGTTTTATTTTGAACCCCGTTATGCGGACCTTCTAGCGCGGCAAACCGTTATTGTGTTCGATGACGTCATGACTACGGGATCAACGTTGAATGCAATTGCTAAAGTCTTGAAGGACCATGGCGTATATCATGTGCTCAACTGGGTTTTATTACGCACGCCGAGGCAATTGACTGATGTTTAATGTGGTGCTCTTTGAGCCTGAAATTCCGCCCAATACGGGAAATATCATTCGTCTTTGCGCTAATACCGGTGCGCATCTACACCTCATTGAGCCGCTCGGCTTTCCTCTTGAGGATGCTAAGCTACGACGTGCTGGGCTCGATTATCATGAGTACGCTAGCTTAGCCGTTTATCCGAACTGGCCAGCCTTCTTAGTCGCGAACAATCCCCCATTGCAGCGCCTTTTTTTAATGACCACCAAAAGTCAGTGTAAGTTTTATGAAGCACAACTTCTGCCACACGACTATTTTGTTTTTGGCTCTGAAACTAAAGGCGTGAGCGCGGAGGTTCGAGCTAGCGTGCCAGTCGACAATCAGGTTTGCTTGCCCATGCAAGCAAACAGTCGCAGCCTCAATCTATCAAACGCCGTAGCCATAGTGGTTTATGAAGCGTGGCGCCAAATACACTTTAAAAACAGTATTTAAAACTCAATGCTCGGGTTTGGCATCACGTCCCATCAGCCCTTGCAATGCGACCGCCAAGGTTTGCTTGCCCAACAATACGTCACTCACATTACTGGTAATGGGCATTTCAACATTAAGGCGCTCAGCCAAGCTTACAATCGCTGATGCACATAAAACACCTTCTGCTACGTGCCCAAGCTCAGCCAAAATAGCTGGCAAAGATTTTCCTTCAGCTAACAACAAACCGACTCGCCGATTACGGGATAAATCACCTGTTGCGGTCAAAATTAAATCACCTACGCCTGTTAGGCCCATGCAAGTTTCTGGCTGACCTCCTGCCGCTTTTACTAAACGCATCATTTCGGCTAAGCCACGCGTTAATAATGCTGCACGGGCATTTAGGCCTAAGCCAAGCCCATCACCAATACCCGCTGCAATCGCAATCACATTTTTTACTGCGCCACCAAGCTCAACACCAATTAAATCTTCGCTAGCATAAATTCGCACATGGTCGTGATGAAATACCTTTTGCACCTGGGTACATAAGCTTTTTGATGTGCTGGCAATGGTAAGAGCGCAAGGCAAACCTAGGGCCATTTCGCCCGCGAAGCTCGGACCCGTCAACGATCCATAAGTATGTGTAATACCGCGTCCATGCACTTGCAACTCTCGGGCCACCAATTGATGCGGTAGTAACGCTGTTGTGGGTTCAAGCCCCTTGCATAACCATACGATCTGCAAAGGACTAGAGGCTATTGCTGCTATGCGCTGCACTGATTCAGCTAGGCCACTGATAGGCGTAGCAATGACAATTAAATCCTCTGGTCCCAGTCGCTGTATCGCCGATTCAAAATCATCACTGATGGTAATGGCTTTAGATAATGCGACCCCAGGCAAGTGAGAGCGATTTTCTTGATGCTGACGAAGAGCCTGAGCCTGGGTAGCACTTCTGGTCCATAAGCAGACTGCCCCGGCAGACAAGTATCGGGCCGCTTGCACAGCGATGGCGGTACCCCAAGCACCAGCTCCAATGACAGTTAGCTTCATAAGCTTAACTTCAAAAGGAATTAGTTGGGGAGAATAATTTTGCTCTTTTCGGCATCGACATTACTCGCAGCAGCGCCTTTTTCCGCTTCAGTTGTTTGGGCTAAACGTTGCTCGTACATAGCATGAAAATTAATCTCCGCCAAATGAATTGCTTGGAACCCTGCACGACTCACAATATCGGCAATATTGGAACGTAAATAGGGGTACAAAATGGTTGGGCAGGCGATGGCTAACATCGGCTCAACTTGCTCAGGGGGAATATTTTTAAATTCAAAAATGCCCGCCTGTTTTGCTTCTATTAAAAATAGTGTCTTGCCTTCTACGCGAGCCGTAATCGTGCCCGATAACATGACTTCAAATAACTCATCACTTAAGCGCGCAATTCCTATATCGACCTCAACTTGCATTTGTGGTTCAGCCTGTACCAACAAAATTGCGGGGGTGTTTGGCTGTTCAAGCGATAGATCTTTCAAATAAATGCGCTGAATTTGAAAAGAGGGTTCAGTCGAGTTTTGTTCGCTCATATTATGTATTCCGTTTGTTTAATTATTTCAATAAGTCATCAAGTTCGCCAGCTCGATCGAGGGCTACTAAATCATCATAGCCACCGACATGTCGTTCACCAATAAAAATTTGTGGCACTGTGCGTCGACCGGTTCGTGACATCATTTCATCGCGTTGCAGAGCGTCAACATCAATCAAAATTTTTTGTAATTGATGAACCCCTTTTTTTTGTAATAGCTTTTCTGCCATGACGCAATATGGGCAAACTTGAGTGCTATACATGATTACTGGCGACATGGCTTTTACCTTAATTCCTTACTTGACTAAAGGTAAATTAGCCGTTTGCCAGGCTTTTAATCCACCATCGAGCAAACCAACTTCAGCAAAGCCCATTTTTCTCAATTGCTGAGCAGCCCTACGTGATTCATTACCGTTTTGACATACCAAGATGAGCGGTAATTTACGATCTAATTTCAGCCGCTCGAGATCGCTTGAAAGCTTGCTAAAGGGTAGGCTTTTGGAATTGGGCAGGTGCCCTGCCTGAAAATCAGCTGGGGCCCTTAAATCGAGTACTACCGCCTTACGCCGATTAATCCAGGTGGTTGCTTCAGCTACAGAAAGCCCAACCCCACTGATTAAAGTCGAGATAGTAGGCATCAATAGCGCCAAGCCTGCGGCCGCCATCACGCCGATAAGTGCTAAATTGTCGGTTTGCATTAAAAAGTTCATCGCTTGATTATAGAATGGCTCTATGAAACAACTTGTCCTTATTCGCCACGGGGAGTCTGCTTGGAACCTGGAAAACCGTTTTACTGGCTGGGTGGATGTTGACCTAACCCCTAATGGCATCGACCAAGCACTTGCTGCTGGAAATGCGCTAAAGCAGGCAGGTTATGAGTTTGATATTGCCTACACCTCAGTTTTACGCCGCGCCATTCGGACTTTATGGCAAGTACAAGATGCCATGGATCTGATGTGGCTGCCAACCGTGCATAGCTGGCGGCTAAACGAGCGCCATTACGGCGCACTAACTGGGCTTAATAAAGCTGAAACCGCAACCCAATATGGGGCTGAACAAGTGCATATTTGGCGGCGCTCTTTTGCTACTCGACCGCCTTTATTAGCGCTCGAAGATGAACGTAGCTCCCATCTCGATGTGCGTTATCGCAAGCTCGATCCCAAGGAAATTCCACAGGGCGAGTGCCTGCAAGATACCATTGCACGGGTTTTGCCTTTGTGGCATGAATCGATTGCGCCGGCCCTGAAGTTGGGCAAACGGGTGTTACTAGTTGCTCATGGCAATAGCATCCGCGCCTTAATGAAGCACCTCGATAACATATCTGCTGAAGCCATCATGGAGCTCAATATCCCCAATGGCAAGCCGATTGTGTATGAGCTAAATGATGACTTGCAAGCACTACAACATTTTTATATAGAGTAGAGCAAAATAGATGCTCTATTTCAACCGCACGCCTCTTACTAGACTGATTTCCTAAACCAAACTATGCGCCGTTTATTTAAAAATCTTGCCCTTATTCTAATTGGACTTATCGCAGGTATTGCCGCGACGATTCAGCTCTCGGCAACTGCTCAACAAAATACTGCCTTACCACTCGACGAGTTGCGCACCCTGTCAAATGTATTTGCACAAATTAAACGTGAATATGTCGAGCCCATTGAAGATAAACAACTATTAACAGATGCCGTAAAAGGAATGGTTAGTAGTCTTGATCCGCATTCATCTTATTTGGATAAAAAAGATTTTTCTGAAATGCAAGAGCAAACTACCGGCAAATTTGCCGGCCTAGGTATTGAAATCACCTCAGAGGATGGTTTGGTAAAGGTACTTAACCCCATTGAAGATAGTCCTGCTGCCCGTGCCGGTCTGCAGGCAGGTGATTTAATCACTCGCCTTGATGACAAACCCGTGCGCGGTATGACTTTAGATAAAGCGGTGCGCACCATGCGTGGCGCACCTGGCACCAAAATTACCTTGACAGTGTTTCGTAAAAGTGAAGACCGTACTTTTCCAGTTACCATCACGCGGGCAGAAATTAAAGTGCAGTCGGTTAAAACTAAAATTTTAGATAACGATATTGCCTGGGTTCGAGTCACCAGCTTTCAAGAGCGTACTGTGCCTGATTTAGCTAAACGCTTAACTGAACTGAGTATTCAAGACCCTAAATTAAAAGGCTTAATTCTCGACTTACGAAATAACGGTGGTGGCCTATTGCAAGGGGCTGTAGGGGTTGCTGCTGCATTCTTGCCTGCAGGTGCAGTGATTGTTTCAACCAAAGGTCAGGCAGCAGATTCAAAGCAAATTTTTAATGCGACTCCAGATACGTATAAGCTCAATGAAGCCTCCGATCCCCTAGCTACAGTGCCTGCGATGTTTAAAAAATTACCCATGGTTGTATTGGTGAATGCTTACTCAGCTTCCGCTTCAGAAATTGTTGCGGGTGCTTTACAAGATTACAAACGCGCTACTATTATTGGCAAGACTAGTTTTGGTAAAGGTTCGGTACAAACGGTACGTCCCTTAAGCAATGATTCTGCCTTAAAAATTACCACGGCTTATTACTACACCCCGAATGGTCGCTCAATTCAGGGCTTTGGTATTAAGCCCGATATTCCGGTTGATCAAAATAAAGATGGTGATCCAGACGATGTTTTAATTACCCGCGAAGTAGATAGTGAAAAACATTTGCGCAATAAACAATCATCAGAGGATGCCTTAATTAAAGATCGTGAAAAACGTCGCCTTGAAGAAATGCAACGCATTGAAGAAAAAAATGCCACTAAAACACCTGCTGAACGCGACAAAGATAAATTGAAAAAACCCACCGAATTAGGTAGTAGTGACGATTTTATGTTGCAACAGGCTTTAGCCTTTCTAAATGGCAAATCGGTAATTCGTTCGTCTTCCAAGCTCGAATAAGCCCCCCACTTTATTAGCATGAACGACGAGCAGTTACTGCGTTATTCGCGCCACCTTCTACTAGAAGAAATTGATATTGAGGGCCAAGAAAAACTCTTGGCAGCGCATGTACTGGTAATTGGGGCGGGCGGCCTGGGCTCTGCTGCTGCCCCTTACTTAGTCGCTGCTGGCATTGGCCGCATTTCCTTAATTGACCCCGATACGGTAGAGCTTAGCAACCTGCAGCGCCAAGTAATGCATACCCAAGATCAAATTGGTAAGCTGAAGGTTGCTTCTGGCAAAGCGTTTTTAAGTCGTCTGAATAGCGACACAATTATTGAAACCTATGCTGAAAAAGCAACTCCATCTTGGCTGGCGCGAATACTGCCAGAGGTTGATGTAGTGCTCGATTGCACGGATCAATTCGCTACGCGCCAACAAATTAATCAAGCGTGTTTTGCGCATCACGTACCCTTAGTTTCTGGCTCTGCTTTAGGCTTTGATGCGCAAGTTAGCGTCTTTGATTTTCAAAATCCCCAGTCACCTTGCTATGCCTGTATCTTTCCTCCCGATAGCAATCCAAGCGAAACTAACTGTGCCACCATGGGTGTTTTTTCACCATTGGTTGGCATTATTGGTAGCTTACAGGCCGCTCAAGCGCTCCAACTATTAATCGGCTTTGGTCAGCCTTTAGTTGGCCGTCTACTGCTATGGAATGCCTTGAATACTCGCATTGACGAAGTGCAAGTAAGTAAAAATGGTGCTTGCCCCGTGTGCGTTTTACCGAATTTAATTTAGCTCAAAGACTTGCTAAGCTGCCATCAACTGTGCCATGGCCAGGGCTTGTTCATCCATCTCTAAAGCCTCTAAAACGGGAGCAAGATGCGCTTTCAACTTTCCAACATTGGCATGCAAAATTTCCCGCTTAACCAACAATAGTTGACTAAAATGCATTGAAAAATCAGTTAGGCCCATGGCCAGTAAGAGCTTGGTTAATTCGGGGTCACCGGCCATCTCCCCGCAAACTGAAACTGGAATTTTGGCTAGTTGTGCCTGCTTAATGATATGAGTTAGTAAATAGAGTACGGCTGGATGTAAGTGATCATAAAGGTGAGCAACCGCATGGTCTGCCCGATCAATCGCAAGGGTATATTGAATTAAATCGTTCGTGCCAATGGAAATAAAATCAAAGTAGCGAATAAAGAGGGGTAAAGCTAAGGCTGCAGCAGGAATTTCAATCATGGCGCCTACTTGAATTTGCAGATCAAAGAGTTGACCGCGAGCAACAAGTTGTTGTTTAGCCTTTTCTATCAAACGAAATGTTTCATGAATTTCTTTTGCATGAGCTAGCATGGGAATCATAATTTGTACCTGGCCATGCGCAGAGGCTCGTAAAATCGCGCGTAATTGCGCTAGGAAAATTTCTGGCTCAGCTAATGACCAGCGAATTGCTCTTAACCCAAGTGGTGACGTCCCCGTTTGCAATAAGTCATTGCTATCGCCAAGTGGCTTATCTGCCCCAATATCGATGGTGCGAATATTGACTGGTAAACCATGCATTAAATCAACTACTCGTCGGTACTCTTGATACTGCTGCTCTTCATCGGGTAGAGTTTGATTACGATCCATAAATAGAAATTCAGACCGAAATAAGCCAATGCCAATGGCGCCCAATTCAATTGCTCGAATTGCATCTTCTGGCAGTTCTGTATTGGCAAATAATTTAATTGGCACGCCATCTTCGGTAACCGTTCGTGAAAACTTTAAAGTTTGTAATGCTTGGCTATTTTCGATCGCCTTTGCTTGTAGAGCACGATACTCGATTAATAAACCTTCATCTGGCGCCACCACCACAAACCCGCGTTCACCATCAATGATGAGCCAATCGCCATGCCGAATCATTTCACTTGCGTGCCGAACGCCCAAGACTGCTGGTATTTCAAGGCTACGCGCCACAATTGAGGTATGCGAAGTTTTACCTCCTAAGTCGGTCACAAACCCTAGAAAACGGGTATTTTTAAAACGCAACATGTCATGTGGTGCGATATCATGCGCCACAATAATGGCAGCACTAAACACATTTTCTGGAGCCAAGACATCGTGGGTTTCTTGCTGCTGATGACTTAAGGCCTTTAAAACCCGTTCTACTACCTGACGAATATCATTGGCCCGTTCTTTTAAATATTGATCTTCTATTTCAGAAAACTGTTTGAGTAAATCATTTAATTCACTAGTTAGGGCCCAAGCGGCATTTAATCCTTGGGTGCGAATCAGTTGCAATGGCTTTTCAACTAAGGCGGGATCTGACAAGATCATGGCATGAACATCGATAAAAGCAGCCATTTCTTGGGGCGCATCCTTAGATAAGCCAGCGCGCAATTCTTGTAACTCATAACGAACCTGATCGAACGCTAAAAGCAGTTTTTTCGCTTCAGCCTCTGCGCTACCAGGATCAATTAAATGATGGCTAACCTCTAAGGCAGCGCGTGAAATAAGCACCGCCTGCCCTATTGCAATTCCTTTCGAGGCTGGAATGCCATGTAAGGCGAAGGTCACCTATTCGCCCTCCCCAAAACGATTATTAATTAAAGCTTGGAGCGCCTGTAATGCTTCGTCGGCCTGTTCACCAACAGTTTCCAAAGTTACCGTGCTACCAATTCCAGCAGCCAACATCATCACACCCATAATACTTTTTGCATTGACCTGCCGTCCATCTCTTGCCAAATATACTTCACAAGGAAATTCACCAGCTAATTGCGATAACTTGGCCGACGCGCGCGCATGCAATCCTAATTTATTAATAATTTTAATTTCAACGCTTGGCATTACCTATCCTCAGAGGCAGTGTTGAGAAAATTGGTATTTACGCCAATGCGTAAAATTCCATTTTGGCCACCCTGCAAGGTTTTTTTAGCCAATTCATCTAAGTCGTCTTGTTGATAAGAGACTGCACGCATTAGCATCGGTAAATTTAATCCGGTTAAAACAATTAGTGGAGAAAGTGGTTTACCAGGTAACTGAATTTGACCGATTAAACGGGAAGCGACATTGGCCGGGGTTGCGCCCATAACGTCGGTTAATACCAAGATGCCCTTCCCCATATCAACTGCCTTGGCTGCAGCGAGCACCCTGTCGAAGCTGACTTTTGCGTCTTCGTAGGGCGGAATGTCAACTGCCTGAATTTTTTCGGGTAAGTTTCCAAAAGTTTGCTCTGCAAAACCCAGCATGGCTGAGGCTAATGGTGTATGGGCAACAATGACAATTCCGGGCATAACACTCCAAAGTTCGCTTAAGTTAATTCTTTCTCTAATGCTTGTAACCAAAACTGAGCAAGGTCAAGGCCAGTTTGTTCCGTAATTTCGACAAAACAGGTAGGGCTAGTCACATTAATTTCCGTCAGATACCCCCCAATCAGGTCTAAGCCTACTAAAAAAAGACCCCTATCCCAAAGTATTGGCGCCAAATAGTCAGCCACCGCTTTTTCTTGATCGGTCAATAGCATCGCTACGCCCTTACCTCCAGCCGCGAGGTTTCCCCTTATTTCAGTGCCCTGCGGAATGCGGGCTAAGGCATAGGGCACGACCTGTCCAGCTATCAATAAAACCCGTTTATCGCCAGCAACAATCTGCGGTAAGAACTGTTGCGCCATCAAAGTGCGTTGACCATTTTCGCCTAAGGTTTCGACGATGCTCGCTAAATTTAAGCCATCTGGGCCAACGCGAAAAACACCTCTACCTCCCATCCCATCTAAAGGCTTAAGCACAATATCGTGGTGTTCGGCATGAAATGCAGAAATTGCGGCGAGTTCACGCGTAACTAAAGTGGGTGGAATAAATGAAGCAAACTCTGTAATAGCCAGTTTTTCGGAATGATTACGTAATGCGCTCGGCTCATTAAATACCCGCGCACCCTGCCGTACTGCAGCTGACAAAATCCAAGTGGCATTCAAATATTCAATATCAAATGGCGGGTCTTGACGCATCAGTACCGCAGTAAAACGATCTAAGCTACATACTTCGCTAATACCTAATTTATACCAAGCAGTACTTGTGGGCTGCAATGTGATTGCACAGCAGTTGGCGAATGTAAAACCAGCTTGCCAGAATAACTGGCGACTTTCGGTATACCAAAGTCGATGGCCAGCTGCTTGGGTAGCGCGCATCATTGCAACCGTAGAATCCTTTGGCAACTTTAATGTATCTAATGGATCGCCAACGAATAAAAAATCCATTACTTACAGCGCCTCGGCGTTAGGATCGGTTCTCTCTAACTCTAATGAAGCCGCTAATAAAGCCAGGCGCGCTACGACCCCATATAAGTAGAAACGGTTAGGCGCAGCGCTACCAGGCTTAGCATTGCGGTCTGGCATTGCATTTTGTTCGAATGCCAAGGGCACAAAATGCATGCCTGGAGCATTTAAATTTTCATCAGGGCCACGATCGGTATGCACACGGTAAAAACCCCCGATCACGTAACGATCAATCATATAAACAACCGGTTCAGCTACAGCTTCATTGACTTTTTCAAAAGTATAAACACCCTCTTGAATTAATACATCATGCACTTCTAGGCCATCTTTGACGACACTCATTTTATTGCGTTCGCGGCGATTTAAATTGCCTAAATCACTGGCATTACGCACTACCATGACGCCCATACCGTATGTACCCGCATCTGCCTTAACGACGACATAGGGCTTATCTTTAATGCCATATTCCCGATATTTTTTGGCAATTTTTTTTAATATGGCATCCACTTTTATTTGTAATTGCTCCAATCCTTGTTGCTCATGAAAATCAACTCCCGAACAATAATCGAAATAAGGCGTAATCATCCAAGGATCGATATTAATTAATTTTGCGAACTTTTTTGCTACTTCATCGTAAGCCATAAAATGCTGTGATTTACGGCGAATTTGCCAACCAGCGTGCAAGCCAGGCAAAAGGTATTGTTCATTAATCTTTTCTAAAATTGGTGGAATACCCGCGGATAAATCATTATTTAATAAAATCGAGCAAGGATCAAAGTCCTTCAGGCCGAGACGTTGCTTTTTTAAACCTAAACGCATTAATGGCTCAAGTAGCAAACGATTGCCTTCGGGCAAATCAAGCCAAGTTGGCTTTTTAATCTCGTCCGATAAACTACCTAAACGAACATTCAAACCCGCTTGCCGCAAAATTGAAGATAAGCGGGCAATATTTTGCAAGTAAAAGGTATTGCGGGTGTGGCGCTCAGGTATAAGTAATAAATTTTTTGCTTCAGGACAAATTTTTTCAATTGCTGCCATAGCTGCTTGCACAGCCAGAGGCAACATTTCTGGTGAAAGATTATTAAAACCGCCAGGAAATAAATTGGTATCAACTGGGGTCAATTTAAAGCCTGAGTTACGCAGGTCGACTGAGCAGTAAAAAGGCGGGGTATGCTCCTGCCATTCAAGACGAAACCAACGCTCAATAGTCGGGGTGGCTTCGAGTACTTTCGACTCAAGCTCAAGTAAGGGGCCGCTTAAAGCGGTAATCAGATGTGGAACCATCTTGCCATTGTAAGTTTTTTATGAGTAAGTTCAATTTTTTGCCTATTTAGGCAAAAAAAACGCAGGATCTTGAGATCCTGCGCTAGAAACTAGGCAAAAATACAGCCTAGTGAGGGGTAAGCAAATTAAATTTCGTAGGCTTCTTCGCTATGTGAGCTAATGTCTAAACCTTCGCGCTCTTCTTCTTCTGTAACCCGCAAACCAATAATGATGTCGACGAGCTTGAAGGCAATGAAAGAAACGATGCCAGACCAAATTAGGGTGGTAATCACGCCCTGGCTTTGAATCCAAAGCTGACTCATGATTGAGTAGTCTGGGGCAACTGCATTGGCGACATAATCATAAATGCCTGTGCCACCTAATGAGGGCGCTGCAAATACACCGGTTAGCAAGGCACCCAATATACCGCCAACACCATGAATACCGAAAACATCCAAGCTATCGTCCGAGCCTAATATTTTCTTCAGCCCAGTAACGCCCCATAAGCAGACGATACCAGCCAATGCCCCAATAATTAATGCGCCCATTGGACCAACAAAGCCGGCGGCAGGTGTAATCGCTACTAAACCCGCAACGCAACCCGAAGCAGCACCAAGCATCGATGGCTTACCTTTAGTAACCCACTCTGCTATCGACCAACCAATCACTGCTGCGGCAGTAGCAAGGTAAGTATTCACGAATGCTAAGGCTGCGCTACCGTTTGCTTCTAAAGCTGATCCTGCATTAAAACCAAACCAACCAAACCATAAAAGTGATGCGCCTGTCATGACATACACTAAGTTATGAGGCTTCATGGCTTCTTTGCCGTAACCTAAACGCTTACCAATCACATATGAGCCGACTAAACCTGCAATCGCTGCATTGATATGGACAACAGTGCCGCCAGCAAAATCAAGAATCCCTTTTTGCCAGAGCCAACCTGCTTTTGCAGTAATCGCATCAAGTGAAGCAGCATCTTTAATATCATCAGGACCAGGCCAAAACCAAACCATGTGGGCAATTGGTAAATAGCTAAAAGTAAACCACAGGATCATGAACAGAAGAATTGCCGAAAACTTGGCGCGCTCTGCAAATGAACCAATGATTAAACAGCAAGTAATAGTTGCAAAGACTGCTTGAAATGCCATGAAGACATATTCGGGAATGACAATGCCCTTGCTAAACGTTGCTGCATTCGAGTCGGGTGTCATGCCAGCCAAAAACAAACGATCCATGCCGCCAAAAAAGGCCCCGCCTTCAGTAAAAGCGATGCTATAGCCATAAATTGCCCATAACACGGTGATCACTGAAAAAATCACCATACACTGCATTAAGATGGACAGCACATTTTTACTGCGCGTTAAGCCGCCATAAAATAGTGCTAAGCCAGGCACCGTCATCAATAGCACTAATGCTGTGGAGACCATCATCCACGCGGTATCGCCCTTGTTGGGTGTTGGTGCTGGAGCCGCTGTAGCGGCGGGGGCTGCCGGGCTTGCTGCAGGTGCTGCAGCGGCGGCTGCAGCAGCAGGTTTAGCATCATCAGCAGCGTAAGCTACAGACGTCACTGTCATGCCAGTGAAGCCAATCGCCGTCGCTATCACGCCGCCAGCAACAATTCGTTTTATCCAAGTTAACATTTTGAACCTCTCTTTAAAGTGCGGCCGCGCCGGTTTCACCGGTGCGAATGCGAATAACGTGTTCAATTGAAGAGACAAAAATTTTGCCATCGCCAATTTTTCCAGTGCGAGCCGATTTTTCAATTGCTTCAATTGCTCGCTCTAATATGCCGTCTTCTACCGCAGCCTCTATTTTTACCTTAGGCAAAAAATCAACTACGTATTCAGCGCCCCGATATAACTCGGTATGGCCTTTTTGACGCCCAAAACCTTTTACTTCGGTGACGGTGATACCAGAAATTCCAACTTCTGATAGAGCTTCTCGCACCTCGTCAAGCTTGAATGGCTTGATAATTGCTGTGATGAGTTTCATGCGTTTCTCCGTTGTGGGAAATTAGAAAACTTTGGTTAAAGTAACAAGACCTTGCGAGCCGCCAAGATTTTTTCCGGTAGGGCTGGAGTAAGCATAGTTCCCGCCTGCTGATGCTGCATTGGTGCCAATATAAGCTGCAGAAATACCTAAACCACCGCCTAAATCTTTGCTTAAGCCAATTTTCCAGTCGGTATAACTTACGGTGGGAACCGTAGATGATGTTTTCTGACCAGCAATATATTGATAACCAACGTGTGCATTGACCACTAAGCCCCACAGGCCTGTATCGTAATTGGCGGTTAAGTCTGGATAATAAGATCCCGAGCTATTTGAAAAACCGAATGTGTTAGTAACTGCGTAAGAAAACTTTAAAAAACCACTTACGGGTCCAAATACATAGTTTTGGGCGGCGTAAAGTTCTGTGGTGTTAGGATTGGTTAATGATGATGGGTAATTTTGGGTCGGGTAATAGTATTGGAGTACGCCAAGGTCTGACATAAAGCCTTCACCAATGAATTCCTTTTTAAAACCGGCATAAAAGTCCATCTCGATTGGCGCTGACACATTATTGTTGCCACCTTTAGAAGCAGCATCCGAAATCCATGAAATCGATGAGTTCCAGTTACCAATATAGAAACCACTCGGATGTGCATAATCAAATCCGCCCTGAATTGCAGGATTAAAGTTTGATTGGCTAATACCGCGATAGATGTAGTTATTGGCTACTGTTACGTTGGCTGTGATGGGACTAATGTCTGGTCCACTGACTGCGCCAGCAGGTTCTGCGGGTAATGGAGTTGGATTTGGTGAGGCAGCATTTTGGGCATATGCATTTGCACTTAAGAGCCCCACAACTGCTAAAGCGATAGTCGATTTATGAAAAGTTTTCATCCCAACTCCTTATTCAGATTAAAAAATTAAAAATAGGTACATCTACTTAAATGCAATCATCGCTTTTTGCAACGCGCTGTTTTTGTCCTTTTTCCCCTTGCTTGGGCATATGCCCCAAATCCATGCAGTACTTTTGCCCTAATTTGGTGCAAATTGACATAAAATTGCCATTCAAGCATCGTGGGGATCAATCAGCCTTAAAATAAGTTCTATTCTTCTTGCTATTCACTTCTTTAAATCGGCCTTTTTATGCAAAAACCCAACGAAATCCTGGAACAAATGCAGCGCGTTGCCACTGAAATGCAAAATAAAGTTGGCGAGGCGATTCGTAACTCGCCGGCCAAAGATTTAGAAAAAAATGTGCGCACGATGATGACGCAAGGTTTTCAAAAGCTCGACTTAGTGACCCGCGACGAATTTGAGTTACAAACTAAAGTGCTTACTAAAACCCGTGAAAAACTGGCTGCACTTGAAGCCAAAGTTACTGAAATAGAAAAGCAGCGCTCGTAATTGCCGCTTGCAGTTATTTTTAGTCGTGGCCTTAATGGCCTTGACGCTCCACAGGTGCGCGTTGAAGTTCACTTAGCAAATGGTTTGCCTGCCTTTACCATTGTTGGCTTAGCCGATACAGGCGTTAGAGAAAGTAAAGATCGAGTACGGGCCGCGATCATCCAAAGTGGGTTTGAATTTCCGAATCGGCGCATTACTGTTAATTTAGCGCCTGCCGATTTACCAAAATATTCTGGACGTTTTGATTTAGCCATTGCGCTAGGCATTTTGGCTGCTAGCGCGCAGCTGCCTTGCAAGCAATTAGATCAATATGAATTTGCTGGCGAACTTTCTTTATCCGGTGAATTGCGACCCTTTAGTGGCTGCTTGGCAATTGCCATGGCGATGCGTAAAGAAAAATCGCTACGTAGCTTTATTATTCCGCAAGAAAATTGCAGTGTCACTAGCATCATTCCTGATCTAAGCGTATTAGGTGCGAATTGTCTAACTCAGGTTTGCGACTTTCTGTGTGGCCGAATTCAGCTTGAGGTAATAAGCAACTGTGCAAAGAAACTCACAATTGATTTAAAGGAAGCGGGCGCCCACGACATTGCCCATATTCAAGGTCATTTGATCGCTAAACGCGGCCTTGAAATTGCGGCCGCAGGTTTTCATTCGCTCTTATTGGCAGGCCCTCCTGGATGCGGCAAATCCATGCTAGCTAAATGCTTGCCACAATTACTGCCAAAATTAACGCTCGATGAAGCCCTCGAGATTGCTGCCCTACATAGCTTGAAAGCGGCACGTCATCATAGTGCTCTGGAATCAACAGATTTATCGCGCTTGCGACCCTGGCAAAATCCGCACCATAGCATTACTACTGCAGCGCTAGTGGGTGGCGGAGCGCACCCATTACCAGGTGCAATTACCTTAGCCCACCAAGGAGTTCTTTTTTTAGATGAGTTACCACAATTTGCCCGGCCCACGCTCGAGGCGCTACGCGAGCCTTTACAAAATCGCCGTGTCACAATTACTCGCGCGCATCTTTCCAGCCACTTTCCCTGTAACTTCATGCTGGTTGCGGCGATGAATTTATGTATCTGCGGCTACTTTGGCCACCCCGAGAAAGTTTGTGTTTGTTCGGCTGCACAAAGACTACGTTATCAAAATAAAATTTCAGGGCCCTTGCTCGATCGCATTGATATCAAAATGATGATTGCTCCCATGCCACACGAGTTATTTTTTCAAACACAATTGACCACAACAGCTAGTGCTACTTCCAGCCAAGTGGCTACGCGCATCGCTAATGCATGGGCTTTGCAAATTAGTCGCCAAGGAAAAATGAATCATGCCTTAGATACCCAGGAAATGAAGCGCTGGGTAAAAATTGATGCGGCTGATGAGGGTGAGTTACAAACAGTATGGAAAGGTCTTAATCTATCGGGTAGAGGCATACAGCGCTTGCTAAAAATTGCCCGCACCATTGCCGACCTTGAGGGCTCTACATCAACCCAACTAAAGCGTGCTCACCTTCTGGAAGCGAGCGCTTTAAGTAAGCCTATTAATGGCATGATGAACTAATTTTAGTCTGGATGAAAATCAGTAAAAAAAGGTACGCCATTATCATCGCTTAAATTTTCTTGGAGTACAGTCTGACTCAATGGTCCGCTATTTTTTGGCGTAGGCTTCAATAAGGACTGTTGATAAATATATAGACCTAAGCCTGGAATACTGCGTATTATCCAGCGCACACGCATCATCCGTTCAACTCCGTCAACTGGTTTCATCAGCAAAAAATAATCGGTTGTAGGGAAGCGAATAGGCGAACCACTGGCTAGATAAAAACCCTTTACCGCTAGAGCGCCTGCAGGATCTACATTCGCTTGAGTAAAAATCGCTTGCTGTAACTGCTTTATTAATTCATCAGCACTACTAGCAATATCGGCAGGCACCTGAATTGTCGTAATAGAATAAATGTGGTCGGCTACTTTAACTACCTCAAGCGCTTGCTTTAGGGTGCCTCCTTTATAGCTCAACTGACGCTCGAGGTGCTGAGGCTTGGCAGGAAAAAGTGCTGTGTAAGCTTGTTGCTCAACGCGTACTGTGCGCCAATCGAATGGCGGGCTACACCCATATAAATTCAAGATTAAGCCCACCTGTAATGCCAAAACTAAAAACTTAGACAAGCCTAGCCCCATGTGCTTGTTGATCGGCATGATAACTTGACCGAACCATTGGGCCAACGGCTGCATGCACAAACCCCATTGCGTAAGCCGCTGCTTCAAGGGCTTTAAATGCATCGGGATGCACATAACGCAGTACTGGCAGATGATGAGAAGATGGGGCTAAATACTGACCAATGGTGAGCATGTCAATTTGATGAGCACGCATATCTCTCATCACCGCTAAAATTTCGTCATCAGTCTCGCCCAAGCCAACCATCAAACCACTCTTGGTAGCCACTGCTGGAAAGCGGTGTTTAAAGTCAGCCAGTAGTTTAAGTGAGTGAGCATAGTCTGCACCAGGGCGCGCTTCTTTATAAAGTCTTGGCACGGTTTCTAAATTATGATTCATGATATCGGGTAAGCCGTTATTGGTATTGGCCGAGAAAACATCTAAGGCTTTTTCTAAGCGGCCACGAAAATCGGGCACCAAAACTTCGATCCGTGTTGCCGCTGAAAGTGTGCGGGTTTGCACAATACAATCGACAAAATGCTGTGCTCCGCCATCGCGTAAATCATCACGATCTACGCTGGTAATAACAACATAACTTAAGCGTAATGCAGCGATAGTACGGGCTAAATTTAAAGGTTCGGCAAGATCAAGGGGATCGGGTCGGCCATGACCAACGTCACAAAATGGGCAACGACGGGTACATTTATCACCCATGATCATGAAGGTTGCTGTCCCTTTACCAAAACACTCGCCGATATTTGGGCAACTAGCCTCTTCACATACCGTGACTAATTGGTTAGCCCGAAGAATGGTTTTTATTTCAGCAAAACGGGAATGATTGGAAGCGGCTTTAACCCGAATCCAGTCGGGTTTTTTTAATACCTGCTCTAAGGGAACAATCTTAATTGGAATCCGTGCCGTTTTTTCGGCAGACTTTTGTTTCCGCGTGGGATCGTAGGGAAGGTTGGTTTCGGTTTTATTGATGGCCATACTTAAAATCAATTTCTATTTTGCAACAATTGCAGCAGGTGACTAACAACATGCTGACCTACAATGTCTATATTGTCGTCGATCCCAAGAGTTTGCATATCAACTGTTTTTAAACCCTTAAAGCCACAAGGATTGATTTGTGTGAATGGACTTAAATCCATGGCTACATTTAAGGCTAATCCATGATAGGAGGCATGGCGTGACACTTTCAGGCCTAAGGCGCCAATTTTAGAACCAATCAAAGTTTCCGAAAGTTTTGCTTGCTTCGCCAAATAAATACCCGGCGCCCCCTTGTGCCTTTCTGCTTGAAAACCATAGTCGGCTAAGGTATTAATCAGGGCCTGTTCAATATGTTGAACTAGTTCCTTCACCAGTAATGACTGACGCTTTAAATCGAGTAAGAGATAAACGACTAGCTGGCCTGGTCCATGATAAGTAATTTGGCCGCCGCGATCGACTTGCACTAGCGGAATGGTTTGGCTAGGTTCGAGCAGATGGCTTGCATCTCCTGCCAAACCTAAGGTAAATACAGGTGGATGTTCAAGCACCCAAATTTCATCTGGGGTATTTTTATCCCGCGTTTGCGTAAACTGACGCATCGCTGCGTAGGTTGTTACATAATCGACTAAACCTAATTGCTTAACCAAAATAGCGGCGGGATTATTCATAGTTAGACAAACAACTAGAGCACCATACTAACCAAAGGATGGGTTGAGAGAGTTCGATAAATTTCATCGAGTTGTTCACGGCTAGTCGCATTAATAGGCAAAGTTAAGCCCAAGTAATTTCCATCTTTTGACGGCCGTTGCTCAATTAAAGTCGGGTCAAAAATAGGATCGAATTGCTGGGCAATATGAATAATCGCTGGCAGAAAGTCTGGGTTCGCTTTGCCCATCACTTTTATCGGAAAAATGGATGGATATTCAATCAGTGATTTTTCTTCCACTACAACCCCTTTATTAAAAAATAATTTATTGTGTCCAAGCAGCCTGGCCAAGCCATTCGCCGAGAATAATATTGCGAATGCAATGTAAGCGTCGATGAAAAAAATGATCTGCACCGGGAACTACCTGGACGACTAATTCTTGCGGTCTAGCCCATTCAAAAACAGCTTGCAGTGGAATGGTTTCATCGAGTTCTCCATGAATTAAAATCGTACTGGCGGGCACTGGCGCCATTTCCCACTTCCCTGCTGCAGAACCTATCATGACTAAGCGCTCAACGGCTTGACCCTCTTGAACTAAGCGCTTAAGTAAGTGACTACAGACAAAACTGCCAAAAGAAAATCCTGCTAGGGCCAATGGCAATTGCTCAATCTGCCCAATCTCTAAGCCCAAAGGTTGCCAACTGACTGCCTGACGCATCCACTGCGTAAGCAGATATAAATCATCAATTTCACCGTTACCTGCATCGTGTACACCTGCTGATTCCCCTACGCCACGAAAGTTGGGGCGCACCGCAACATAGCCTAATTGATTAAATGTCCGCGCTACAGTTTGCGCAACCTTGTTATCCATCGTGCCCCCCATCAAGGGATGCGGATGGGCGATGAGGGCTAAGCCGCGCACCATAAAATTGGAGGTACGGTTGACAGCTTCCGGAATGTCAACGGCGATTTGTATTGATCCCACCAAACCGGGGATGGTTATGACTTGGGTGCGGCGATTCATGCTATTAATATTTATCTTAGACGAGTTGGAGGCGTTCTACTATTTGACCCTGAATAAGATGGGTCTGAATAATTTCCTCAATATCGCTGGTATCGATAACGGTATACCAAACACCTGCCGGATAGATAACCAGTACCGGCCCATGATCGCATCGATCAAGGCATCCCGCTTTATTCACGCGTACTTGCCCCACCCCAGCCAGACCTAATTCTTTGATTCGCCTTTTAGCAAAGTCAAATAAACCTTGAGCGCCGTGTTGAGCACAACAATTTTCGCCATTACTGCGCTCATTTAAACAAAAGAATAGATGATGTTGAAAATACATAAAAAATGATATCGCTTTCTGCTATTAATTATCTCTGGTGCCAATAGCGATTGTTGAGGATTAGCCATAACAATGCAAACGGCAACCAAAGCCAAGAAACCCACTGCATTAGATCATTAAAATGCAATAAGCGTCCTTGATGCCAAGCTCTTAAAGTTAAAACAAAATATGGATTATGTGGGAACCAATTTACTGCAAAAATAATGAGTAGCAAACAGGCTAGCGCAATCATGTAGCGGATTTTTGTAGTTAATCGTAGGCCGAAATATAAGCCTAGCGCGCCAATGATCATTCCCCAGACTGAACCTGCGGTGAGCCATGTAAATCCAAACTCAAAACCAAACTGTAAAGCGGTAAAGATCGTTTTAATTACCACTGAAATGAATAGCAGGCCATTCAACAAGCGCCAAAGGGGCGCTTGTTGATTGATGCCCAATGAAAACAACAGGCCGGTGCCGACCCAACAAATGGCCGTAATCAACATCTCTTGTAAGGCGGGATTGAGTATCAAGAGCCCCCAATCGGCGCTAATAAAAGCCTGATTACTCCAGGCGCCCATTCCCAGCCATGAGCTTTGCGGATAAATTTGGGCCCAAGGAAATAGTAAAAATAAAACACAGAGGGCCCAATTCACGCCAAACCAACGATCGAACTGTCGCCTAAGAATGCTGCCTGAAAGCCACCTCGGGCCTAAAGGTATCGCTAACAGCGAACCGATCAGCCCGCCTGATACGTTAGCCCACCAATCGGTTTTACTGGGAATACGGGTTGGCAACCAAATTTGCGCTGTTTCAACAGTACCTGCCAGCAACGCTGAAAATCCTACTGCGAAAGCTAAGGCAGTAAGGCCACGCCAACGTGGAAAAACTGCAAACACGATTAAAAATCCAAGCGGAATATAAGCTAGGACATTGGCAATTAAATCAAATACTGGGATAACTCGCGGCATTGGCGCATCCCACCAAGCCCCTGCAGTGACGCCATTTCGAAAATCAAAATCGAAGGGATTGAGACTGGCATAAATGACCAATAATCCATAAATAATGGCAAAAGCCCGCGCCAATGGCATTGCCCTTAATGGCCATGCTAGCTTTCGTGGTAAACGCCCGGGAGATTTCATCTTCCCATTCTAGGTCAGACCTTTCTACAATAGCAGAATGAACTGGAATTGCATCTTAGAACAAGTGGCCCAAACTACTTCTACCAATGACGATTTACTGATTCGTTGGCGAGCTGGCGAGCTAATAGACCCAATTGCCAGAATGGCTAGTGTGCAAACTGCCGGTAAAGGTAGGGTCGGAAGGGATTGGCAAACCCAATTGGGTGACTCGCTCTGTTTTTCGTTAGCCTATCCATTTCAATGTTCGCCTGCTCAGTTAAGCGGGCTGAGCTTAGCCGTTGGCATCGGGGTTATTAACGGTATTAGTTCTGCGCTTAATCTTCCCTTAAGCAAGCTCTATGAAATGGGCTTACGACTAAAGTGGCCAAACGATATTGTGTTGGGCGAAAGAAAACTTGGCGGCATTCTAATTGAGGGGGGACAAACTCAGCCTGATCAAGCAACTTGGATGGTCATTGGGGTTGGTCTGAATGCAGTAAAAACAACGATGCTAGAAAGCGCGGTTGGCAAAAGCATCGCAGGGCTCGAAGAGCTACTAATCAAGCCAGCGCAATTGCCCGCACTAGATATCATCTGGCTCAAAATTCTTGACCAACTGCAGCCTATATTAAGCGAATTTGAAGAACAAGGTTTCGCCGCACTACAAAAAATCTGGTTGGAATGGGATGCCTATGCAAATCAAGCTGTCATTATTACTAGCCCTGGTATGAACCCACAAACAGGTATCGCCTTAGGGGTTAATAAGCTTGGCGCCCTCATACTGCAACAAGGCTCGCAACAAACCCTGATTCATGCGGGTGATGTTTCTTTACGGGGGCAAAAGTGAGTCTCTTGCTCTTATTTGACCTTGGCAATACCCGCCTAAAATGGGCGGCGGTTGAGCAAGATAGCCTTCCTAGTGAACGCAATAAAAAAGTCTGGGCCTTTAGTGGCACGATAGATACCAAACTTTTACTCTCGCCCGAGCATGGTCAAGAGCTCGCTCAATATATTTTGCAGACCGTCCCCCAACCAACAGCTATTGCGATCTGCAGTGTGGCATCCTCACAAGCAAAAAACAATTTACAAAATCTCTTGACGGCATGGTCATCGACGCCATGGATCAATTTACAAGGCGATAGTCCTTTTACTGGCTTACGCACGCAGTATGCAAAACCACTGTCCTTGGGCGCTGATCGCTGGGCGGCACTGATCGGGGCGCGCACCCTCTTTGGGGGGAATGCTTTGGTGGTCAGCGCAGGGACTGCCAGTACTATTGATTTATTGGGTAGCAATGGGATTCATTACGGTGGCTGGATTTTGCCCGGCTTTACTTTAATGGCGAATAGCTTGGTCGATGGCACAGCGCAACTGCAAGCCCCAAAAGAGTTAAGCGCCAGTCGCGAGTTTGGCTTAAGCAGTGCAGCAGCTATTCAGAATGGTTGTATGGCGGCACAAGTCGGCGCCCTCCATGAAGCGATTACTTTGGCTGCTGAATTGCATCACCCCATCGAGCACATTTTTATTGACGGTGGTAATGCAGGCTTATTGGTTGAAGCGATCCATTCACATCCAACCTTAAAAAATCGCCCCCTTGAGGTAGTCGATCGCTTAGCCCTTAGAGGTTTGTGGGCTTACTTACAACAAAATACTTAATGCGCTTGACGAATTCTCCTCAATAAATTTGTGGTTGAACGTTCGAACAAGAATGGAATTGCTATTGCCTTGCCGCCCCAGGTTTTCACTAAGCGCGCTTCCTCTAACGTATCGATGTGATAATCGCCCCCCTTTACATAAATTTCGGGGCGAATTTGGGCAATTAAATCTACCGGGGTAGCTTCCTCAAATAACGCCACCAAATCAACGCTGGCTAATGCTGCGAGTAATGCCTGACGATCTGCCTCGACATTAATTGGCCGATCATCACCCTTTCCCAGCAGCCTGACAGAGGCATCAGAATTCACGCCAACCACCAAACTAGCCCCCAATTGACGCGCCTGTGCCAAATAACTGGCATGACCCCGATGCAAAATATCGAAAACACCATTGGTAAAGACTAATGGTCGCGGCAGCTTGGCCAAGGCCAGCAAAAGGTCTTTTGGCTGAATAATTTTGGCCTCAAAAGGGGGTAAGGGTAAGGGCATACCAGCATATTAAGCTGGAATGTCTTAGACTTGCACTTTTGCGGTTCCCACCTAAACCGCCCACGCGTTTTTACCCTGAGGCTAATAAGCATGTTGAAGTTGAAATTACTGGCATTTATTTGCTTCTTTTTAGGCGGTTCTTTTGCTCTGGCGCAGGCAGCGTCTAGCCAATGCAGCCCCCTACTTTCGCATACTTTTCCACGCCTGCAAGACGAGGCACCACAAAACTTATGTCAATATCAAGGTAAGGTCATTTTGGTAGTGAATACTGCGAGTTATTGTGGTTTTACGAGCCAATATGAAGGTCTAGAAAAATTGTATGCCACTTTTAAAGATCAAGGCTTCGTGATACTGGGCTTTCCATCAAATGATTTTGGCCAACAGGAGCCTGGCAGCAATAAAGAAATTGCCGATTTTTGCAAAAATACCTATGACGTAAAATTTCCTATGTTTGCTAAAACAGCTGTCAGTGGAAAAAATATTAATCCGCTATTCAAAATGCTAGTGGCCCAAACCGGAACCACCCCAAAATGGAATTTTTATAAATATGTCATTGACCGTAATGGGAAAGTGATTGATTCTTTCAACAGCATGACTAAGCCCGAGAGTAAATCGATTACCAGTGAAGTAGAAAAACTACTTAAAGAGAAAGTGTTGTAATTTTAATGACGACAAAAAAGCGTGTAGCCATTGTTGGTGCCGGCATAGCTGGTCTAGGCTGTGCGTATGCCTTACGTCAATCGGCTTTATTGGAACTCACCGTATTTGAAGGCGGCGATCACCTTGGTGGCCATAGCCATACTATCGATATCGAAATTAACACCCCTACGGGGCTAGTTCGCCATGGCGTTGATACCGGATTTTTAGTTTTTAATCGGCAAACCTATCCCCGTTTATTACGTTTGTTTGAAGAGTTGGCGGTTCCCATTGTGGCTTCAGAAATGTCCTTTTCAGTTGCACTTGAAACACCAACGAAAGTATCTCCCGCTGGCAATCCAGAGCGTGCACTAGAATGGGCAGGCACAAATCTCAATGCATTTTTTGGGCAGCGGAAAAATATATTTAAGCCCGCTTTCTGGTTAATGGCTTATGACATTATGCGTTTTAATCGCTTGGCTACTGCCCTAGCTTTAAAGCAAAAACATGAACCCCATACCAACCTCGGTAGAGAAGAAAGTATTGCGGTTTTTTTAAAGCGCCATCGCTTTAGTGAGCATTTTTGTCAATGGTATTTTTTGCCAATGATTGGCGCTATTTGGTCGTGCCCAGTTGAGCAGATGCTAGCGTTTCCCATTTTATCAATGGCTCGTTTTTGTCATAATCATGGCTTATTAAAAATACAAGGGCGCCCCCAGTGGCTAACCGTACAAGGCGGCTCTCGTGAATATGTAAAACGCTTAGTTAGCGCACTAGAATTGCACGCAGTAACCATTACGCGGGAAAAGGTATTACGGGTTACCGTGCCTGAGAATACCAACAGTGGCAGTAAGATTGCTATTCAAACCGCACAGGGTATAGCGTATTTTGATGAAGTGGTCATGGCCTGTCATAGTGATGAAAGTTTGCGCTTGGTGCATGGAAATAGCGCAGCCGAGAAAGCAGTCCTAGCGAGCATTCCCTACCAGCAGAACCGCGCCATCCTCCATACTGATAGCTCTTTTTTGCCCACCGCAAAACGCTGCTGGGCCTCCTGGAATTACGTTACAGAAATGGGGCATACAGCCCATCAAGCAACTGCTGTTAGTGTCAATTATTTAATTAATAAACTCCAACCGTTACCAGTGCAACTTGAGCAAATACCCATCATCGTCAGTTTAAATCCGCTGCGGGAACCTAAACCAGAAACGATTCATGCGGTGGTTCACTATGCACATCCCATTTTCGATGCTAGTGCTATTCAAGCCCAATATGATCTAGCCTTGATGCAGGGTAAATCGTCAGTCTGGTATTGCGGCGCTTGGGCAGGCTACGGCTTTCATGAAGATGGCTTACGTTCGGGTGAATTAGTAGCGGCCGATTTACTGGAGCACCTACATTCGTTTGCCTTACCAGCGCCCGTTCAGCGCACGGCCTAATTGAGAAAACTACATGAAAGAAGCTCAACTCACTTTCGGCGTAGTTAAACACACCCGCTTTCGACCTAAGCATAATTCATTTGGATATCGGGTTTTTACTCTCAAAATTCCGCTGCGCTTACGGCGCACTGATGCACAAGTATTAAGCCGTCATGGCTTGGGTGACAATCAATTTCGCTTTATTTCCTTTTATGATAAAGATCATGGTCAAGGTAATGCAGATTCGCTGGCTTGGGTAGAGGCACTCTTAACTCAATATCAGATTAATGGGGTTGATGGCGAGATTTGGCTCCAAACTTTTCCACGGGTTTTGGGTTATACCTTTAATCCCGTGAGTTTTTGGATTTGTACCCGCACAAACGGTGAAGTACGTGCCGTTGTGGCGGAAGTCAACAATACCTTTGGCGAGCGGCATTGTTATTTGCTGGCTAAAGATTCCGGCGAATCGATTCGCTCTGGTGAAACCTTAGCGAGTCGCAAAGTCTTTCATGTCTCACCATTTTGTGAAGTGCAGGGCAATTACCATTTTCGCTTTTTATTTGCCCAAGAT
Organism: Polynucleobacter sp. IMCC 29146; assembly: GCF_021395195.1. Classification (NCBI taxonomy): domain Bacteria; kingdom Pseudomonadati; phylum Pseudomonadota; class Betaproteobacteria; order Burkholderiales; family Burkholderiaceae; genus Polynucleobacter; species Polynucleobacter sp. IMCC 29146. The sequence goes on along the minus strand of NZ_JAJVCR010000005.1, from coordinate 71,334 downwards.
AGCCAAGCAAAAAATCGTACCCTTTATCGCATTGAGCTACTTGAAGATGATCAGGCCCTTATTAATACAAGCATTAGCGGAACTGAGCGACCTTTAAATCGGCGCAATTTACGCTTGGCCATCTTGAGTTATCCTTTAATGAGTATTGGCGTGATTGCCCGAATTCATTGGCAAGCAATTAAGCTGTGGCTTAAAGGCGTGCCCTTTCACTCAAAACCCCAACCACCGGAATTTGAAGTAAGCCGATGAATCGACCTGGACAGCCTTTACTGGCTAAACTCAATTTCTCAAAAGCACGGGCCGATACGGCTAGCTATCGTAATATTCCGCTGGCCGCCAGAACCATTTTAAAAATGCTTGGACATTTAAGTGCCGGTCACCTTTCGATTGCTCTGCCAAATGGAGAAATTCAACACTTCGGGCAAGTAAGCGAGGCTCTACATGCTGAAATTCATGTGCTTGATTGGGGTTTGTTTAGAGATGTCCTACGCCATGGGGATATTGGTTTTGCTGAAAGTTATATTCGCGGTAAATGGGAGACGCCCAACCTTAAGCTCCTACTTGAGTTAGCCATACGAAATCGAACTATTTTAGAAAAAGCAATTTATGGCAGTTGGGTGGGATCCTTAGCCTACCGATTTAAACATTGGTTAAGACGCAACTCAAAAGCGGGTAGCCGCAAGAATATTCATGCGCACTATGATTTAGGTAATGCGTTTTATGGACTCTGGCTAGATGAAACGATGACCTATTCCAGCGGATGGTTTGAGTCCCAGGGGCAAACATCGTTAGCTCAAGCCCAAAATGCTAAATATCAACGCATTCTCGATTCCTTACAATGTAAAGCAGGTGATAGCGTTCTTGAAATTGGCTGTGGCTGGGGTGGCTTTATGGCTGTAGCTGCCCGCGCAGGCCTGAATATTACTGGGCTAACTCTCTCGAGCGAACAAGCTAAATTTGCACATGAGCGTATCGCTCAGGTCAGTCAAGCTGATGCGGTTAATTCCACTCGCGCTAGCCATCAGCCGATTAGTTTTGTCGTGCGCCTACAAGATTATCGCGACTGTCATACTCAGTTTGATGGCATTGCTTCAATTGAAATGTTTGAAGCAGTAGGTGAAAGCCATTGGCCCGAATATTTTCAAAGTATTGCAGCCTGCCTGAAACCCAATGGCAAGGCCTGCGTGCAAACTATTGTGATTGCCACTGACTTATTTGAGCGCTATCGCAATAGTACCGACTTCATTCAGCAATACGTTTTCCCCGGTGGAATGTTGCCATCACGTGATGCTTTTATTGCTCAAGCTAACCAAGCGGGGTTACAAATTGACAGCGAATTTGCTTTTGGTAAAGATTACGCCAAAACCTTAGGCATCTGGTTTGAGCAATTTAACGCTAAATTGCCTGAGGTAAAACAACTTGGCTTTGATGAGGCCTTTATTCGCTTATGGAATTTTTATTTAATGTATTGTGCTGCTGGCTTTTCAGAGCAAAACATTGATGTCGTGCAATTTACGTTAAGCCATCAGCCAAGCACAATTCCGTCGCCATGAGCATGCAGCAACCCGGAATTACTCAATTTACAGGCCTACGGGTCTGGGTAATTGGTGCCACCAGTGGAATTGGTGAAGCATGTGCAAAAACACTCATTACGGCAGGAGCAAGAGTCGCCTTATCAGGACGCCGCTTTGAGCGCCTAGAGACCCTTTGTGCCTTAGGTCAAGTTAATCAATGTTTAAGCTTACCCCTTGATGTTACTAAGGCAGAACAAATTGATCTGGCCTATCAAGCAATTGTGCGCGCTTGGCATGGGCTCGATTTATTACTCTTTGTTTCTGGGATATATATTCCGCTGCGGGCTGATAATTTTGCGCTTGCTGCTGCTGAGCAAACCGTACAAGCAAATGTACTCGGCCCCATGCGGGCTGTAGCTGCAGTTCTGCCCGATATGCTTGAACAACATGCTGGCCATATTGCCATTGTGGGTAGCGTAGCCGGCTATAGTGGCTTACCCAAAGCGCTCGCTTACGGTCCCAGCAAAGCGGCAATGATTAATTTTTGTGAGGCTTTATTCTATGATTTGCAACCCCGCGGATTAAGTGTGCACATGATCTCGCCCGGTTTTGTAGAAACCCCAGCAACCGCCCAAAATGATTTTGTGATGCCCGCACTAATCAGCCCAGAAACAGCAGCGCAAGAAATTTTAGCCGGTATTCAACAGGGTAAATTTGACATTCACTTTCCTAAACGGTTCTCGCGATTTTTAAAATTCTTACGCCTGTTACCGTACCCAATTTACTTTTGGATTTTGCGTCACTTTGTCAAAATTTAATGCTGTTCTTCAGTATTTATTTGTACTTCTCTTTGCGCACTTTGTCGACTAAATAATCCATTGTTTGAATGGCTTTTGTTTTGGTTCCTGCAATCGATGGAGAAGTAACATAGCGCCCTTGAATAACCACCGTTGGCACACCGTCAATACGATAGTTAGTCGATTGTTGATTGGCATTCCGTGCTTTTGATACGGTAGCAAATGAGCGAAAGGTGGTAAGAAAGGTATTGCGATCGAGTCCCTGACTGACTGCCCAATCGGCAATGTCATTTTCCGTTAGTAGTCGTTTGTTTTCTTTATGAATCGCGGTCATGACTTTATTATTTAAGGCATCCCCTTTGCCCATGGCTTCGAGCGTAAAAAATAGCTGACTATGCACTAAAAAATCGTCTCTAAATGCCACTGGTATACGTTTAAATACTACGTCTTTACCTTGGCGACTAGCCCAAGCACTAAGTTCGGGTTCAAACTCAAAACAATGCGGGCAGCCGTACCAAAAAAATTCAATTACCTCGACTTTGTTTTTGGTTTCGACGGGTTGCGGGGCAGTTGAAATGCGGTAGTCAATACCCTCTTGAATTTTTTGATTGCCAGGCTGAGGCTTAATATTAGACGCTGCGCTACCTGCCGCTTGGCCTGCCGTTTGGCCTATGATTTGCGCACTCAGCTGCCCCAAGGGCAAAAGACTAAAGGCTACTAATAAGCCACGAACACAAAGTTGACGATAAAAAGAAAGGGGTGAAATCATGATTTATTTGCTCGAATAATAGTGGGTTTCATGCCAAGACTACTTAATTTATTAGTAATTGCTTTGGTATCTTCAGTTGAGACAAATGGGCCAATCCGCACACGCCATACGACACTACCCTCGACTGATGCTTCACTCATTTGCGCCTCAATACCCTGAATTGCTAAGTTTGCCTTTTGTGCATCGGCCTCAGCTTTTTTGCTGTAAGCGCCTACTTGGACAAAGAAAATGGGTTCGGTATTCTTGGCTTCTGGGGCTTTGACATCTGCTGGCTTTTGCTCAGGTTTTTTGCCATTGGCAATATCGCGAATCGGATCGGGGCTAGCTTCCGTATTGCTAGGTGGTTTTTTTCCTTGCAAGGGCTTATTCAAATCTAATGGGGTGGCAGCTGGGGCGCCCTCTTCTTCAACTGGAACGGCGGGTTTAATCGTTAATGGTAAGTTCGGCGCCCGAATTCCGGGCTTTTCTTGCGGGGGCGTTTTCGATAAATAAAAAGCTACCCCCAAAGCTAAAGCAAGGCCTAATGTTAGCCCGAGAATTAAACCCAATAAGGTACCCCCAAATTCTCTTGTCGATTTCACTTTCATCCCCTCATCTTACATTTTGCTCGGGGCTGATACCCCCAAAACAGCCAAGCCATTCTGAATTACCTGACGGGTCGCCGCTAATAAAGCTAAGCGAGCATTTTTTAACTCGAGATCATCCACTAAGACACGATCTGCATTGTAAAAGGTATGAAAATCGCCGGCTAAATCGCGTAAATAAAAGGCGAGTGCATGGGGGGCTAAATCGGCCGCGGCCGTAGCAAGTAATTCTGGATATTCAGCTAATCGCCGCAGCAAATGATCGGCAGCTTTACTACTTAATAGACTGAAGTTTGCTGTAGCTAAATCAGCAGGAGAACCATGCCATTGCGCCAGAATGGAGCAAATTCGGGCGTGCGCATACTGGACATAAAAAACTGGGTTTTCGTCGTTTTGTTGCAAGGCTAAATCAACATCAAAAATAAACTCCGTATCGGCTTTGCGCGAAATTAAAAAGAAGCGGACTGCATCACGTCCGCGTTGTAACGCCAACTCACGCTCCTCCGCTGTCATGGCGTCATGAATACCACCCGACCATTCAATTAAATCGCGCACTGTGACATAAGATCCAGCGCGTTTCGATAATTTCACGACTTCGCCATTGCGCATCACCGTAACCATTTTATGCAAAACATAGGCTGGGTAATTACTGGGAATGGCCCACTGACGTTGCTGTGCCACCCCCTGTAAACCTGCGCGGACGCGCATGATGGTGCCATGGTGATCACTACCCTGAATATTGATGACCTGCTGATAACCCCGCTGCCATTTACTCGCATGATAGGCTACATCGGGTACAAAATAGGTATAACTGCCGTCAGACTTTCGCATCACCCGATCTTTATCATCGCCGTCTGCAGTCGTTTTGAGCCACAAAGCACCATCGGTCTCATAGGTTTTACCAGCGGCCTCTAAGTCAGCGACAATGTGGGCCACGCTGCCATCGGCATATAGAGAAGACTCTAAGTAGTACTGATCAAATTGCACCCCAAAAATACTTAAATCCAGGTCTTGTTCTGCCCGTAAATAAGCAACCGCAAATTGACGAATTGATTCAAGATCGGTCTCTGAGTGATGCGCTGGTAAAGCGCGATATGCTGTTGCAATATCGGCAATGTACTCACCGTTATATGCTAACTCTGGCCATGCACTATCGCCTGGCTTGAGCCCACTTAAGCGCGCCTGCACTGAGAGGGCTAGGTTGGCAATTTGCACACCTGCATCGTTGTAATAAAACTCGCGGTGAACTGCTAATCCTTGGGTGCTGAGTAAATTAGCAATGGCGTCTCCTAGGGCTGCCTGTCGCCCATGCCCTACATGCAATGGGCCAGTAGGGTTAGCTGAAACAAATTCGATCATCACTTTGGCTGGTTTTGCATTTCCCGCTGAGGGCGCTAACTTGACTAAGCCAAAGCGCGCTTGCTCAACTAAGATCTCTTTAATAACCGCTGTTTTAGCTTGATTGGTCAGGCGAAAATTAATAAAACCAGGCCCAGCAACTTCAGCAGCAGCAATGAAGTCGGCATAATTGGCTTGGTTTGTTAAATGGCTAATTAAGGTTTGCGCTAAATCACGCGGCTTAAGCTGCCATAGCTTTGCTACTTGCATGGCAATATTGCAAGCCACATCACCATGATCAGTCGATTTTGGCCGTTCGAGCTGGGGTACTGGTATGTCAGTTGGCGACAAACCGTGAGCGAGTGCTGTCTGTTTTAAAGCTTCACTTAAGAGCTGAATTAAATGGTTCTTTTGGGTTGTCAACATAGATTAATGAGTTTATCAGGCAGCAATGGTAAGCTCGACAGATGATTTACCATTTTCATTCTAAAGCCGGCCCCGAGGTGATCATGTTAAGTGATCTGAGTGAACGCATTTTTACAATCTTGGGCAAGCCCCTTGAGCAACGCGGCATTTTGACTGCCGCTGAACTGCCAAATTTAATTTGGCTCCTTGAAAGCGCTATTATTCAAGATCAACAGCAACGCCAATCCCAAACTCAGCCCCAAACCCAATCCCAAGGAGCTCACTCTAGCTCGGCAATGGCAAAAGGCGATCCTCTCGGCAGGCGGGCCTTTCCATTTTTAGAGCTCATGAAGCAGGCGGCGGCGGCGCAAGAACCTCTGGTGTGGGACATCTAAACTGCGTTGCAATCAGTTGCAGGTACTGTCCTAGTCGAATTGACTTGCTAAGGAGCGCTGTACCACTTCAATTGTTTCATTGCGTCTTTTAGCTAAATCTGCCAATTGATCTTGACCTACTTTGCCCACATTAAAATAACGGGCTTCGGGATGACCTAAATAAAAGCCACTAACACTCGAAGCAGGGTTCATCGCGAATGATTCTGTTAAGCTCATCCCAATATCTTCTGAGCCGAGTACACGTAATAAATCTAACTTCACTTCATGGGCAGGACAAGCCGGGTAACCTGGCGCTGGGCGAATACCTTGGTATTGCTCAGCAATCATTTGCTCATTACTAAGTTGTTCGTTCGTGGCGTAACCCCATAAATCGGTACGCGCCCGCCAATGCATTAATTCAGCGAATGCCTCGGCTAAACGATCGGCTAGTGCTTTAAGCATAATTGCACTGTAATCATCATGTTGCGCTTGAAATTGCGCCACTTTTTTCTCGACCCCGTGGCCTGTAGTCACCGCAAAACAACCTACATAATCAGCAATGCCAGTGGCATGCGGTGCAACGTAGTCGGCTAAGCTGCGGTTCGGGCGCCGTTGGCCATCGACTACAGGTCGTTCGCTCTGTTGGCGCAAGTTATGCCAAACAAATAAGGGGTGATTGCGGGCTTCATCAGTATATAAAACGATATCGTCGCCAACCGTGTTGGCGGGATAAAAAGCCATTACGCCATCTGCCTGCAACCATTGGCCTTTAATTAATTTTTCCAACATTGCCTGTGCATCTGCAAATACTTTGCGCGCCTCTACGCCAACAACTTCATCATCCAATATTGCTGGAAACTTACCTGCCAAATCCCAAGTTTGAAAAAAGGGAGTCCAGTCAATAAAGGGGGCTATTTCAGCAAGTGAGTAATTTTTAAAGAGCCGCCGACCAATAAATTTGGGTTTGTGTGGAACCCAATTTTGCCAATTAATACATTCCTGATTTTTGCGTGCCGCCTCTAAAGAAATGAGAGGCGTCTTACGTTTGTTCGCGTGTTGGTCGCGGATACGGACATAATCTTCCTGTAATTCAGAAATGAATTTTTTTGCGCCCTCATCGGAAAGTAAACTTGACGCTACCGAAACTGAGCGCGAAGCATCGGGTACATAGACCACTGGACCATCATAGTGCGGGGCAATTTTGACGGCAGTATGTACCCGAGAAGTGGTCGCGCCGCCAATCATTAAAGGTAATAAACGGTCGCGAAAATAGGTATCGCGTTGCATCTCTTGGGCTACATAGGTCATTTCTTCAAGTGAAGGTGTAATCAAGCCAGACAGGCCAACAATGTCGGCCTGCTCTTCTTTGGCTTTCTTTAAAATTTCGGCGCAAGGCACCATCACGCCCATATTAATAACGTCAAAATTATTACACTGCAGAACCACAGTAACAATGTTTTTACCAATATCGTGTACATCGCCTTTAACTGTGGCCATCACAATTTTGCCTTTGGCCTTCGCTTCACCACCACCAGCGATATGCAAACGTTTTTCTTCTTCAATGTAGGGAATTAATACCGCAACAGCCTGCTTCATAACGCGCGCGCTTTTAACGACTTGCGGTAAAAACATTTTTCCAGCACCAAATAAATCGCCAACCACATTCATGCCATCCATTAGTGGGCCTTCGATTACCTCAATTGGCCTGCCACCCGCCCCCATAATTTCTGCGCGTAAAGTCTCGGTATCGTCAACAATAAATGTGGTGATGCCGTGGACCAAAGCATGGGTTAAGCGCTCGCGAACTGGCGCCTCTCGCCAAACTAAATTTTCTACTTGCTTACTAGCATCGCCTTTAAAAGTTGCGGCTATCGCTAATAAACGTTCAGTAGGGGTTTGGCCATCTTTTTCTTTAAAGCGATTGAGTACGACATCTTCAACACGTTCGAGTAACTCTGGGTCAAGATCAGCATACACACCTAGTTGCCCGGCATTGACAATCGCCATGTCCATGCCAGCTTGAATGGCATGATAGAGAAATACGGTATGAATGGCCTCGCGAACGCGATCATTGCCGCGGAAAGAAAAGCTGACATTAGAAACCCCGCCGCTAACTTTTGCGCCGGGTAAATTGGCTTTTATCCAGCGAGTAGCGTTAATAAAATCAACCGCATAATTATCATGCTCTTCAATGCCGGTGGCGATCGCAAAAATATTCGGATCAAAAATAATATCTTCAGCAGGAAAGCCCATCTCACCGACCAACAAGTTGTAGCAGCGTTGGCAAATTTCAGTTTTGCGCTTAAAGGTGTCAGCTTGACCTTGCTCGTCAAAAGCCATTACTACAGTAGCCGCGCCATAGCGTTTAACTAAACGCGCTTGTTTACGGAATGCGTCTTCACCTTCTTTAAGGGAAATAGAATTCACAATGGATTTGCCTTGCACGCACTTTAGGCCAGCTTCAATCACCGTCCATTTCGACGAATCAAGCATGATGGGAACTCTAGCAATATCTGGCTCTGAGGCAATTAAATTCAAAAAGCGGGTCATTGCCGCCTCGGAATCCAGCATCGCCTCATCCATATTGATATCAATTACCTGCGCACCATTTTCAACTTGTTGGCGGGCGACCGCCAAAGCTTCATCAAATTGATTATTCAAAATCATGCGCGCGAAAGCTTTTGAGCCCGTTACATTGGTACGCTCACCGATATTGACAAAGCCCACTGCAGGAGTGATATTGCAGGGCTCTAAGCCAGCTAAGCGCATCGGCTTGATATCACTCATGACAAGACTTCAGATGAATTTTCACGATAAAAAGCCCTGGGTTTACGGCGGGCTACTGCGGTGGCGATAGCTCGAATATGCTCTGGCGTAGTGCCGCAACAGCCGCCTACTAAATTGACTAAACCATCGGCTGCAAAACCATCAATTAATCCGGAAGTCATTGCGGGGGTTTCATCAAAGCCCGTATCGCTCATGGGGTTCGGTAAGCCGGCATTCGGATAGCAGGAAATTGCCGTATCGCAAACCCGCGCTAATTCGGCGATATAAGGGCGCATTAAAGCCGCTCCTAAAGCACAATTAAGGCCGAAAGTCAGCGGCTTAATATGACGCAAACTGTTCCAAAATGCCTCAACCGTTTGGCCAGATAAAATGCGCCCCGACGCATCGGTGACGGTACCAGAAATCATCACTGGTAAAAGTTCTCCAGTTTCTTCAAAAAATTCATCGAGCGCAAATAACGCTGCCTTAGCATTTAAAGTGTCAAAAATAGTTTCAACTAAAAATAAATCGACACCTCCAGCAAACAAACCTTCAATTTGTTCGCGATAGGCTTTGCGTAAAATGTCAAAGGTTACATTTCGCGCGCCAGGGTCATTCACTTCAGGAGATATACTCGCAGTTTTAGGAGTTGGGCCAATGGCACCAGCTGCAAACCGCGGCTTATCTGCTGTGCTATAGGCCACACAAGCCTCGTGAGCAATACGCGCGGCTTGTTCATTCATTTCACGAGCTAGCTCGGGCATGCGGTAATCATCTTGCGCAACGGTGGTGGCGCCAAAGGTATTGGTCTCGATAATGTCGGCGCCCGCCGCAAGATATTGATCGTGGATGTCGCGAATAATTTGTGGCTGCGTTAAAACTAATAACTCGTTATTCCCCTTAACATCGCTGGCATGCTGCGCAAAACGCTGACTCGCTGGCAAGCCGCGATAGTCGGCTTCAGAAAGCTTCCGCTGCTGAATCATGGTGCCCATTGCGCCATCTAAAATTAAAATGCGCTCTTGCAAGAGCTGGGGTAAAAGGGCGCCACGCGTATACCTTGCCGAACCGAAAAAGGCAGGTACTGTTGAAGTGGGTGCTACTGAACCATTTGATTGCATTGTGAGGTTAAGAGGATTAATCTTTAGAATCCCGTATTTTATCGGTATTGCTTGTCTTTAGCCAAAATGGAGAATTTATGTTTGGAACTATCCCAGAATTTAATCAAAGCCTTGAGATGTTGAAGAACATGTGGGGGCAAGGTGTGGCCGGGCAAAATGCCGGCCAATTTCCCTTTACTACCGATATGAACAAGGCAGCTAGCGGATTTAATAATGCTTTTGCAGGTCTTGATGTCGTTGAAATTGAAAAGCGGATTAAAGATCTTAAAAGCGTTGAGAATTGGTTAAACCTGAATTTAAACGTCTTGAAGTCGACTATTCAAGGGCTTGAAGTTCAGCAAGCCACGCTTTTAGCGCTGCGCTCTTTTGGCGAGGCGATGGGCTCGGCACAGGAAGCTGCCATGGACAATGTGAATAAAGCAACCGCGGCAGCAACCGCGGCGGCAACAAATGCTGCTGCATCTGCAGGGAATGCAGGGTCTAGCGGACGGAAAACTGCCAAACCCCGGCGGAAGCCTTCCGCGTCAGCTTTCCCAAGCGCCAAAGATGATTCAAATGGGCAATAGCTTCGCCCATGGCAAAGGTCATTTGATGCGTATCCAGTGAGCGCTTAAATAAAATAGGCACTAAGTCGCGCGCTGTAATCGGCTGGTTGCACGCTTCCATGGTGTCGGCTAAGCGATCAACATGGTGATCTTGTAATTGCTGAACACGTAAATGAAGGCCATTAAAGGGCTTACCGTGGGAGGGTAAAACTAAGGTATCGACAGGTAATTGGGCAAATAACGCCAAGGAACGTAAAAACAATCCCAAGGGATCGGCATCGGGATCGGCATCATAAACACTAATGTTGGTAGAGATACGTGGTAAGACCATATCGCCTGAAATAAAAACCCCTAATTTTGCGCAATACAAGGTGGCATGTTCAGGCGCATGCCCATAGCCCATTTTTACCTGCCACAGATGCCTGCCAATAGAAATGACATCCCCGTCCATCAAACGCCGATAGCGCTGCGGCATCCCTGGCACCATCTTGCTGTAATAGTCAGAACGGCCCCGAATTAAAGCCAAGTCTTCGGCGGAATTAAGCCCATGGCGCTCCAGGTGATCGGCCGATCCCCCTCCTCCCATTTTGGCGCCAATTGCTGCGCCCCCCTCTTTATTGCTTAACCACTGAGCAGTTAAATACTCTGCCATCGACATCCATAAGGGCGCCTGCCACCGCTCGCATAACCACTTTGCCAACCCCACATGATCGGGATGCATATGGGTCACAATCACCCTTAATACTGGCAAATTGGCCAATTGAGTGGCAAAAATAGTTTCCCATGCGGTCTGCGTCTCGGCATTACAAATACCACAATCAATGATGGTCCACCCCTCTACACCATCGATTTCATCGCGTAAAAGCCATAAATTAATGTGATCTAAGGCAAAGGGCAGGCGCATTCTTATCCAGCGCACCCCAGGAACCACTTCCCTAGCTTCACCCAGCGGTGGAAGGGCGTCCCCCAAGGGGTAGTGGATTTGAGGATTAGTCAAGTTCTGCACGCTTCGATTAAGCTTAGTGGCATGAACCATTTTCCCAAATTATTGTCATCGCAGGTTGCTTTCGATATGGCGCAAACGCTGTTGGCCGGATTTCAACGCCATTACCGCATCTTCCGCGAGGCTGGAACAGCGGCAAAAGCCTGCTTTGAGGCGCAAGATTGGTTTGGGGTAAGTCAATTGCAGCGGAATCGCATTGATTATTATGATCAACGCGTACAAGAAACTGTGCAAATTTTGGAAGATGAGTTTGATGCAGAAAATTGTTCCGATGAGGTGTGGCAGCAAGTGAAATTACATTACATTGGTTTAGTTTCTAATTTACACCAACCTGAGTTAGCGGAAACATTTTTTAATTCAGTATGTACCCGCATCTTACGCCGTGATTATTTTCATAATGATTTTATTTTTGTCCGCCCTACCATTTCTACCGAATACCTAGAGAACGACGAAGCCCCAAGTAAGCCCACCTACCGCACTTACTATCCAGAAAATCGTGCTGGCTTAAAACAAGTCCTTGCAGATTTGCTACTGAGTTTTCAATTTAAAACACCATTTGAAAATTTAACGCGGGATATTGAATTATTAAATCAATGCGTGAACGAGGAATTACATGGCGCTACGACACAGGCAGATTTTCAAATTCATATCTTAACTGGCCTTTTTTTTCGTAATAAAACTGCCTTTATTATTGGCCGCATTATTGATGGCGAAAAAGTGATCCCCTTAGCAATTGCGCTAATGCATAACGCAGCTGGTCAACTATATATAGATGGTGCATTATTATCTGAAGTCGATTTACGCCTAATATTTAGTTTTACTCATAGTTATTTTTTAGTCGATATGGAAGTGCCTTCAGCCTACGTTACTTTTTTGCGCAATTTGTTACCCCACAAACCCCGTGCGGAACTTTACAACATGTTAGGACTACAAAAGCACGGTAAAAATTTGTTTTACCGCGACTTTCAACATCACTTACTGCACTCTACTGATTTATTTCGCATTGCGCCTGGCATTAAAGGTTTAGTGATGCTGGTATTTGATTTACCTAGCTACCCCTATGTTTTTAAGATGATCAAGGATTCCTTTCCGCCCCCCAAGGAAACAACCCGTGAAATCATCATGGCCAAATATCAATTGGTTAAACAGCATGATCGGGTAGGGCGAATGGCTGATTCACTCGAATTTTCTGATGTGGTTTTCCCCCTTGAGCGTTTTACGCCTGAATTAATTGCCGAAATTCAAGTGCAATGTCCGTCATTACTGCAAATTAGACCAGGCCTAGATGGTCTAGATGAATTAGTTATTAAACATGTCTATATAGAACGGCGGATGACGCCGTTAAACCTTTGGCTGCAGGATGGTAGCGATGCCGAAATAGAGCATGGAGTGTTGCAATATGGCAATGCTATTAAGGAATTAATTGCCGCTAATATTTTTCCAGGTGACTTACTTTACAAAAATTTTGGCGTCACTCGCTATGGCCGGGTTGCTTTTTATGACTACGATGAAATTGAATATTTAACTGCCTGTGAAATTCGTCATGTTCCAGTGGCTCGCACCGAGGAGGAGGAGTTATCGGGCGAACCTTGGTATCCAATTGGGTCGAAAGATATTTTTCCAGAAACCTTTCGGGTTTTTTTACTGGGCGATCAGCGGGTCAAACACTATTTTCTTAAACATCATCCCGATTTTTTTGATCCTGAAATGTGGCGCTCGCACCAAACCCATTTAAGGGCTGGGGCCTATCCCCATTTTATTGAATATGATGCTGATAAACGTTTTATCAATCGGTTTAAAACGTCTTAATGAAATTGAATCCCATTGCACCCATTGCTTCGCCCTGTATTAATTGGTGTGAGATTAATCCAGACAATGGCTTTTGTCGCGGTTGCTATCGTACGCTTGAAGAAATTGCAGCATGGTCGAGCGCCAATGAAACTGAGAGACAACTCATTTGTCTGCGCTTACCTGAGCGCAAAGCCAACGATGTTATCAATTAAAAACGGCTTCACGATAGCCGCTATATTAAGAGTAAAAGCGCATTCTTAGCGATTCACATCCACAATTAAACGTCCACGAATTTTGCCAGCAATTAAATCAGCCGCTAGCGGAATAGCCTCGGCCAAGCTAATTTCGTGGGCAATTGCGTTGACGATGGTGAAGTCGCAAAGCTGACTTAATTGCTCCCAAGCTGAAATACGTTTCGCCTTATCTACGGTAACGCTATTGATGCCATACAAAGTAATGCCGCGCAAAATAAATGGGGCTACGGTAGTTGGAAAATCCATGCCTTGGGCTAAACCACACGCAGCAACTGCACCATTGCTTTTAACTGCCGCACATGCATTAGCTAAGGTATGACTACCCACGCTATCGATAACCGCAGCCCAGCGCTCTTTAGCAAGGGGTTTACCTGGAGTTGATAAACTGGCCCGCTCAATGACCTCGCTAGCGCCCAGCTGATGTAGATATGCGCTTTCTTCTGGTCGACCACTACTAGCGACTACCGTAAAACCCAGTTTGCTCATGAGCATCGTGGCAAAACTACCCACCCCCCCTGCTGCCCCGGTGACTAAAACTTCACCAGCGCTAGGCTGCAAGCCATGCTGTTGCAGGGCCATGACACACAACATGGCGGTATAGCCAGCCGTACCAATTGCCAGGGTTTGCTTCGGGGTCAAGCCCTTGGGCAGGGGTATCAGCCATTCGGCCTTAACCCGCGCCTTTTGGGCTAAACCGCCCCAATACCCCTCTCCCACCCCCCAGCCATTCAAAATAACCTGATCTCCAGGCTGATAATCTGGGCTACTACTGTCGAGTACTTCGCCAGCAAAATCGATGCCTGGAACCATCGGAAATGCCCTGACAACAGGGCCTTTGCCAGTAATAGCAAGGCCGTCTTTATAATTTAAGGTGGAATACAGTACCTTAACCAACACTTCGCCAGCGGGTAAATCGGTCTCGTCGAGTTCGGCCAAGTCGGCACGATAGCCTTTTTCGTCTTTATTAATCAAGATCGCTTTAAACATTAAAATTCCTTAAAATTAACAACTTTACTTAAACGGTTTATTCTACGAGCACGATTGCATATGAGGTTTACCATGAAAAAAATTCTACTCTTCACCGCTACTTTTAGCTGCCTCTTGCTAAGCGCTTGTTTTTCAACGGAATTAAGTATGTCAATGGGAAATATGCGACTCATTAATTCCAGCGCAGACCCGCAAGAAGTCATGAATTTTGCAACTAAAGTATGTAAAAACGATTTTTATCTAGGCGCAAGTTTTCTCTCTAAAAATAGTAAAGAGTATCGGTTTAAGTGCGTGAAGGCTGAAGACAATGAAGTGCTAACCCCCATACCAGGAACTGTTATCCCTACTGGCGGCGCTACGCCCACTCCCGCCGCAGCCAATAAATCATAAATGGCTAGCTCAAGATAATCCGCATGCCCAGTTCTGTAATTAATAAGCCGATCTCATCCGGGGATTTACGTCAGGGTTTTGCTGCTTTTCCCACTGGCGTCACGGTAATTACTGGGCTTGATGCTACGCAAGCGCCAATCGGCATCACCATTAGCTCCTTCAATACCGTTTCGCTGAATCCCCCGTTAGTTTTATGGTCGATTGCGAAACAATCCCCATTAGCGGCTGCTTTTTCGGTGGGTGCTCAACATATTATTCATGTACTGAATCATGCTCAAGAAGATCTCGCAATCACCTTTGCCAAACGCCGCACCGGTCAATTTGCCACAGTAAATCATCTACTTAATGCCAGTGGTATCCCCTTTTTACAAGGCTGTGCAGCCCACTTTGAATGTGAAACCGTGGCTGTTTACCCTGGTGGCGACCACCTTATTATTGTCGCCCAAATTCATGATCTTGCCCATGACCCTGCTAAAGCCCCGCTGCTGTTTCATCGTAGCGAGCTATCAGGTATTAAACACGTGGCCAAGGAATAAAAAAATAGTGCCAATCACAATAAGGATAATTATTTCATGATGCGACTCTGGGGTAGGAAAAGTTCAATCAATGTTCAAAAAGTATTATGGTGCTTAGCTGAGCTCCAACGACAAGAGCAACGTGACTATGAACGTATTGATGCGGGCTTACATTTTGGTATTAATACGACCCCCGACTATCTCAAAATGAATCCCAATGGTTTGGTCCCAACCTTACAAGATGGCCAGCTCACTCTGTGGGAATCGAATTCAATTTTGCGCTACTTGGCTCGCACTTATGATGCGGCTGGAACTTATTTTCCTAAAGACAATTTTAGTCAAGCCAGCTCAGATAAATGGTTAGATTGGCAAATTTCAACTCTTTGGCCCGCCTTACGTCTACCCTTTCTGGGGCTGACGCGTGTGCCAGAAGCGGAACGTAACTATGCCGCCATTAGTAAAGGCTTTGCCGATACCCATCAATATCTTGGCATCCTTAACGCTTGCTTACAAGAGCACGCTTTTTGTGCGGGTGAACGCTTTAATTTAGGCGATATTCCTCTAGCCATTTGCGTTAATCGCTGGATTTTATTAGCAGAGACATTTCCTGAGCAATTGCCGGCGCGCCCACAATATGAACATTTAGAAAAATGGTTTAAGCGCATTCAAACCGAAACTCAGTTTGCCACTATTGCAGAAACTGAATTAATGGTGAGTAAACCCTAATTACCTAAATTTAAATGGCGCTTTGTTTAAATTTATTCGCGTGGTGATCGGCGCCAATAAAGAGGTACATCGCTGGCACGACAAATAAAGTAAATAAGGTGCCAATCGATAGGCCAGTAAAAATTACGATTCCCATCGATTGTCTACCTGCTGCCCCAGCCCCAGAAGCAATTACCAGCGGTACTACACCCAAAACCATCGCTGCAGTGGTCATTAAAATTGGCCGCAACCGCACACTGCTTGCTTCGATAATGGCTTCTAATTTATTGCGGCCGGCCATTTGTAACTCATTAGCAAATTGCACAATTAAAATACCATGCTTACTAATTAAGCCCATTAAAGTCACTAAACCAACCTGGGTATAAACATTGACAGTGGTGAAGCCAAGATTAATAAAAATTAAGGCGCCAAATAAAGCAAGCGGTACCGAAACTAAAATCACCAAGGGATCGCGAAAGCTTTCAAACTGAGCTGCAAGCACCAAAAATACAATCAAAATCGCAAAGAACATGGTTACCAAGAAACCGCCTGACTCGGCAATAAATTGCCGTGATGGGCCTGCATAATCAATGTTATAGCCACTAGGTCCAGCTTCTTTGATGGCATTTTGTAAAAAAGTTAATACTTCGGCCTGTGAAACGAATGGGGTGCTAACTCCCGAGATCGTGGCAGAATTTAATTGCTGAAAATGATTAATTGACTGCGGCACAACCCGTTGTCGAATCGACGCAATCGTGCGCGCCTGAATCATATTGCCGCTGGGAGTGCGAATATAGTAATCTAAAATTTGCTCGGGGTTTAAGCGATCTACTTGTTTTACCTGAGGAATGACCCGATAAGATCTGCCAGCCACAGAAAAATAGTTGACAAATCCTCCGCCCAATGCGGCTGAAAGTGCGCTACCAACATCTTTTTGGGTCATTCCTAAAGCAGCAACTTTTTCGCGATCTATCTCGAGTACGTCTTGTGGCTTATCAATTTTTAAATCGGTATCAACAAAGAAAAACATCCCACTTTTGCGGGCTTTATCGAGTACGGCCTGCGATACTTCATTTAAATTTTCGTATGATTCGGTTGTATTAATGACCACTTGAACTGGTAGCCCTTGGGCGCCTGGAAGAGCGGGAAACTGAAACACAGCCACTCGTGCACCAGCAATGCTATTCCACTTTTTTTGCATATCTTGCTGAAAGGCGCTAGCACTTCGACTGCGTTGCGCCCAATCTTTTAAAAGTACGCCGCCAAAGCTAGATGTCGGACTAGTAATTTGAAACATTTGCGCATACTCTGGTTCGGCGCTAGCAATTTGATATAGTTGATTTGCATACATTTGCATTTGATCAACCGTTGAATTGGGCGGGCCTGCAGCTTGCATTAAGACAATGCCCTGATCTTCTGTAGGCGCTAATTCAGACCAAGCTGTAGCATATAAATAAGCTACACCTACTAATAAAAATGCGCCCATGACAATGACGACCTGCCAAGTTGTTAATAAACTACGAAGCAGCGCTTGATATCGATGATGAAAGCGCTCAAATACCAAATCGATTTTTTGAACAAAGGGTGAGGCCTCTTGCTGTTCAGTAAAAATTTGTGCGCACATCATCGGCGAAAGCGTTAAGGCAACCACGCCCGAAACAGCCACCGCTCCGGCTAAAGTAAAGGCAAATTCGGTAAACAGCGCACCGGTTAAGCCACCTTGAAAGCCAATGGGAATATAGACCGCAATTAATACAATGGTCATGGCTAAAATGGGATTGCCCAATTCTCTTGCTGCAATCAATGCTGCCTCGAGTGGCGATTTACCTTCTTTCATATGGCGATCGACGTTTTCGACCACAATAATAGCGTCGTCAACGACCAAGCCGATCGCCAAAACTAAGGCTAAGAGGGTTAATAAATTAATCGAATAGCCCAATACTTGCATCATAAAAAATGCGCCGATTAAGGACAGCGGCATAGCAATAAGGGGTACCAAAACTGCCCGAAAGCTACCTAAAAATAAATAAATCACTGCCGTTACGATGACTAATGCCTCGACTAATGTTTTAATAACTTCATCAATGGAGGTATTAATAAAGGCAGTAGAGTCGTACACAATTTTGCCGGTCAAGCCAGTAGGCAATTGTTTTTGAATAGGTGGGAAGGCTGCTTGAATTCGTGCAGCCACATCTAATAAATTGGCCTCTGGCGCTACTTTGATTCCAATGAAGACTGATTTTTTACCACTAAAAGCTACATTGGTGTTGTAATCTTCAGAACCTAAGCTGACATTGGCAACTTGATCTAAATAAACTAGGTCTACGCCATTACGTTTAATGATGAGCTTACGAAATTCAGCTAAATTATGTAAATCGGTACCCGCAACTAAGTCAACCGCAACCATCGAGCCTTTTGTGCTGCCAACGGCAGATAAATAGTTATTGGCCGCTAGTGCGTTATATACATCATCTGGCCCAACTCCTAAGCCGGCCATCCGATCAGCGTCTAACCAAGCCCTTAAGGCAAACTTCCGACCACCTAAAATTTCAGCGTTTTGCACGCCAGCAATGGAATCGAGTTTCGGTTTGACAACCCGCAATAAATAATCCGTAATACTGTTGTTGGGTATGTCATCGCTATAAAAACCCATATATAAGGCGGCAGTTGATTGCCCCAATTGCACTGTTAAAACAGGTTGTTGTGCCTGCGGTGGTAATTGATTACGCACTGAGGCAATTTGAGTATTAATTTGAGTTAAGGCTTTATTGGAGTCGTAATTGAGCCGCAAGGTTGCGGTAATGGTAGAGATGCCGCTGATGCTGGCTGAGGATAAATAATCAATACCCTGCGCCTGAGCAATAGCTGATTCAAGCGGTTGAGTAATAAATCCTGCAATGGTTTCTGGATCTGCTCCAAAATATGCCGTAGTGATGGTAACAACCGCATTTTGGGTTTGCGGGAACTGATTAACTGGCAAAGTCGTTACAGCCTTCAAACCAAAAATTAAAATCAGGCTACTTACCACCACCGATAGAACGGGCCGGCGAATGAAGAGATCGGTCCAATTCATCACGCTAGCCACCAGCGTAGACAATAATGACTAATTGCATTCATCAACACTAATTTTCCTGAGGCTTTGGATTAGGAGAATTGGCGGGGAGTACTTTATTATTAATGATTAAAGGCGTGCCGTTTTTTAATTTTAGTTGGCCGCTAGTGACAATGGTAGCTCCCGCCTCTATACCCTTGGTAATCGCGACCTGATCACCCCGAGTTGAGCCAGTTGTGACAAATACTTGCTGGGCTTCAATCACGGGCTGGCCATCTTTTCCAAGGCGCTCAGTTTTCTTGGCTATAAATACAGTAGAGCCATAAGGGTTATAGCTTACAGCGGTTAAAGGCAAAGTAAGTAGTTTGACTTTATCGCCTAAATTAATATTTACATTAGCAAACATGCCCGGCAAAATTTTCTTATCCGGATTAGCTAACAAGGCTTCAATTTGAATATTGCGCGTATTTAAATCGACCTTAGGACTAATTGCTGTAATTTTTCCAGCAAATGCAATACCTTTATATGCATCAGTCGATAGCGCAATCGATTGGCCAACCGCAATAGTACTAACTGCGCTTTGTGGCAAAGTAAAGTCAACAAATATCGGGTCAATCGTTTGTAAGGTCATTAACTTCTCACTAGCGCCAACGTACTGTCCTGGGTTCAGCGTCACAATTCCAACGCGGCCGCTAAAAGGGGCCTTTAAATTCTTTTTAACAATTAGTGCCTCTTGTTGCTGTACCAATGCCCGCTTTGACTTCGCGTCGGCTGCGCTGGTATCAAAAACATTTTTACTGATAGCCTGAATTGCCAATTGCTGTTTATCGCGCTCATTAATCACTTTAGCTAATTCAGCTTGGGCCCTTAATGATTGCAATTGGGCTACTTCAGCAGCATCGACTAACTTGATTAACAAGCTACCTTCTTTCACATCCATGCCCGACTTCACCGGCACCTGCTCGACTAAGCCCTCTACTCCTGTGCTCAATTCAACCCCGCGATAGGCGCGCATATTACCCACACTACTTAGCATGGGTTGCCACTCCTCGTATTGAACAACCGTAGTAGAAACAGCGGCAGGCGGCAAACCTGCACTGGAAATAAAATGCTTAATTAGCATCGTTTTAGTCTGATTAAAGACAAAAATTAACCCCAGCAGTAAAAAAACACCCACCAACATCACCGTCATGCGGCGGCGCATTTCTGTCATCGCCATTAATTTGGCATAGGCACGCGTATTTTTAAAGCGCTGATAGGGGCGCAGTTTCTGAGCTATACGCGCATAGGTATTTTTTATTTTGATCCACAAGAGATACAATTTTTCGCGCACTTGCCAAGTCTTTAGTAACAGCAGTACTTTAGTTTTAAGGGTTTCAAGAAGCTTCATTATTTAACGATCAGGTTGGCATTTGCAATGGGTAACTCAGCCGAAGTAAGTGGAGAGGCTGCCGAAGTGGCTGTGGGAGTACCTTCGACAGACGCGCCTAGGGCACTCTCGCTACTAGCAATTGTTTTAGCTTGATAAGCAGGTCCTTCTCGATTCCACCAGCCCCCGCCCAATGCTGTAAATAAAGCTGCGGTATCAGAAAAACGGAGTGCTTGCGCTTGCAAAGAGCGAATTTTGGCATTTTGATATTGGGTTTGGTAGTACAGCACCTGCAAATAACTAGCGGTTCCAAGACGATATTGATGTTGTACCAAATTGAGTGTTTCTTTGGCATAGCGTTCAGTATCGGTAGCAGCAGTTAAAGCCTTTGCATCAGCATCTAAAGCCTGGAGCGCATCCGCAACCTGCTGAAAGGCAGTGATCACTGCGGCTTGATATTGAAATACGGCTTGCTCATAATTGGCCATGGCACCGCGGCGCTGCGCTAATAATTGGCCGCCCTGAAAGAGTGGCTGAAATAATCCGCCAGCAATGGACCAAAGCGCAGCAGTGGGCCCAAATAAAGCGCCGGTGGTTAAGGCTGCGCTACCCTCAGCGCCACTCAAAGTAATTTGTGGCAGCAAGTTGGCAGTGGCTACGCCAACTAAAGCGTTGGTTGATTTCATTACCGACTCAGCGGCAAGTATATCGGGGCGTTGACGCACTAAACTTGAAGGCAATGACAGTGGTAGCTGGTCTGGTAGATGCAAATCACTTAAATTAAAACCTTTAATAACTGCACTTCCCGGAAATTCGCCCGTTAAAGCAGCGAGTTGATTACGCGCAAAAGCAACATTTTTTTCATACACCAATAATTCTGCCTGCGAGCTTGCCACTAAAGCCAGCTGAGAAGTGAGGTCTACTTTAGATACGCTGCCAATTTCGAGTTGCTGTTTAATAATATTAGCAAAATAAGTTTGTGCTTCTAAAATTTCTTTAGTAGCTTGGTATTGCGCACGCAATTGAGCCTCGCGTACTGCAGCAGTTACTAAATTCGACGTTAAATTCAGGTATGCGCCCTCAAGTTGGTATTGACTAATCTCAGCTTGAGCACGAGCATTTTCTACTGTTCTGCGCGCCCGGCCAAAAAAGTCAGGCACATAACTAATATTCACTGTGGTGTTGTAGAGATCATAAATGGGATCCCCGCGCGGCAGTCCATACACCGCATACGGCAATTGTTCGCGAGTGGCACTTGCATTGCCACCAATTTTAGGAAAATACTGACCGCCAATTTGAGCGCTAACATTTTCTTTTGCTGCGCGCAAGGCGGCATCAGCTGCAGCTAAGTTTGGGTTTTGCTCTAGGGCTTTGCGAATTAATACATCTAACTCGGGGGATTTAAATAGCTCCCACCACTTTGCCGGGATGTCTTTACTTTCAACTAAAGTTTGCTCGCTACCACCCGGAACATCTGGGGTCGTTGCTAATTTAGCAGGAAGAGGCTTTTCAGTTAAAGTGCCCACTTTAGGCGCATCGGGTTGCTTAAAGTCGGGCCCCACCGCACAGGCAGCCAAAATACCTAGCAGAGATACTGCTAATAGCAGGCGCGCTAAATAGCGAACTTGATTATGGGGGCCAATAGAGGGGGGGCTAAACAAAATATTCACCAAGCTTATTTAAACACAAATGTGCATTTTCCCCTGATTCTTAAAGGGATTAAATGAACTACTCCACCGTCACGCTTTTAGCTAAATTACGGGGTTTATCGACGTCGGTACCCCGCGCACAAGCAGTATGGTAAGCCAATAATTGCAGGGGGACCACCTGCAAGATGGGCGAGAGATCGCCATAGTACTCGGGCAGGCCGATGACATGAATACCGTCACTACTTTTCATTTGTGTATCGCGGTCGGTAAACACATACAACACCCCGCCCCGGGCTTTGACTTCCTGCATATTCGATTTTAATTTTTCCAATAAAGCATCATTGGGCGCAACCGTAACAACCGGCATTTTTTCGGTTACTAGCGCCAACGGCCCATGCTTTAACTCACCAGCAGGATAAGCCTCGGCATGAATATAAGAAATTTCTTTTAACTTAAGAGCACCTTCGAGGGCAATGGGATAGTACAAACCACGTCCTAAAAAAAGCACGTTTTCACATTTCGCAAATGCTTCGCTCCAAGCAATGATTTGTGGCTCGAGAGCCAAAACCGCATATAAGGCTTTAGGCAATCGGCGCAAGCGACGTAGTAAGTCTTTTTCTGCCTCGGGATTTAAGGCCCCAGCACGCTTGGCAATAGAGGCAGCTAATATATACAGCGCCACTAACTGCGTGGTAAAGGCCTTGGTTGAGGCTACGCCAATTTCAGTACCCGCTTTAGTAATAAAATGCCATGGTGTTTCACGCACCATTGCACTACTAGCCACATTACAAATTGCCAACGTAAAACGCTGTCCCAAACTTTTAGCGTGACGTAAAGCAGCGAGCGTATCGGCAGTTTCCCCCGATTGAGATATCACGATTACCAAGGTATTTGGCTTGGAAACCGTTTTTCGATAACGATACTCACTAGCAATTTCAACTTGCGTTGAAATACCACCTAAGTCTTCAAGCCAATACTTACCAACACAGGCGGCATAATAACTCGTGCCACAAGCCAAAATTAAAATTTGCTCAAACTCTAACCACTGCTGCGGGTTAGCGCCAAATAATTCTGGACCAAAGCTGCTCACATTCGCCAAGGTATCTGCAATAGCGCGGGGTTGTTCAAAAATTTCTTTCTGCATGAAATGGCGATAAGGGCCTAAATCAACGGCCTCAGCCTGTGCTGGCATGGGCTTACTTTCACGCGTTAAAATTACCCCGTCATGATCTATTATTTGAATGGTGCTGCTTGTGACGATAGCAATATCGCCCTCCTCTAAATAAAGCATCGATTCAGCTTTACCCGCTAGTGCTAGCGCATCTGATGCTAAGAAATTTTCTTGCCGGCCAAATGCTGCAACCAAGGGCGATCCCGCTCTGGCGCCAATCAGGGTTTGCGGATTGTCTTGCGCTATTACCGCTATCGCATAAGCGCCATACAAACGGGGCAACACCAACCGTACTGCCAAAGCTAAATTTCGTTCGACTTGTGCGGCATAAACTTGGTGAATTAAATGGGCAATGACCTCGGTATCAGTTTCTGAAGTAAAAATGTAGCCTGCTTGCATTAATTCAGCGCGTAAGCTTTCATAATTTTCAATAATGCCGTTATGCACTACCGCAATCAAATTTTGTGAAATGTGGGGATGCGCGTTTTCCGTATCTGGCTTACCGTGAGTGGCCCAGCGGGTGTGTGCAATACCTAGCGTGCCTGAAAATTGATTGGCTTGCGCAGCTAAATCGGCAACGCGCGCAGTAGTGCGGGCCCGCTCAATTGGATGCAGGGGGTTTGCTGCATTAATCAGGGCAAACCCACAAGAGTCGTAGCCGCGATACTCTAAGCGGCGTAAACCCTCAATGAGAATTTCAACGACATTATGTGCTGACACTGCACCAACTATGCCGCACATTTATTTTTTTCCCTTGCTTGATAATTTTTTCTTTGCAAGTACTTTTTTTTCTGGACGTTGCCATGGCACTGAAACTTGTTTAGTGCGTGATACGGTCAGTTGATTTGCAGGAGCATCTTTAGTTAAGGTGGTGCCCGCACCTAATGTAGCTCCGCGCCCTACTTTAACTGGAGCAACCAGTTGCGTATCTGAGCCGATAAAGACATCATCTTCAATAATGGTTTGATGCTTGCTAACCCCATCATAATTACAAGTAATTGTGCCCGCCCCAATGTTCACGCGCTTACCCACGGTGGCGTCACCCACATACGCTAAATGATTAGCTTTACTGTGCGCACCCAATTGACTATTTTTTACTTCGACAAAATTACCAATATGAACATCGTTAGCTAAATTAGCGCCAGGCCGTAAACGTGCGTAGGGGCCAATGCTGCAATCATCACTAATTATTGCCCCATCTAGATGGCTAAAGGCTTGAATTACTACGCGCTTGCCAACTTGGGTATTTCTTAAAACACAGTTAGGCCCGACCTGAACCCCTGTTGCTAAGGAAACGTCGCCCTCAAACACGCAGCCAATATCAATGAAGACATCTTGACCACATGTTAATTTACCCCGCACATCAAGGCGCGTAGGATCGGCGAGAGAAACGCCATTACTTAATAAATTGCTCGCAATTTCCTGCTGAGCAATCCGCTCTAAGGCGGCTAGTTGAGCGCGATCATTAACGCCAAGCGTTTCCCATACATTCGTGGCCTGGGTAGTGCGAATCGGTACGCCATCTTTAACGGCCATCGCAATTACATCGGTTAAATAATATTCTCCCTGCGCATTACTAGCCTTTAAAGCCTTGAGCCAACGCTTTAGATGCTGGCTTGGCAACACCATCATGCCGGTATTAATTTCTTGAATTGTGCGTTGCTGCCGAGTGGCGTCTTTTTCTTCAACAATAGCCGTTACTTCACCTGCAGAATTGCGCATAATGCGGCCGTACCCCTGAGGATCTACCATGTCTTGCGTCAATAGGGCTAAAGCTGAATCTTGACCCGCAACACCATCGGCCAATTGAATTAAGCGCTTTAAGGTCGAGGGGCTAATTAAAGGTACATCACCATATAAAACTAGGGTTGGCACAGCTGGGTTTAATTTGGGCAAGGCTTGCAATAAGGCATGTCCCGTTCCATTTTGCTTGGCCTGTAAAACGGTATCTATTTTGGTGGCGAGTTTTAAGGTGGCTTTATTTTGTTCTGCAAAAGTCATTAAAAATTGGCTTACGAGCGGCGCACCGTGGCCAATGACTACCAGTGGAGCTGTTTTGGGGCTAATACTCAAGGCAGTTTCAAGTACATGCTGCAACATGGGCTTACCAGCCAATCTTTGCATTACTTTAGGCAAGGCAGAGCGCATGCGCTGACCTTGTCCGGCTGCCAGAATAACGATATTCATAAGCTTGCAGTATAAGTGCCTAGGGGGCCGCTTGTATTTGTAGGCAGTGCTGGAGTGCTCTCATCAAACGCTTTATCCCCATCTCGTTCGGGCATGAAGCCTGCTAGCGCTTCGGCTAATTCAAGATTTTTAAAGTTAAATGCGGTGCTATCAAGTAAATGCGAAGGCACAATTTGATGCAGTGCGCGAAACACATTTTCGACTCTACCAGGATTTTTTTTCTCCCAATCGCGTAACATTTGCTTCATTGCACCGCGTTGCAAATTGGGTTGGCTGCCACAAAGATCACAGGGAATAATCGGAAACTGCATGACGCCAGCATAACGCTCAAGTAAGCGCTCTGGCACATAGGCCAGTGGACGAATCACAATATGTTTACCGTCATCAGAACGTAATTTAGGCGGCATCGCCTTTAATTTTCCACCATAGAATATATTCAGCAAGAAGGTTTCTAAAATGTCGTCACGATGATGGCTTAGAGCAATTTTAGTTGCGCCTAACTCGCTCGCAACGCGGTATAAGATGCCACGCCGCAAACGCGAACACAAGCCACAGGTTGTTTTCCCTTCGGGAATCACACGCTTCACAATACTATAGGTGTCTTGTGTCTCAATATGAAATGGGACAGGTAGGCTAGCCAAATAATTAGGTAATGTAGCGGTCGGAAAATTAGGTTGCTTCTGATCTAAGTTAACCGCAATGATGTCAAATTGAATTGGTGCTCGCTCTCTGAGCTTCAACAAAATATCAAGTAAGCTGTAACTATCTTTGCCGCCAGAGACGCAGACCATTACCGTGTCGCCAGGGCTGATCATATTAAAGTCACCAATCGCTTGGCCAACCATGCGAGTTAATTTCTTTTCTAGCTTATTTTCCTCAAATACAACTTTGCGGGCATCCATTTTATTCGGCCTATAACTTATTAAGTTGGCTTGATACGAAAAATTTCAACCCCCACCGAAGCGCAGTCGGGATAAACATCGGGCTTTGCAGTAGAAATGCGCACTGCAACCACCTTCGGGTGCTCCAGCATCGCATCGGCTATCGTGTCACATAAAGTTTCTTGTAAATGAATATGGCCCTTTTGGGTGCGTAAGCGTATGGTTTCCCGCATAAAGTCATAATCAACGACTTCCTCTAAGCGATCTTCTTTAGGCGTATTGATTTGAATTGGAATATACAAATCGACATTGAGAATCACGCGCTGCTCGGCTTTCTTTTCATGATCATGCACGCCAATGTTGATATATACCTCGTAATCTTCTAAAAATAAACGTCGGTACTCCATTAGATTTAGGAGGGGATGAGTGACTTGCATAAATTTGACCTAAGGTGTGGTAAACATAATATCGCGGGTAGAGGGGAATAAATGTTGGCCCCCGTCAACGTAAAGTGTAGTGCCAGTTATCGCTTTAGCGGTGGCTAAAAATACCGCTGCTTTGCCAATATCTTCCGCACTTGATGATCTTCCTAAGGGCGTCATTTGATGTGCCTGAGAAAATCCCAATGGAGTTTGGTCGCCCGAAGGCATCGTAATACCAGGAGCTAGACCGACAACACGCAGTTGCGGAGCAAAATCTAAGGCTAATAATTGGATTGCGCCTTGTAGTGCATATTTTGAAAGCGTATAGGAAAAGTAATCGGGATTGGGATTGATTAATTTTTGATCAAGTAATTGAATAGCGGCCGGTATAAAAGTGCGCTCTGTATTGCTGGTAATGCTAGATTGGGTTTTTTGCTGCAGATACATTAACTGGGTTAATAAAATGGGCGCTGCTAAATTCAACTTCATAGTGTCAAGCAAAAATGGGGTTCGCAAAGGATTTTCAAGCGAACTGGGCCGATCGTATTCAAAGCTAGCGGCGCTGTTAACTAAACACGCTAATGGACCAAAAGCCGTCTCAACGCTCGTAAATAACTGCTGTATGTCGGCTTCCATGGTTAAATCGGCTTGAAAGATTAAGCAACGACGGTTGAGTGACGTAATTTCAGCTTGGGTAGCCTGGGCTTCAGCATGCGAATGACCGTAATGTAAAGCAATATCCCAGCCCTGCCGAGCAAACTCAAGGGCGATCTCGCGACCCAAGCGTTTAGCGGCACCGGTAATTAATACGGGCCGATTTGGGTGTTGGTTGGAAGGGCTAATGCTCATGCAAACTGAAACTCTCTTAGACTTGTGAGTTATGGATATTACCTTGAGCAGATCAGAAATGGAGCGCACCCAGTTACTCCAGCAAAAAATTAAGGCCAAAATTAGCCAAAATGGGGGGTGGATTCCATTTTCAAATTACATGGAAATGGTGCTATATACCCCGGAATATGGCTATTACAGTGCTGGTTTGCCTAAATTTGGCCCTGCGGGCGATTTCATTACCGCTCCCGAACTAACACCCCTATTTGGCCAAACCATTGCCGCATGTTTAGCTCCCTGCTTGCATGCCCTGCAGCAAGCCGGCTTACCAACCCGTATTTTAGAGTTTGGTGCTGGCAGTGGAAAACTGGCAGAAACCCTTGTGCAGCAGCTCAGCCAACTTGGGGCGCCGCTGGCGCACTATGACTTTCTGGAAATTTCGCCCGATCTGGCAAAACGCCAACAAGCGCGCTTAGCAGAAGCCAAAAAGCAGCATGCTTGGCACACTGAACTAGGTTGGTTACAAGCAATGCCCAATGCATTTGTTGGCATCATCTTAGCGAATGAAGTTTTAGATGCTTTATCTTGTGAAGTCATCAAGCTGCAGCAAGGTCGCTGGTTTTTTCAAGGCGTTGGTGTTGTAGCTGAGCAGTTGCAGTGGTCAACTGGTGGAGAGGTGCCGACGGACTGGCTACCCCAAAACTTGCAAAATACCGATAACTTTCCTGAAGACTACACCACAGAAATTCATCCCCAAGCAAATGCCTGGATTCACACGCTCGCTAGCAGCTTACAAACCGGCTTATTTTTAAGTTTTGATTATGGCTTTCCGGCTCATGAGTTTTATCACCCGCAGCGTCAAGCGGGGTCGCTTATGGTTCACCATCGCCACCATAGCATTACTGATCCCTTTTATCTGCCAGGTTTATGTGATTTAACTAGCCATGTTGAATGGAGTGGCGTTAGTAACACAGCAATAGATGCTGGCGCAGATGCGCTTTATCTAAATAATCAGGCCAGTTTTCTGCTGGAGGCGGGCATTAGCGATTTAGCTTTACAAGCTGGCAATCCAAATAATCCAAAACAATTTTTACCCATTTCTCAAGCACTCCAAAAATTATTATCGGAAGCAGAAATGGGTGAGCTTTTTAAAGTCTTTGCTTTTACCAAAAACCTACGCACTTTTTTTCCCTTAGCAAAGGATTTATCGATATTGCCAGGTTTAGGTGGACGCAATCGCCTCTAGTTAAATAAGTTAAGGCGAGTTAGCAATAAGGCTCAATGGCCTTTAAGCGAGCTGCCTCGATGGCGATTCGAATCGCCTCCCCCGGATTGTTCTGGGCGCCAACTGACTGAGTATTGAGGTCTTGCAGGCGCGTATTCGCCTGCGCAATTTGTGCAGCGTCAACCGCTTGCGCGGCCTCTAATGCTAATCGTAAAGGCTCGGTAAGATAATTCAATTGTTGCAGTAAATGCAAGAGTGCATGGGTACGTTCGGGTTTGCGCCAGACATCAGCCCGATTAAACCAAGTCATTACCCCATGTGCGCTCAGCGGGCCTGCCAATACTAAATTCCGTAAAGCAGAAAAAAGAATGGCATAGTCACGAATTCGATGCGGCATGCGCACGTGTTCGGCCCATTGGGTAATATCGGCAGCTGATAAATTACTTAATACGACTGCACAAACATCGGCGGCTTTATCTTCACTGAGCGAAATTAAATTCAGCGCTATTGCTAAGGCTTTTGCCGCCTGCACATCGGCGAGCTGCTCCTCTGTGCCGTGAGCCAGCAGTATTGCCGCTGCCCCCGTTGCCTGAAACACCTCAAGCATCCGTAAGGGCTGAGTAGACCCAAAACCGCGTGATATTTCTTGCCAAACTCGCTCAGCCGATAAATCTTGTAACTCGCCAGAGCGGACAATGGTTTGCGCTACCTGCATTGTTTCTGGTGCAATTGCAAAGCTAGGCAGCGCTGCTGCAAACCGCGCCAGCCGTAATAAACGTAAAGGATCTTCGGCAAATGTAGGCGAAACATGGCGCAATATGCGGGCTGCTAAATCGGCTTGGCCGCCATAGGGATCAATAATCGGCCCACTTAATTGCCCCGCGCTATCCAGCGCTTGTGCCATCGCATTAATTGTTAAGTCACGTCGCCCCAGATCTTCCTCCAAGCTGACATCGGGTTCAGCATGAAATGTAAAGCCCTGATAACCTCGACCTGTTTTACGTTCGGTGCGCGCTAAAGCATATTCTGCTTGCGTAGTCGGATGCAGGAACACCGGAAATTCACTGCCTACTGGTCGATACCCCAAAGCACTCATTTCAGCAGGGCTAGAGCCCACTACAACATAGTCAATATCATGCACTGGCAAGCCTAATAAAGCATCGCGAATGGCGCCGCCGACAGCATATATTTTCACGTCAGCATACTTTCTAGACGCTTACGAGCAAGGCCAAAATCGAGGGTGAGGGCATCGCGCCCATTGCTAGGTAATACATTAGGTAAACGCATTGAGGCAATATTATCGCGCGACATGAGGATGGGGCCTGGACCATATTCAAAAGCCAAAGCCTGCAAATAGCCGATTGCCGCTGGCAGAGGAATAATCCAGCCTGGGGCATCCGCTTTACGAGCAGCAAATCGAACTAGGTCGGCCATCGAGAAAATTTCTGGGCCGACTAAATCAAAAACCTGATGAATGGTCTGCGGGCGCTGTAACGATTGAATAAAAGCCGTGGCGACATCATCCACACTTACAGGTTGAAATAAAGCCGTCGAATGGGCTAAGGGAATGACCGGAAAAATTTTAGTTAGCTTAACAAAGAGATTAATAAATTGATCCTCTGCCCCAAAAATTACGGAGGGTCGAAAGATAGTCCAATCTAAATGACTTTCTTTCACTAATTTTTCACCATCGCCTTTACTGCGTTGATACATTGAGGGGCCATTAGTATCTGCGCCTAGGGCACTCATGTGTAAATAGCGTTTTAACTTATTTGCCTTCATTGCGGCAATGATGTTGCGGGGTAAATCGACATGCGCCTGCTGAAAAAACTTGCCGTAGGGCTGGGCGGGCCGATCGTGCAACATGCCGATTAAATTAATCACCGCGCCCTGTTCAGTGAGTTGGGAACAAAGCGCCTGAATTACTTGGGCTTGATTGACATCGGCTTCTTGGAGATGAATATTGGGCAACAAGCGCAGATCGCGCGCGGCAGCTAAATGACGGGTTGGCAATAAGACTGAATAGCCTGCCGTTTGCAGTTTACGAGCGAGTACACGCCCCACAAATCCATTACCACCAATTAATAAAATTTGATATTTCATGGTAACTCGCTTTGATTTGCAGTTTTAGGCGCAATCACCCCAAGGCGTTGCTTAAGAGATGGTGTTTGTCCTGAGATCACCGTGGTGTAATAGTTAGCATTGGCTAGGACATTTTTAACATAGGTACGCGTTTCATTAAACGGAATCGTCTCAATAAAAATCGCCCCCTCTACAGGTCGTTCTAATTTTTCACGCCATTGTTTTGGCCTTGATGGGCCCGCGTTATAAGCTGCTGAGGCTAATACCCAAGAACCGTCGAGGTCTAGTAAAACCATATTTAAATAATTGCTTCCCAAGATCATATTGGTATTAGAGTCTTTTAATTGTTCAGTGGTAAATGAATTCATGCCAATTTTTTTTGCCACATACTTGGCCGTAGTTGGCATGACCTGCATTAGTCCAGATGCGCCGACTGAGGAGGCAGCATTAATGATAAAACGGGATTCCTGTCGGATCAGCCCATAAGCCCAAGCTAAATTTAAATTGATTTCACGGGCAATTGGCGTTAGCTCATCACGAAAAGGCATGGGGTAACGTAAACTCAAATCATGGTCGATTTTGGTTCGATCGGCTGAACTAACAACCCGATCAAACAGTTGTACTCGTTTGGCGTATTCAGCAGCAGCGATGAGTTGCTTATCTGTCATGCCCCGCAACTCCCAATTCCACTCGCGATTGCCTTCAAAGCGTAAATTCATGGCATAAAGCTTCGCACCCCTATTAAAACCCCGGCGCTCTGATAATGCCTTGACATCTTGCTCGGCAATCTTGGAGTGCACCGTGGCGCTATGCGCACCTTTGCCTAGCTCTTCACGCGCTAATTGCCCATAGAAATTAAATTGATCTTGAATGGCTTCAAACTGCTCACGCGCCCGCTGCTCAATTTTAGGATCTTGGGCGGCCGTTGCTTTCAGTGCACGCCCATACCAATAGGTCCAAGCGGGGTCTCGCTGGCGCACTGCCGGATTCATCCCCTCAATGGCCTCTTTAACCAAGACCCAGTCTTGGGCGCGCAGTGCCGCGCGTACTTTCCATTCTTGTGATTCGGTTGAAAGTAATTCATTAAAACCTAAATTTTGTTGTTCACGATACGCATCATCTGCTTTGGGGTCGAATTTTTTAGCTAAAAATTGACCAATAACACCCCAGGCAAGGGCTTGATTTTCTTTGTTGAAGCGGCTGCTATTTTGCAAAAAGTCGTTATATGTTTTACGCGGATCTTTGCTCGCACTCTTCACTATCTCGGCAATGGGATCTTCTCCGCCAATACGCCGCGACATCGTGTCATAACCCATTTCTGCAGCCGCCCGCCCAACTGCCTTTGCCTCACTAATACTCAGGCCATTCGCTGCCACTAAGAGCGGTACTAATTCTTGGCAGGCTTGCCCAAAATAACGGGGATCAATCAACACGGCTTTTGCTTCGATGCTGACTTTTTCTGCGCTTTCTCCTTTTGCTAAGCGAGATTGAAGGGCATAGCATTTCACCGCAGTATCGTCATCCAAGACAAACTTGGCATACTCAGCATCAAAATTACTCCAATCTTTTCTACGCCCCAAAACCAATAGCCAGTCATTGCGCATCCGATCGGCTAGCGCAGTTCCCTGATATTGATTTAAAAAGGCCTTAACCTGGTTGTCAGCTGAAGTATCGGCCCGGGCAGCGCCGCCACCATCAAAAAGTTGCGGCTTTATTCTAAAGTAGGTGACATAATCGTCAAACTCGTAATTGGCGAGACTACTAGCCAATTGCTGGGCACGAAAAACATCATTACGCTTAGCTGCTTCACGTAAATCAATAAATTCCTTGTCAGCCGGACTTAGCTCATCCGCATTTATTTTACTGGCATAGGATTGCGGTAACTTAGACTTTTTAGTTGCCGCTTCGACAGCGGTAACACCTAATAAAGCCATGCATAAAAGCCCTGCTACTAGGTCTAGTAGCCATTTTTTACTTAAATTCTGCTTTGGTACTAACTCTTGCATTGGCTGGTCGACAAGCCGATTGGATTGCTGCATGTTAAATTGACTTTCTATTCTTTCAACATAATACTGTTTACCATGACAATTGATCCCTTCCAAGAGCTCCGCAAAGATTTGCTTGGGCAGCGTATCGCTTTCACGCGCGCGAATGACTACATTGATTTAAAGGATAGGCTGATTTTGGCGCTAAATCAATTTCTAGCTGGGCCGGGAGCAGGTATTGAATCCATTGCACTATATAGCCCCATCCGCAATGAGGTTGATTTTCGTCCCGCCCTAATACATTGGGCACAACAGGCTAGCTCTCGAAAGTTAGCCCTGCCTTTAGGGCTAGCCAATAAGCAACTTGATTTTTATGAATGGCGCAGTGGCGATGCATTGATTAAAAATAATTTTGGCATTCTCGAGCCTAACCCCCACAACCTAGAGCGCCCGAAAATAGATCCCGATTGCATTCTTCTGCCCGTTGTAGGATGGTCGCGATCACAAGAAAATGGTCACTCACGTTATTGGCGTCTTGGCTATGGCGGCGGCTACTTTGATCGCACCCTGCTAGCCCTCAAAACCCGCAAGCCAAGCACGATGAATATTGGGGTTGGCTTCGATTGGCAAGAATTAAGCCCGTCTCAATGGAAGCCTCAAGCCCACGATCAAGCCTTAACTTATTTGCTCACCGAATCGGGACTGCACCAATAAGTGCTGGGGCTTACTTGAGTGCGTATTATTGTTGGCCGAGACTTAAATTATTGGCAATTGCCAAAATAGCATTTGCCTGGTTTAAAGCATAAAAATGGAAACCGGGCGCTCCCGCTACAAGCAGTTGATCGCAGAGATCGGTAATGACCTCCTCACCAAATGCGCGAATCGATGCAACATCATCGCCGTAAGATAAAAGCCGTAGACGAATCCAGCGCGGTACCTCTGCGCCACAAGAATCAGAGAAACGAATTAACTGACTACTATTGGTAATGGGCATGATGCCCGCAATAATGGGTTGAGTCACACCTAGCGCAAAAGCCTCATCGACAAAACGAAAATAGGCATCGCTATTAAAAAAATACTGGGTTATGGCTGAATTTGCACCCGCCTGCATTTTTTGCGCAAAGAAAGCAACATCGCTGGCTGGTGAGCGCGCTTGCGGATGCATTTCAGGATAGGCGGCGACATCGATATGAAACCAATCACCTGTTTCGGCACGTATAAATTCTACTAACTCATTGGCATGATGAAACTCACCATATTGCCCCATTCCTGAAGGCAGATCGCCACGCAAGGCGACGAGGCGATGAATGCCTAAATCACGATATTGCATCAACATCATTCGAACGTTTTCTTTAGAGCTGCCGACACAAGATAAATGAGGTGCAACCATTTGGCCAGCCGTGTGAATTTCACTGACGACTTTTAAAGTGCCTGCCTGTGTCGAACCGCCAGCGCCAAAAGTTACCGAGTAAAAAGCGGGCTTAAGCTCGGCGGTTAAACGCTCGCGTACGAGCCGTAATTTTTCCTCACCCTCGTTTGTTTTTGGCGGAAAAAATTCGACGCTCAGTTCCATAATCTTGGCCTGTTCTGCAAATTGAGAAGTTTTGCTCGCTTAATAACGATAATTTTCAGGCTTATATGGGCCTTCTTTGCTTACACCAATATACGTTGCCTGCTGAGCAGAAAGTTCAGTTAATTGCGCGTTTAATTTTTTCAGCTGTAAACGGGCGACCTTTTCATCTAGATGCTTAGGCAAGGTATAAACGCCAATCGGATATTTCTTGGTACCGACAGCGCCCCACAATTCAATTTGGGCAATCACTTGGTTTGCAAAAGAAGAACTCATCACATAAGAAGGGTGACCAGTACCACAACCTAAATTAACTAAACGCCCTTTAGCCAAAATAATTAAGCGCTTTTCTGGCTTACCATTCGCAGCTGGGAAAATCACATGATCGACTTGTGGCTTGATTTCTTCCCACTGATATTTTTCAATGCCGGCAATATCGATTTCATTATCAAAGTGGCCAATATTACAAACAATCGCTTGGTCTTTCATGAGCTTCATATGTTCTTCGGTAATGACATGGTAATTACCCGTTGCCGAAACAAAAATATCGGCCTTGTCGGCAGCATAGTCCATCGTCACAACCCGATAACCTTCCATGGCTGCCTGTAAGGCGCAAATAGGATCGACTTCAGTTACCCAAACTTGCGCGGACAATGCTCGTAAGGCTTGGGCAGAACCTTTACCGACATCGCCATAACCGCATACAACTGCCACCTTGCCGGCAATCATCACGTCAGTAGCGCGTTTAATCGCATCAACTAAAGACTCACGGCAACCGTATAAATTATCGAATTTACTTTTCGTGACCGAGTCGTTGACATTAATAGCTGGAAAACGTAAATCACCCTTAGCAAACATTTGATATAAACGGTGTACACCGGTAGTTGTTTCTTCAGTAACGCCCTCAACTTTAGCTAAACGGGTTGAGTACCAAGTTGGGTCACTCGCCAGTTTCTGTTTAATGGCAGCAAATAAAATAGTCTCTTCTTCGCTAGTCGGGTGGTTTAAGACTGCCTGATCTTTTTCGGCTTTTGCGCCTAGGTGTAGCAGCAAGGTGGCATCGCCACCATCATCCAGAATCATATTGGTGAAGCCGCCATCAGCCCACTCAAAAATACGGTGGGTGTAATCCCAATACTGCTCGAGTGATTCGCCCTTAATGGCAAATACAGGAGTGCCATTAGCGGCAATTGCAGCTGCAGCATGGTCTTGGGTGGAAAAAATATTGCATGAGGCCCACTGCACTTCAGCGCCAAGCGCTTCTAGGGTCTCAATGAGCACAGCGGTTTGAATGGTCATATGCAAAGAACCGGTAATGCGAGCTCCGCGCAGTGGTTGACCTGCCGCAAATTCATTACGAATTGCAATTAAGCCGGGCATTTCGGTTTCAGCAATCGCAATTTCTTTACGGCCAAAACTTGCTAAGGAAATATCAGCGATTGCGCAGCGAGTTGCGACAAAATCATTTAAATTGAAATCAGCTACGGTATTCATTCCTGCTCCAGCTAAATAGAGATCAATGCTGGGGCAAGTAAACTCGCCAACCATTGACCACGGGTTAGCGAGCGCAGTTGCAAAAGCAGACGAGGTCTGCCCTCTTCAAGCCTGGGGAGGCAATTCAATTAGCCCCTTGCAACGCTCCTTGAAGATCTGGTTAAATTGTAAACACTTTTTTAGCTTCCTGCATAACTTCAGCTAAGTTCGCTTGAAAGCCTTATCAGAACAGACTTTCAAGCGTACATTAAATTCCTGCTGCGGCTTTCAAAGCGGCAGCTTTATCACGCTGCTCCCACGTAAAGTCGGGCTCTTCGCGCCCAAAATGCCCATAAGCAGCAGTTTTACGATAAATCGGTCGCAATAAATCGAGCATTTTGACAATCCCTTTAGGACGTAAATCAAAGTGCTCAGCTACCAATTGGGCAATTTTTTCATCGGCAATTTTGCCGGTGCCATACGTGCTCACCATCACGGATGTGGGGTGCGCCACTCCAATTGCATACGAAATTTGAATGAGACAACGCGTCGCTAGCCCTGCAGCAACAATATTTTTTGCCACGTAACGCCCTGCATAGGC
This sequence comes from Polynucleobacter sp. IMCC 29146, assembly GCF_021395195.1. Classification (NCBI taxonomy): domain Bacteria; kingdom Pseudomonadati; phylum Pseudomonadota; class Betaproteobacteria; order Burkholderiales; family Burkholderiaceae; genus Polynucleobacter; species Polynucleobacter sp. IMCC 29146. The sequence goes on along the minus strand of NZ_JAJVCR010000005.1, from coordinate 34,981 downwards.
TGCTGAGCGATCTACCTTAGAAGGGTCCTTGCCCGAAAATGCGCCACCGCCGTGCGGCGCTGAGCCACCGTAGGTATCTACAATAATTTTTCGGCCTGTCAGGCCGCAATCTCCCTGCGGGCCACCAATTACAAAGCGGCCAGTCGGATTGACCAAGTATTTAATCGCGCCTTTAATTAAATGCTTAGGCAGGACAGGCTTAATAATTTCTTCAATCACCCCTTCGCGCAAGCGCTCTAAGGAAATATCCTCAGCATGCTGGGTCGAGAGTACGACCGTGTCGATTGAGTCTGGCTTGCCATCAACGTAACGTAAAGTAACTTGCGATTTGGCGTCGGGGCGTAACCAATTTAAACGGCCGTCTCGGCGTAATTGCGATTGACGCTCGACTAAACGATGGGCCAAGTGTATTGGCATAGGCATTAGCTCAGGGGTTTCATCACAAGCATATCCAAACATTAAGCCTTGATCGCCAGCGCCTTGATCTAAGCCGTCATCGGCCGCATGGTTGACGCCCTGAGCAATGTCGGGACTTTGTTTATCGTAAGCGACCAAAACCGCGCAGCCCTTGTAATCAATGCCATATTCGGTATTGTCATAGCCAATTTCACGCAAGGTATTCCGCGCAACTTGAATGTAATCGACATTGGCGTGAGTGGTAATTTCACCCGCAAGCACCACTAAACCCGTGTTGCAAAGTGTTTCTGCAGCGACTCGCGCGGTCGGATCTTGGGTCAAGATGGCATCTAAGATGGCATCAGAAATTTGATCAGAAACTTTATCGGGGTGGCCCTCAGTAACTGACTCTGAGGTAAAGAAATATTCGTTTGCCATTGCATTTTCCTTATTAAAAAATAAACACGACTTAAATGACAACAGACGTGCCGGAAATACAACGGCGACGCTTTAGCAGAATTTTTGAATCGCCCCGCAAGTTGTCTTAACTCGGCGATAGTGCTATTTTAACTGAAAAAATGCCTACTTACTAAAGGGGTTGATCCTCCAGTAGATGGGTCTGAAGTTCAGCCTGATTTTGTCTGTGTTCGGACTTTATGAATATCATTATCAAATGCTTTCTCCATTAATTAACCTCATGCTCCGCATTGTGGCTGCCCTGCCTTTAGCAGTTGCGCAAGGTTTTGGTGGCTTTTTGGGCTATGTTGCTTATCTAGCCTCTGCTAAGTATCGCGCCCTTTTTAAGGCTAATTATGCTGAGGCCTTAGCGGCAAGCCAGCTCAAATGCCAATATTTAAAGGCTATTCCGGGTTCTGGAATGCTGCTTTCCGACAGTCTGTGGATCTGGCATAACCCCAAAAAAGCCCTTGCTTTGGCTGAGGTTAGCAACTGGAGTCTAGTTGAGGCAGCGATCGACGAGGGTCATGGCCTCATCATGCTCTGTCCCCATTTAGGTGGTTTTGAAATTATTCCGCGCATTTTGGCAAACCATTTTCCAGCCACTATTTTGTACCGCCCTGCCAGACAAGATTGGTTGAATAAAGTGATTGAATCGTGGCGCGCTTACCCCAATATGCATTTTGTACCGACCAATCTGCATGGTGTTCGGCAAATGGTTAGGGCCTTGAGTCGTGGTGAGGCCATCGGCATTTTGCCAGATCAAGTGCCAAGCGGAGGCGAAGGTGTGTGGGCGCCTTTTTTTGGTCGCTACGCCTACACAACTACCTTGCCTGCTCGGCTGGCGGGTCGCAAGCAGATTCCGGTCGTGCTATTTTCTGCGCAACGTAAGGGTTTTGGGCAGGGCTGGCTTATTCATGCAGAACGCTTACCTACATTTTCTGATCATGCTACGCTCGCTGCAGCAGAATTAAATTTAGCTTTGGAAAAAATCATCTGCCGTGCTCCCAATCAATATATTTGGGCCTATAACCGCTTCAAGCACCCTAGTGGCGCAGAACTGCCCCCAACTCAGTAAAAAAATTTCATCATGCATTGGCTACAAACCACACTTCATTTTTTGGTCCTTGGTCTTTTGCGTTTTTTTTCTGTGATGCCTTATGCCCTCACCGTGCATACCGGCTATGCACTTGGATCGCTGGCAGCGCGCCTACCCAGCGAAAGAAAACATGTGGTTAAAACCAATTTGCGCTTATGCTTTCCGCAGCTTTCACCCGCTCAAATTGATGCCTTAGCTATAGCTCATTGGCGCCTCTTGGGACGAAGTGTCATCGAGCGCAGTCGAATTTGGATGGGTAGCCCCAAGCAAATAAGCGCAATGGTGGACATCAAAGCAGCCATTGAATTGGGTGATCGTAAACCTCGCTTATTAATCACTCCACACTTTGTTGGCATTGAGGGTGGCATCTTAGCGCTCTCCGTGCTAGTGCTTGACCACGACCTACCAAAAGGGACTGGTTTATTTCAAAACATGAAAAATCCTTTTTTTAATCAAAAAATTATTCAATGGCGCGAGCGTTTTGGCGGCAGATCGATTGCTCGGCAAAACCGCTTACGTGATCTATTACGTGAAATTCGAGCTGGTAATTTTGTTTTTATTGCGCCTGATATTGACTTGGGGCCTAAAGACAGTGTGTTTGTACCTTTTTTTGGAATACCAACGAGTACGGTTACTTCCGTATCACGCTTAGCAAAAATGGCTGGTGCTGAAGTTTGTTTAATGATTACGGCACTAAAGCCAGATGAAAGTGGCTATATTTGTTCCATCAGCAAGCCCATTGATGGCTTTCCTAGTGATGACCCCGTGGCCGATACTGCGCGCCTCAATCGACTCTATGAACAGGAGATTATTAAAAATCCCGCTGAATACTACTGGATCCATAAACGCTTTAAACATCGCCCTCCTGGCGAGCCTGGTTTATATTCAAGTAAATGACAACGCAATCACCACAAAAAATTCGCTTTACTAAAATGCATGGTGCCGGCAACGACTTTATTGTGCTGAACGGTATCACCCATGATTTGAGTGCGGTAACAAAAGACCAATGGCGTAAATTAGCCCATCGCCAACTTGGCGTGGGTGCAGATCAAATTTTGCTGGTTGAAAAAACCACGCTTCCGGATGCTGATTTTCGCTATCGGATTTTTAATGCAGATGGTGGTGAGGTTGAGCAATGTGGCAATGGCTCCCGTTGTTTTATCCGCTACATTCACGAGCAAGGACTTTCTACTAAGAATCCGCTGCGGGTCGAGGTGGCACATTCCATCATCACGCTTGAGGCGCTTGCTGACGGGCAAGTTAAAGTCAATATGGGCGCACCCATCTTTGAGCCCCAGCTTATTCCATTTAATCCGACTGGGCTACCATCCAAACTAGAGTTTCATGAAACCCTCTATGCCTTACCCATTAGCCGTAATGCTGGCACACATGCTGATTGGATCGCCGCCATATCGATGGGCAATCCCCATGCCATTCAAGTTGTCGATGATATTGAGAGCACCCCGGTTGGTACAGAAGGTGCGCAGATTGAGGCCAATTCGGCTTTTCCGCAGCGGGTCAATGCTGGCTACATGCAAATTCTGCACGCTCATGCCATACGCTTGCGGGTCTACGAACGCGGTGCGGGCGAAACACTTGCCTGCGGTACTGGCGCTTGTGCAGCGGTGGTTTCTGGCATTCGGCGCGGCTTACTGCTAAGCCCAGTACGGGTTGAAACTCGAGGTGGAATTTTAGAAATAGTCTGGCCTGGCATGCTTGATGGTCAGCCTCAAGCGGTTGAGATGTATGGACCCGCAATGACCGTTTTTGAAGGTGAAACTAGCCTCTAACGCTACTTGCTAAGCATTAATTCCGTACTTTAAGCGGTAAGCCTCAACCGCTGGCAAATACTGCTTTAAGTCCGTATCGGCTGAAGCGGTTAAAAAAGTCAGCAAATCATGCAGGCTAGCAATAGAAACGACGGGGATACCGAAGTCTTGTGAAATGCTTTGTACTGCAGAGTAAGCGCCTACATCAAGTGCGGTACCCGATTTTTCCATGCGATCAAGGGCAATTAAGACTGCGGCAGGCTCGCCCCCAGCAGCACGAATTAAATTCACTGATTCGCGTACCGAAGTGCCGGCCGAAATAACGTCATCCACAATCACCACTCGCCCCTGAATTGGAGCTCCCACCATCGTGCCACCCTCGCCATGATCTTTCGTTTCTTTCCGGTTATAGGCAAAAGGAATATTGCGCCCCTGCTCAGCTAGAGCAATGACGGTTGCCGCAGCCAAGGTAATGCCCTTATAAGCTGGGCCGTAGAGCATTTCAAACTGAATATCTGATGCCAATAAAGCCTTGGCGTAATACCGACCCAAAGCGCCTAATAAAACCCCGTTGCTAAATCCTCCGGCATTAAAAAAATAGGGTGATAGCCGACCCGCTTTCGTTTTAAACTCGCCAAACGCTAAGACACGTGCTTCGAGCGCAAAGCGAATAAAGTCGTGTTGATTATTTTGTATTTGATTATTTTGTGGGTTCATAAGCCTCTATGTTACGCATCATTTCCGCCAATCTCAATGGCATTCGTTCTGCCGTCAAAAAAGGCTTTTTGCCGTGGATGCAAAACCAAGCGCCTGATTTTGTCTGCCTGCAAGAGCTCAAAGCCCAGCGCGATGATCTAGACGAGACAATTTTGAACCCAACTGGTATGACTGGCTATTTTCATCATGCCCAAAAGAAGGGCTATAGCGGGTGCGGCATTTACTCTAGGCATCAACCCCAAGATGTACTTTATGGTTATGGTAATGCCGAATTTGATGCGGAAGGTCGGTATGTGGAAATACGCCTCAAGAATTTATCCATTATTTCTGTTTATATGCCATCCGGTTCTAGCTCACCTGAGCGACAAGCGGCAAAATTCCGTTTTTTAAAATCATTTCTACCACACCTGCTGCAATTAAAAAAATCAGGACGTGAAATTATTCTCTGCGGTGATGTGAATATTGCCCATCAAGAAATTGATCTTAAAAATTGGAAAGGTAATCTGAATAATTCAGGCTTTTTGCCTGAAGAACGCGCTTGGCTGACGCATTTGTTTGACCAGGTCGGCTATGTGGATGTTTATCGCCACCTAGAGCCAGCGGCCAGTGATACCGGCTATACCTGGTGGAGTAATCGTGGCCAAGCGTATGCCAAAAACGTGGGGTGGCGCATCGACTACCAAATTGCTACCGGTGGCATTGCTGCTAAAGCAAAGGCAGCGCGTATTTACAAAATTGAACGCTTCTCCGATCATGCGCCCTTGACCATTGATTATGACTGGCCTATTTAAGGCGATCAAAAAATAACTACTCTGCTATTTTTTTGTTCTGCCCAATATTTAAATGCATCGTCAACCAAATCAGAATTAAGACAGGCGCGCCAATAATGGCTGTACTAATAAAAAAAGCTTGATAACCAAATGCATCTACAAATACGCCGGAGAAGCCCGCTAACCATTTGGGCAATAAGAGCATCATTGAACTAAATAGGGCGTACTGTGTTGCTGAATAGCGAATGTTTGTTAGTGAAGATAAGTAAGCAATAAATGCAGCGCTCGCTATTCCAGAACTTAAATTATCAGCAGAAATGACCCAAATCAAACCCTGTAAATCATGGCCTTGGGCTGCTAACCAAGCAAATAAAAGATTGCTTACCGCCGATAACACAGCACCCACAAATAAAATGCGCATCACGCCAAAGCGCAGAGTTAAAACTCCGCCAATAAAAGCACCAAGCAAGGTCATGATGACGCCAAAGACTTTGCTCACGGCAGCAACCTCATCTTTGGTATAGCCCATATCTACATAAAAGGGGTTGGCCATAATGCCCATCACTACATCGCTGATCCGATAAATCGCAATTAAGGCCAAAATGATGATGGCTTGATAGTGATAGCGCTGAATAAATTCAGCGAAGGGTTCAATTAAGGTCTGATATAGCCAAGCTTTTGCGTTGCGTGCTTGCGGCAGTAAAACTTGTGCTGGTTCTTGGCTAAATAAGGTGGTGATAACGCCAACACTAATTGAAGCGGCCATACAAAGATAAGCAAATTGCCAAGCACTAACATCATAAGATCCACTATCCGTCTCGACCCGCGCTGCCAGCCATAAAACGCCGGCACCGGCCCAGATTAGAGCGAGTCTATAGCCAGTTTGATAGGTGGCTGCCAAGGCCGCCTGATGATTGCTATCGGCCGATTCAATCCGAAATGCATCTAAGGCGATATCTTGCGTGGCAGAACCAAATGCCACAAGTAGTGCGCACCACACGATGGGATTCAATGCAACCTTAGGATCAATACTGGCCATGCCCAGTAGACCTAAAATAATTAAGGCTTGGGCAAAGAGCAGCCAACTGCGTCTGCGGCCAAACCATTTAGTGAGAAAAGGAATTCGCAGTCGATCGACTAACGGCGCCCAAACCCACTTAAAGGCATAAATTAAACCAACCCAAGTTAAATAGCCAATGGTGCTACGATCAATTCCCGCCTCGCGCAACCAAAAACTTAAGGTGCCCAATATTAGTAAAAGCGGTAAGCCTGCAGAGAAGCCTAAAAAAAGCATTCGTAGACAAGGCCATTCGAGATAAACCCGAAAATCTTTAAGCCATGACTGAATTACATTAAGCACGTCGAATACGAAATAATGCCAAGCTGCCAAACAGATTGGGTAACAAAGTCACCTCTCTGCCTTCATGCAAAATACATTGATCAATCACCTTGAGACCCAAACTGGAAGCGAGTTTTTCAAAGTCGGCGACAGTTAAAACGCGCACGTTTGGCGTGTTGTACCACTGGTACGGCAGGCTCTTCGAAACTGGCATATGCCCAAAACCTACGGCTAGACGATGTGACCAATGGCCAAAATTTGGAAATGAGATGATCGATTCTTTCCCTACCCGCACTACCTCGCGCAAGATTTTTTCGGTCTGGTGGATAGTTTGTAGTGTCTGCGAAAGCACGACGGTATCAAAACTCTGATCGCCAAATAAAGCGAGGCCACCCTCGAGATTTTGCTGAATGACATGAATATCTTTTTGCACGCAGGCTAAAACCCGCGCATCATCTATTTCGACACCATAAGCTTGCACCGGTTTTTGCTGGCGTAAAAATTCTAGAAAACTACCGTCACCACAACCCAAATCTAGTACTTGGCTAGACGGGGCAATCCATTTGGCGATCGCAATAAAGTCAGCGCGCATCATACGCTAGCCTCATCCATGGTCTGAAAATAGGCCCGAATTAACTGGTGATAACGCGCATCATCTAATAAAAAAGCATCGTGGCCATGCGGGGCATCAATTTCGGCGTACGTTACAGCACTTTTATTAACCAGCAGAGCTTCAACAATTTCGCGACTACGATTGGGTGGAAAACGCCAATCGGTAACAAAACTAATTACCAAAAACTTCGCCTGCACTTCAGCCAATGCGCGACTCAAGCTACCCCCTGAGCGCCGCGCAGGATCAAAATAATCGAGCGCACGGGTAATTAATAAATAGGTATTAGCATCAAAATAAGTTGAAAATTTTTCACCTTGATGACGTAAATAACTTTCTACCTCAAACTCGACATCAAAACTAAAACGATATTCGTCAGGCGCTCCAGCAGGGCGTTGTAGTTCACGGCCAAACTTTTCTGCCATATCGTCATCGGATAAATAGGTAATATGTCCCACCATACGCGCTAAACGTAAGCCGCTTTTAGGCACCACACCATGCGCATAATAATTGCCACCATGAAAATCGGGATCGGCAAGAATGGCATTTCTAGCTACCTCGTTAAAGGCAATATTTTGGGCCGATAGCTTGGGGGTTGATGCTACTGCTATACAGTGCCCAATACGCTTGGGGAATTGAATTGCCCAGGCAATCGCTTGCATGCCTCCGAGACTGCCACCCATCACGGCAGCAAAACGCCGAATACCCAATTTATCGGCTAAACGTGCCTGAGTATTAACCCAATCTTCAACCGTAATTACCGGGAATTCGGCACCATAAAAAGTGCCAGTTGCCGGATTGATGCTCATTGGACCAGTTGAACCAAAACAAGAGCCTAAATTATTCACACCAATGACAAAAAAATGGTTGGTATCGACTGGCTTACCTGGTCCAACCATGTTGTCCCACCAGCCCATATCGCTGGCATCATCTGGATTGGGGCCGGCAACGTGGTGCGAGGCATTTAAAGCGTGACAAATTAATACTGCATTGCTTTTAGTGGCGTTCAATTTGCCATAGGTTTCGATCACTAAATCGTAACTAGCTAAGATTGCACCGCTTTGCAACGGCAAAGGCTCGGCAAAATGAATCGTATTACGAGAAAGGTTTAGCTCGCTCATTCTGAGAGCAAGATACGCAGGCTAAGTTCTGAAGCCTCTGTGGGTAGTTTTTTGAAGCCGCTGCGCGCAAAGCGATGCCAGCGTCCTAATATATAGCTCATGAGAATTGCGGCACGAATACTAATCTCTTCCTGCCCCAATTTGGCTATCTGCCCGCCTTGGGTTTGCGCAATCCGCAAAGATTGCTTGAGGGATGCCTCAACGCGGTCTAAAACCTGACTAATGCGCTCTTGTAAGCGCTCATCTTCTTGTAAAAGAGCGTCGCCCAACAGCACACGGGTCATCCCTGGATTTTTTTCAGCAAACGCCAATAGCATTTGCAAAATGCCGCGCACTTGGGCCAAACCTGATTCTTCTTTTTGGGTAATTTGGTTGATTAGCCCGAATACAGTTTGCTCAATAAAACCAATCAACCCCTCAAACATTTGCGCTTTACTAGCAAAATGCCGATATAAGGCGGCTTCAGAAACTTGAATTTTTGCTGCCAATGCCGCAGTCGTAACGCGCTCACCTTTCGGGTGTTGCAGCATTTCCGCTAATACTTGCAAAATTTGTAAGCGCCGTTCACCTGGTCGCGGCCGTTTACGCAGTTTGTCAGAGCCCTGACTCTCACCTTGAGATTCTGCTGCAAAGGGGGCGGATTCTCTACTCGGGCTCATTCAACAATTTTCCAGAACTTAGCGTGATCGAATCATGGTACCAAAAGCTTGCTCGGTCAAAATTTCTAACAGCAACGAGTGCTCAATTCGACCGTCAATAATATGTACGGAGTTAACCCCGCTTTTAGCTGCATCGAGTGCTGAAGCGATTTTTGGCAACATCCCCCCCGAAATGGTGCCGTCGGCAAAAAGGCTATCGATTTCGCGGGCAGTTAAATCGGTTAGTAATTTACCGCTCTTATCCATTACGCCATGGGTATTGGTCATCATCACTAATTTTTCAGCTTTGAGAATTTCGGCCATCTTGCCTGCCACTAAATCAGCATTGATATTAAAAGCCTGTCCTTCTGCGCTAAAGCCAATTGGGGAAATTACGGGAATGAAGGCGTCGTCTTGTAAAGCCTTCACTACTGCTGGATTAATCGCTTCAATTTCACCCACAAAACCGAGATCGATGGTTGCGCCCGGCTTAGATTCATCGGGCACAAACATTTTACGGGCATGTATTAAGCCGCCGTCTTTACCCGTTAAGCCTACCGCTTGACCGCCATAATGATTGATTAACATGACAATATCTTGCTGCACTTCGCCGCCTAAAACCCATTCCACGACTTCCATGGTTTCTTCATCAGTGACGCGCATGCCCTGAATAAAAGTGCCAGTCTTGCCAATCTTCTTTAAAGCTTCATCAATTTGTGGGCCGCCTCCATGCACGACCACGGGATTCATGCCGACCAATTTCAATAAAATGACATCGCGCGCAAAACTTTCTTTAAGGCGCTCCTCAACCATGGCGTTACCGCCATATTTAATGACAATTGTTTTGCCATGGTATTGGCGTATATAGGGCAAAGCTTCGGCCAGAATCTCCGCCTTTAACAAGGGGGAAATATCGGCTATAGTAGGTAAAGTCTTCGTCATTAACTAGCTTTAGTTTACGCTTGCCTGAGTTTATATTTGACTTAATTACCGAACAGTTTTTGACGTAGCTCGCGCCGCTCTTGGGCTTCAAGCGATAGGTTTGCTGTGGGCCGCGCAATTAAGCGTGACAGGCCAATGGGCTCGCCCGTCTCTTCACACCAGCCATAATCACCCGACTCAATGCGTGCCAAAGCTTGCTCAACTTTTTTTAACAGTTTACGTTCGCGGTCGCGAGTACGTAACTCCAGCGCATGCTCTTCTTCAATCGTCGCGCGGTCGGCAGGATCGGGCACCAAAATATTTTCCCGCAAATGCTCGGTTGTTTCCGAGGCATTTTTTAAAATATCCTCTTTCAGAGTGGCAAGTTTTAAGCGAAAAAATTCCAGCTGGGACGCATTCATATAATCTTTATCCCCCATCTGTAGTAACTCAGCCTCTGTTATAGGCATGAACGTAACGCCTTTCGAGGACGGTTTTGCGCTCGCCTTTGCTGCGGCCTTCACGGTTTCTTTGACCATTGTCGCGCTGACTTTCTCCGTGGTTTTCTCGGCTAACTTCGCGTTACTTGCTGTTTTTGCGATCATCTTTTTCTTCCCAATATTCCTGAAGCATTATTGCCCCATTCTGCCAAGGTTTTAAGTCTTTACTTTAAATCTGACTGTGGCGCGGGATTGTACCTCAAGGAACCCTGCGCCAATTTAAACCAAACATCCCTCTAAGCCCGCCATTAATGTATCTTTGGGTAAATCGATGCCGATAAAGACCATGCGGGTTTGCTTGGGTTCGGCACCCCAAGGCCCAGCTAAGTCACTGCCCATCATTTGATGTACGCCCTGAAACACCACTTTTCGGGCACTCCCCTTCACGTAAAGCACTCCTTTATAACGCAACATTTTTTCACCAAAAACCTCAAGTATTCCACCTAAAAAATCTTCTAACTTTTTAGAATCAAAGGGGCGCTCACTACGAAATACAAATGATTGAATTCGATCGGTATGGCCAGCATGATCATGATGCTGATGCCCATGGTCAGAATGATCATGAGCGGCGTGCTCATGACTATGATCATGCCCACAGTCAGCGTGATCATGCTCTTCTGCGCCTAAGAAATGGGGGTCAATATCGAGTTTGGCATTGAGATTAAACCCTTTTAAATCCAATACTTCATTGAGCGGCACGACCCCCTGAGTAATCGCCTTGATGGGTGCACGGGGGTTCATATGCATGAGCCTACTACGTAAATTCGCTATTTCAGTAGGACTGACTAAGTCTGTTTTGGTAATAAAAATTTGGTCGGCAAAACCCACTTGCCGCTGGGCCTCTTCATGCTCAGATAACTGCTGTTGACCATGTTTTGCATCGACTAGGGTCACAACCGCATCGAGCACATAATGCTCAGCCACATCATCGTCCATAAAAAAAGTTTGCGCTACTGGCCCTGGGTTAGCGACACCTGTTGTTTCAATGACCACGCGCTCAAACTGAATTTTTTTCTGCTGGCGTTGTTCCCATAGTTGATTTAAGGCCTCAACTAAATCGCCACGAATGGTACAGCAAACACAACCATTGCTCATTTGCACAATCGTCTCTTCACTGCTTTGTACCAAAATATCGTTATCGATATTTTCTTCACCAAACTCGTTTTCAATAACAGCAATTTTTTTACCGTGCTGTTCGGTCAAGATATGTTTAAGTAAAGTCGTTTTACCGCTACCTAAAAATCCAGTAAGTATTGTGACGGGAATTAAAGCCATATCAGTTCCATTTCAGTGCTTGGTGAAGATAATAAGCTAGCTATCTTACGCCTTGCTGGGTTTAGCGCGGGGATGAGCCAAATCGTAGGCCTGCGCTAAATGCTGAAAATCCAGGGCGGTATATATTTGGGTGCTGGCGATATTGGCATGGCCCAGCATTTCTTGCACTGCGCGTAAATCATGTGAGGATTGCAAAACGTGGCTAGCAAAGCTATGCCGCAGCATATGGGGGTGCACATGGGTTGGTAAACCTGCACGGATCGCTAAGGTACGCAGCCTTACCTGCACCGTGCGCGGGGCTAAACGTTCGCCTTTGGCGGAAATAAATAAAGCTGGGCTAAGTGGCTGAGGCTCTACTGTCTCGAGAAAGTTCCGCCACGCCCGTAATGCCGTCATGGCAGGCAAGCCTACGGGGATGCTCCGGCGTTTACCGCCTTTTCCCAAGACTGTTACCTCAGCCGCGTCCCAATCTAGCCAGCCTGCAGACTCGCGCTGACGGTCACGGCTAATTAAAATATCGATGCCAAGCAGTTCTGATAAACGTAAGCCCGAGGAATACAACAACTCGATTAAAGCGGCATCGCGAAGCGAATCTAAATCCTTTTTTTCTAAAACTTCGCGCTGGGCTTGCTGCACTAGGGCAATGGCTTGCTCTACAGACAGCGCCTTGGGTAGCGGCTTATTGCGCTTAGGCGCTTTCACGTCGGCAACTGGGTTAGTTAATAATTGAATTTTATGAATCCGCTTTTTTTCTGCGCTTTGCTGACCTAGCCAATCAAACCAGCCGCGCCAAGCAGATAAGGTTCGCGCAATACTTCGCGGTGATTGATTCTTTGCATGTAAGCGCGCAGCCCAACGCCGAACCTGCGCATTAGTTGCGCTCAGCAAATCGCTGCCATCTTCCTGGGCAAGCAGTTGTAATTGCCTTAAATCGTGCTGGTAAGCCGTGAGCGTATGGGGCGAAAGCTGCCGTAATACATGCAACTCGTGCACGTAGGCTTGCGCTAATGGCAATAATTCAGGTGGCGGCAGGCTCATAAGCGCGCACACGATCGAGTGCAGCGGCAGTTAACTCAGCAATTTGACGTAAATAAAAAGCCCCCATATCTGCCGTAAAGCGGCTGGCATCTTTACTTGCGAGCAAGAGCACTGCAGGCGCTGACTGACTGCTCAAGGGCAAACCAATCGCCACTAAACTTTGCCATTGATCGTCAATTGCTGTTTGGGTCGCTAGTAAATCAATACTCACAGCGGGCAATTCTTTAGCAGAGCCACACAAAGGATTTTCTAGCCACGGTGAAAAAAATGCTTGGGGGGGCAAAATCAAGGCTGCATCAACCTCAAATACCTCGGCTAAACCAACGGTCACTGCAGCCTCTACTTCAAAGCGAGTGCTGGCCCGCATGAGTAATAACAACCAAGCCACTAAACCCTTTTGGGTTTTATCATTGCGGCTACCAAAATGGAGCATTTCACCCAGCCGACGATTCAGTTCTTGATTTTGGGTGCGTAAGATCGACATCTGCCGCTCTTGTAATGAAATAGCGCTACCGCCATGGGGATGCTTTAAGCGAATTTCATTTAACAAATCGGCATAGCGCTCAAAAAATTCGGGGGTCGCTCGCAACCAATCAGCGACTAGGGCTTCTTGCTCTGCCTGCTTGGAATCGATTGCGCTATGACTAGAACTCATACCCTCTTCCTAACTTAATTTTTTACGTAATAAATCGTTCACTTGTTGGGGATTAGCCTTGCCTTGAGAAGCCTTCATAATTTGCCCTACCAATGCATTAAACGCTTTTTCTTTGCCGGCCCGAAACTCTGCAACTAATTTAGCATTGTCGGTTAACACTTGATCAATTAAAAGCGCTAACTCACCACTATCGCTAATTTGTCGCCAGCCACGCTGATCAATGATGGTGTCAATCGTACTACTCCGTTGACCAGTGCTAGCCTCATCCCACAAAATGGTAAAAATATCTTTGGCAATTTTATTTGAAATCGTGCCGTCAGCCACGCGCTCGAGTAATGGGGCTAAATCGTTCGCACTAAGCGGTGAATCGCTCGCTGCTAGGTTAGCGCGATTCAGCGCCGAAGCAAGCTCTCCCGTAACTAAATTGGCGGCGACCTTTGCCATGGGCTGTCCCACCAAGCTAACCAGGGCATTAAATAATTGTGCCGTCGCCCGATCTTGTGATAACAATTGCGCATCGTAGGCAGAAAGGCCGAATTCTTTTTGCCATTGGTTGCGCACGGCGTCTGGCAGGATGGGCATGCCAGCGCGTACTTTTGCAATCCATGCCTGATCAATTTGTAAAGGCAATAAATCAGGATCAGGAAAATAACGGTAATCATTAGCGTCTTCTTTGCTGCGCATGCTCCGCGTTTCTTTTTTATCGGGATCATACAGACGGGTTTCTTGTTTAACCTCGCCGCCATCTTCGATTAATTCAATTTGTCGACGAATTTCATAATTCATCGCCTCTTCCATAAAGCGAAACGAATTCAGATTTTTAATCTCGCAACGCGTGCCTAATTTCTCCGAACCCATTGGCCTAACTGAAACATTGGCATCACACCGAAATGAACCCTCTTGCATATTGCCATCGCAGACATCAAGCCAAACAACTAAACTGTGCAGGGCTTTGGCGTAAGCCACGGCCTCTGCTGCGCTGCGCATTACCGGTTCGGTCACGATCTCTAGTAAAGGCGTACCGGCACGATTTAAGTCGATACCACTGGAGGGCTCGCCATGGGGTCCAATAAAATCTTCATGCACCGATTTACCAGCGTCTTCTTCTAAGTGAGCACGGGTTAGTTGAATTAACTTGCTCTCGCCATTAAAAATAATTTCTACTTGACCACCCAGCACAACAGGAATTTCATACTGGCTAATTTGATAGCCTTTAGGTAAATCGGGATAAAAATAATTTTTGCGGGCAAAAATGCTGCTGGGCGCGATGGTTGCGCCAATGGCTAAACCAAAGCGAATTGCATGCTCGACCGCTTGGCGATTTAAGACGGGTAACACCCCAGGCAAAGCCAAATCTACTGCGCAGGCTTGGGTATTTGCAGGCGCACCAAAATGCGTGCTCGCGCCACTAAAAATTTTGGATTGGGTTTTTAATTGCGTATGCGTTTCAAGCCCGATGACCACCTCCCATTCCATTACGCCACCTCGCTCGGCTGCCGCAGGTGCCAATCACTAGCCTGCTGATATTGATGGGCAATTTGCAAGAGACGGGCTTCGGAAAAATAATTACCGATCAGTTGCATACCAATGGGGAGGTTATTTTGATTAAAGCCACAAGGCACACTCATTGCTGGTAAGCCCGCTAGATTGGTTGATAAGGTATAAATATCGGCCAAATACATTTGCAAGGGGTCTTGGGTTTTTGCTCCCAAAGGCCACGCCACATCGGGTGCAACGGGCCCCAAAATGACATCACAGTGCTGAAAGGCTGCCTGAAAATCGGTGGCAATAATGCGCCGTATCTTTTGCGCTTGCAAATAATATGCATCATAGTATCCATGGGATAAAACATAGCTGCCAATTAAAATGCGCCGCTTCACTTCTGCGCCAAAACCTTCGCTACGTGATTTTTTATACAGCTCTTGTAAATCAGAATATTGCGCTGTGCGATGGCCAAAACGCACGCCGTCAAAACGACTTAAATTACTCGAGGCTTCAGCCGGGGCAAGCACATAATAAACAGGGATAGATAATTTTGTTTTGGGCAAAGTGACGGAGCATAAAGTGGCGCCCAAGGCTGCTAGCTGTTCTGCTCCCGCTTCAACTGCCTGAGCTACTTCCGGTGCCAAGCCTGCAGCAAAAAACTCCGTAGGCAAACCAATGCGCAAACCACTTAACGGTTTCGTTACATTTTTAATTTGCGGCTCACTCCAGCCTTGGTTCAAATAACGGCTATAGTCTTCTCCCGAATCGGCTAATGAAGTGGAATCGCGTCCATCATGAAATGACATGGCACTTAAAAGCCACGCGCAATCTTCTGCGCTCTTACCAATGGGGCCCGCTTGGTCTAAAGAGGATGCGTACGCAATCATGCCGTAGCGCGACACCCGTCCATAGCTTGGCTTAATTCCCGTTAACCCACAAAGGGCTGCGGGCTGACGAATCGAACCACCTGTATCGGTGCCTGTGGCTATCGGTGTTAGCCCCGCAGCAACAGCTGCTGCTGAACCGCCTGATGAACCTCCTGCTACGCATGCAGGATTCCATGGATTAAGCACCGCGCCAAAAGCCGAGTTTTCATTCGAGGAGCCCATTGCAAACTCATCCATATTGGTTTTACCCAAACAAACCATGCCGGCGGCAGTAGGATTTTGCTCATCGGGCATCCCTAGACGGGCCACCACTGCAGCATCAAATGGGCTTTGATAATTTTCGAGCATCTTGGAACCCGCGGTTGAGTGCCAGCCCCGAGTGACAAAAACATCTTTATGCGCCACTGGGATGCCCGTTAAAGGACCGCCTAATCCGCTTGCTCGTAAGGTGTCGGCGGCCTCTGCCTGCGCCAAACTTAAGGCAGGATTAACATCTAAAAATGCATTCCAACGGCTACCCTTGGCGATGCGCTCTAAAAAATAGCTGGTTAACTCGCGGCTAGATACCTGCTTAGCCGCTAAAGCCTTTGATAACAAGGCCACTGTACTAACATGCCAACTCATTCAAGCACTCGCGGCACGAGAAAATAGCCGTCTTTTTGAGCTGGGGCTGAACGCATATTTGCCGTCCGTTGATCGGTTTCGCTCACTTCATCAGTACGAAGCGGTTGAGCTAAGTCGCGTAAAAAAAGAATCGGGTGAGCCAGCGGCTCACAAGTGCTGGTATCCACTGCTTGCATTTCAGCAACCAAAGCAAAAATTGCCTGTAACTGGGGCAAAAGTGCCTCAGCCTCAGGTTCGCTCAATTCGAGCCTAGAAAGGTGCGCAATGCGCTGGACTTCATCGAGTTTCATTGGGCGCTAGGGTATCATTCTTCTTTATCTTCATTAACTCGACTATTTTCCCACTTCCATTATGTTTGGTCTGATTCGTAACTATTTTGCCAATGATCTCGCAATCGATCTTGGTACGGCAAATACTCTGATTTATATGCGCGATCGGGGAATCGTACTCGATGAGCCTTCGGTAGTTGCAATTCGCCAAGAAGGTGGTCCTAATGGTAAAAAAACCATTCTGGCGGTAGGTACTGAAGCAAAAGCGATGATAGGTCGTGTACCTGGCAATATTGAAGCTATTCGCCCCATGAAAGATGGGGTCATTGCTGACTTCACCATTACTGAGCAAATGCTCAAACAATTTATCAAAATGGTGCATGAAAGTAAGCTATTCAGACCCAGCCCGCGCATTATTATTTGCGTGCCATGCGGCTCAACTCAAGTTGAGCGGCGAGCCATTCGTGAGTCGGCTTTAGGCGCTGGTGCATCACAAGTTTTTCTCATTGAAGAACCCATGGCTGCAGCCATTGGTGCAGGCCTTCCCGTGTCTGAAGCGCACGGTTCAATGATAATAGATGTTGGCGGTGGCACCACTGAAGTTGGGGTGATGTCCTTGGGTGGCATGGTTTATAAGGGCTCTGTTCGCGTTGGTGGAGATAAATTTGACGAAGCCATTGCCAACTATATTCGCCGCAATTACGGCATGCTTATTGGCGAACAAACTGCAGAAAATATTAAAAAAACAATTGGTTCAGCTTTTCCAGGCTCAGCCGTATTAGAAATGGAAGTAAAAGGTCGTAATTTGGCTGAAGGTATCCCGCGCAGTTTTACGATTACTAGTAATGAAGTGCTTGAGGCGCTGACTGACCCCTTAAATCAAATTGTGACTGCAGTTAAAGCGGCGCTTGAACAAACCCCTCCTGAGTTGGCTTCCGATATTGCGGAGCGCGGCATGATGCTCACTGGTGGGGGCGCCCTCCTGCGCGACCTCGATCGTCTTCTCTTAGAAGAGACTGGTTTACCCATTCACATTGCAGAAGACCCCCTTACCTGCGTAGCTCGTGGCTCTGGTATTGCGCTCGAGCGCATGGACAAGCTGAGCGGCGTTTTCTCGCAAGAGTAAACAACCGTTTATTCGGTCAGAGCCTTGCAACATAGCGCTCCGCCCCTCTTTAAACAGGGTATTTCAGCCCTCGTCAAACTACTTGCTTGTCTGGCAATTAGCTTAGCCTTGATGATCATGGACTTCCGTTTTAATACGCTAGATCCGGTTCGCAATCAAATCAATTGGCTCTTGCGGCCACTTGAATATGTCAGCCTAACACCACGCTTGTTTTTTGATTGGACAAGTAATTACTTTACTACCCGTAGCGAGCTCGAACGTGAAAATCAAAGTATGAAGCTACGTCAATCTGAATTAGCATTACTTGCTACTCAGGGCGAATTACTTTTGGCTGAAAATCAAAATTTACGACAACTACTCAATTTCCAAAAACAACTCACTTATAAAACCTTGCCAGTTGAAATTTTATTTAATCCCCCAAATCCCATTTCACAACGGATCGTGATTAATCGTGGCAGCAATGATGGTTTGAAAGCAGGGAACCCCATTGCAAATGATGCTGGTATTTTGGGTCAGGTTGTACGAATTTATGAAAACTCAGCTGAGGTGTCGCTACTTGAGGATCGTGATTTTGCTATTCCTGTTCAAGTGGCTCGCAACGGTTTGCGGGCTGCGGTGTTTGGTACGGGTCGCAGTAATCCTTTAGAACTGCGGTATTTACCAGTTGCTAGCGATTTAGAGGTGGGCGATATTCTCTTAACCTCGGGAATTGATGGCACCTATCCTCCTGGGTTTGCGGTCGCCATGATTACCCGCATCGAACGCAATTTAGAAAAAAACGCTGCAAATGTATTTTGTGTACCGATTGCCCCAGTCAATCGCTATCGCCATGCACTGGCCTTGCTGTATGAAACACAAGGCGATGCTAAACCAGCCCTACAGAAGTCCTCTAGTAATCCAACGGGCCAAACTAGTGATAACGCAGGCTTTGCTCCCGGTCGCCGTCAAACCCGCACCAAAGGCATGCAATGATCGACTTTCAAAGCGGCTACATCCTCCGTCCAGTAAATCGTGGATTTATCTATGTCAGTTTATTGTGCGCTCTTTTACTCAATCTTTTACCGCTGGGCAACTACGCTTGGGTACCCGATTTTTTAGTGCTTGCACTCATCTTTTGGAATATTCATCAACACCGCCTGATCGGGGTTATATCTGCATTTGCGCTAGGCTTACTGATGGACGTACATAATTCTGATGTATTAGGAATTCATGCTTTTAGCTATTCCCTAGCGGCATATTTAGCCGTGACTTGGCACCGCCGCATTATTGCCTTGCCAGTAGTTTCGCAAGCACTGCATATAACCCCCTTATTTTTATTAGTAGCCCTTTTTCCCCCACTAATTCATTGGCTCTTAAGCGGCACGATTTATTGGTGGGCAATGGGTAGCGGAGTATTACAAACCTTGATTGAGGCACTACTTTGGCCGCTTGCCACCCGCATACTGTTGGCCCCGCAACGTCGCCCGCTGCATGTTGACCATACTCGACCCCTTTAAATTTTAAGTATGGGCGCGCTTAAAAAACCCGATTTAGGCTCCTTTCAAGAGCGTATCTACATTGCGACGCTATTTGTTTCTTTTTGTTTTTTACTTTTACTCTCTCGACTAGTGTGGTTGCAGCTTTTTAGTCACCATAAATACTCTACCCTAGCTGAAAGTAATCGCATTGCAATTGTGCCGGCACCAGCTAATCGCGGCTTACTAATCGATCGCAATGGTATTGTCATCGGCCGTAACTATTCAGCCCTAACTTTAGAAGTGAATGCTGGCGAAGTTCAAGGAAATATAGATACCTTAATCGACTCTTTAGCAAAAATTGTTTTAATTACGCCGCGCGATCGTAAAAATTTCAAACGTTCTTTGGACGATTCTCGCAACATGGGCACCATTCCCTTGCGCTCGATGTTAACTGATGCTGAAACTGCCCGCTTTATGGCAAATCGTTATCAATTTCCTGGGGTTGAAATTCGGGCGCGCAGTTTCCGTGAGTACCCTTATAACGAACTTGGCTCGCACCTCATTGGTTATATTGGTCGTGTATCGCAACGCGATAAAGAGCGCATGCTAAGTGAAATAGAAACTGCGCGTCCCGACATTAATCCTTATGCACTGCAAGCATCTTTTTTATCTGGCATTCAATACGTCGGCAAAATTGGCCTTGAACAAAGTTATGAGCCAGTGCTGCGAGGTACCCCAGGCATTGATCAAGTGGAGATTACTGCAGGTGGTAAACCCGTGCGGACCTTGGCCAGCTTTCCTTCAACTCCAGGGAAAAATGTTGTTCTTTCGGTAGACATTAAATTACAGTATTTAGTAGAGGAACTGTATGGCAACTTTCGCGGTGCCTTTGTCGCCATTGAGCCCGCTACTGGCGATATTTTGGCTTTTGTTTCTAAGCCCAATTTCAACCCCAATGATTTTGTTGAGGGCATCGACTCCGTCACTTGGAAAGAATTAAATGAATCGAAACAAAAGCCGCTTTATAACCGGCCTTTAAAAGGCATTTATCCGCCAGGCTCTACCTATAAGCCCTTCATGGCTTTAGCAGCGCTTGAAAATAATAAGCGCAAGCCTAGTGATGCAATTTCCGACCCGGGCTATTTTAATTTTGGCAATCACACTTTTAGGGACGATAAAAAGGGGGGCCATGGCATGGTCGATATGCAAAAATCGATTGTTGATTCTTGCGATACCTACTACTATACTTTGGCGCGTGACATGGGCGTCGACATGATTCATGACTTTATGAAGCCCTTGGGTCTTGGACAAATTACTGGCATCGATTTAGAAGGTGAAAATCGGGGCATCTTGCCTTCAACTCAATGGAAAAAAGCGAACTTTAAAAAACCTGAGCAGCAAAAATGGTATGAAGGAGAAACCATTTCTCTGGGTATTGGTCAAGGCTATAACACCTTTACGATTTTACAATTGGCGCATGCGCTAGCCAACATTGCTAATAATGGGGTTGTGATGAAACCGCACCTTGTTAAGGCGATTGAAGACCCTTTTACGCGGCAAAAAGAATTAACTACCCCCAAAGAAAGTTATCGTTTGCAATTCAAGCCAGAAAATATTGAGGTCATTAAAAAGGCCATGGTTGAAGTAAACCGCTCTGGAACCTCTGCCGCCGTCTTTAAAGATGCGGCGTACCAAACTGGGGGAAAAACGGGCACTGCGCAAGTATTCAGTCTCAATTCACAAGAATATAAGCATTCTGCAACCAGTGAATATTTACGTGACCATGCGCTATATATTGCATTTGCACCTGCAGAAAAGCCGACTATCGTGATTGCCATGGTGGTGGAAAACGCTGGCTTCGGGGCCCAATACGCAGCCCCAATTGCCCGTAAAGCACTTGATTATTATCTTGAAGGCAAATGGCCAAAGGGGGTTCCTGAATGGAAAAGGGCGCCTTAAAAAAATGGTTTAGCCAATTCTTTTTTGGCTTTGACCGCCAACTTGGTCTGATATTTTTAGGTCTCGCCACCATTGGCTTCATTACCTTTTTATCCGCTAGCCAAAATACTGCAGTACGTATTGAAGATGAAATTCGCAATTTTTTCTTGGCCTTCATCCTAATGTACCTAGTTTCTCGAATTCCACCGAAATGGCTCGAAGTTGCTGCGGTCTGGGTTTATAGCATCGGCATAGCGCTGTTGCTGGCAGTAGCAGCATTTGGCTTAATTAAAAAAGGGGCGCGGCGTTGGCTCAATCTTGGCGTGGTTATTCAGCCTTCAGAAATTATGAAAATTGCCATGCCCCTTATGCTCGCTTGGTATTTTCAAAAACGCGAAGGTGTACTGAAAACCTGGGACTATGCCATTGCGGGCTGTTTATTGGCTTTACCCGTCTTCCTGATTGCCCGACAACCCGACCTCGGTACTGCTTTATTGGTCTTTGCAGCCGGCCTCTATGTCATTATTCTGGCGGGCTTTCCCTGGCGCTGGCTTATCCCCGTGGTCGTAGCGGCCGTTATCGGTATCATTTTAATTATTATTTTTGGGAATACCATTTGTACTCCCGAAATGATTTGGCCCCTAGTTAAAGAGTATCAAAAACATCGCATCTGTACTCTTTTAGACCCTTCTAGCGATCCTCTTGGCAAAGGTTTTCATACTATTCAAGCAATTATTGCGATCGGCTCAGGCGGTCTTTTTGGCAAAGGCTGGACTATGGGTACACAATCACACCTTGAATTTATTCCCGAAAAACATACCGATTTTGTTTTTGCGGTTTACTCCGAAGAGTTTGGCTTAATTGGTAATATTGTTTTACTGGGTTTATTTTTTGCCTTAATTAAACGCGGCTTGGCTATTTCAGCAAGTGCACCAACCTTGTTTACCAGACTGCTGGGTGCTTCGATTACCTTAATTTTCTTTACTTATGCATTTGTCAATATTGGTATGGTAAGTGGCTTGCTACCTGTCGTTGGCGTACCATTACCCTTTATTAGTTATGGTGGCACTGCTTTAGTAACCCTTGGATTTGGTGCCGGAATTCTGCTGAGCATTCATCGCCATCGCCGTTTAGTGCAAACTTAAAATTCCCTTGTAAGCCATATATTAATTGGGCTTGGGCTTAATGAAGATAAACCAAATGGCAATAAAAAAGCCCGGCTAGCCGGGCTTTGCTGTAGACAAACGAATTACTTCTTACGCTTATTAACAGAATCTTTAAAGGCTTTACCAGCAGAAAACTTAACAGTTTTAGCTGCGGCAATTTTTAAAGGCTCGCCCGTTTTTGGGTTACGTCCCATGCGTGCAGCACGCTTACCAGATGAGAAGGTACCAAAACCAATTAACTGTACTGAGTCACCTTTAGTAACTGCTTTAATAATATTTTCAATTGATGAATTTAATGCAAATTCAGCTTTCGCTTTTGAAATTTCGGCATCGTCAGCAATTGCTGCGATTAGTTCTGCTTTGTTCAAGTGAGGCTCCTTGTGGATTAGGTTGCGCACAACGCGCTAATAGGATTTTAACCACAATTTATTACAAAAATAAAGTCAATTCGTAAAAATTCCTTATAGGATCGACCCTGAGGGCTAGTCTAGTACAATGAGTTCAGTAACAAAATATTCGGTCTCGCCAAAACAACTAGTCGGCAAGCCAATGTGTTGTTCGTACTTTAAAGCAACTTTTTTACCTAAATTTGCATTAATTTTCTGTGCTACTGCATCATTCCGTACGGTAAAAAGGAATTTTTCCGACATCGTTCCGGGCATCGAAACCATTGCTAATTCACCTTCCCAGGTTTTGCAAATAAAGCCGCGATTCGAGAATTTTTGAACATAGCCAGCTCGCTCGCCACTAGAATAGCTCCAGTTCAAGGTAGCCCAAGTATAGGCAGCCAACAAGCCCCCTATCACTAGGAGGGGCAAAAATAGGTATTTAAATAGCTTGTACATGCGTTTCTTTCATTTCTCTTGGTAATTTAAAAGTACTTTAAACTTTACTCTATGTCGACCAAAACTTCAGATAAAACCCTTGAGCAGCTATTTATAAATAATCGCCAATGGGCTGAAAATCGGGTTAAACAAGATCCTAATTTCTTTAAGCGCCTTGTTAATCAGCAGGCTCCTAAGTATCTCTGGATTGGCTGTTCAGATAGCCGAGTACCCGCTAACGAGATCGTTGATCTTCTCCCAGGCGAGCTCTTTGTCCATCGCAATGTAGCTAATGTAGTGGTGCATACCGACCTAAATTGCCTCTCGGTTTTACAGTTTGCGATTGATTTACTAAAAGTTGAGCATGTTTTAGTCGTTGGCCATTATGGCTGTGCTGGTGTGCATGCTGCACTTAGTGGGCGACGCGTGGGGCTTGCTGATAATTGGTTGCGCCATGTAAAAGATGTAGGGCAAATGCATGAGCGCTATTTAGGTGAAGCGGTGCCAACTGCAAAAAAACAAGATCGCTTATGTGAACTAAATGTAATCGAACAAGTTGTTCATGTGTGCGAAACAACCATCGTACAAGACGCCTGGTCGCGCGGACAAGATTTAACTATTCATGGCTGGGCTTACCGCTTAGAAAATGGCCTGATTAACGATTTAGGTATCACCGTTAGCGACCCTGCTGAACTGGCGATTGCCTATGCTAAGAGTCTCGCACGCTATCAAGCCGAATAATAAAAAACGTGGGCCTGCCATTTTAGGCTTTGCTCTTTTAACTCTTCATTTATTTTCTGCCATTACTTTTATGGAGCTGTTTTGAGCTGGCTTAAATCTGTACTGAATCATCTGCTAGTAGGGCTTTTAAATGCTTTAACCTATTTACCCTATCCGGCCTTAGTTCACCTAGGTTATGGTTTAGGGTGGCTGGCAGCGCATATTCCAAGTGAACGACAGCAGGTTGTTAAGGCTAACTTACAGCGCTGTTTTCCAGAGCTTAGTTCGGTAGCTATTGCCTCTTTAGCCATTTCGCATTGGCGCTTATTAGGCCGTAGCTTATTAGAGCGCAGTATCATTTGGCGCGGCTCGGTAAAGCAATTGAGCAAAATGATAGAAGTACGAACAGCAGTTGATCTAGCGGACCGTAAACCCCGCATTCTAGTCAATCCGCACTTTGTCGGCATTGAGGGTAGCATTATTATTAGCGCCCTAGCCACTGAACGCAATTGGCCACGTACTTCGGGATTTTTTCAGCGCATGAAAACCCCCTTCTTTAATCAAAAAATTATTACTTGGCGCAATCGCTTCGGGGGAAACTCGATTGAACGCGAGGGCAATATGATTCAGTTGATTCGCGAAATACGCGATGGTAATTTTGTGATTATTGCTCCTGATATTGATTTAGGTCTTAAAGACTCGGCTTTCGTACCCTTTTTTGGCATCCTCACGAATACAATTACGGCTGTTTCCCGTCTAGCACAAGTAACTAAAGCCGAAGTTTGTATTATGAGTACGACCTTAAAAGCGGATGAATCGGGTTATCTTTGTGAAATTCGTGAGCCCCTAGTTGACTTTCCTAGTACCGATATCAATGCGGATACTGCTTTTTTAAATCAACAAATCGAAATCCTAGTACGTGAGCGTCCGGCAGAATACTATTGGGTGCATAAACGCTTCAAAAATAGGCCAAATGGTGAAAGCAGTTTTTATTAGGCTTTATCATGAGGGATGACCGAGCGCATTGGATTATTTGCTGACTTACACAGTAATTTAGAAGCTTTTGAAGCTTGTATGGCTCGCGCGAGCGAGCTTGGCGTAACCCGCATGGTCTTTTTGGGTGATCTCGTCGGCTATAACGCTGATCCCGTTGCCATACTAGATCGCATTGGCGATCTCATTGCTGCCAAAAAAGCCTTGGCGGTACTGGGTAATCATGATGCCGCCGTCTTTGAGGATTACAGCAAACGTATGAATAAATCGGCTTGGACTGCGATCGAATGGACTCGGTCCCAATTATCTACCCAGCATATTCATTTCTTAAAAAATCTCCCCTTAATTTTGCATGAGGAAGAAATTTGTTTTACTCATGCTTCCGCTCATCATCCAGAAGAGTGGAATTACATTACCGATAGCCTCAGCGCTTGGAATTGTGTTGAAAGCTCTGGCAAACCCTACACCTTTGTGGGACACGTTCATGAGCAAGCACTTTTTTACCAAACTGCCGTTGGCAAATTATTGCGCTTTGCACCTCAACATAGTGATCCGGTGCCAGTATGGCGCTATCGCCGTTGGGTAGGTATTGCGGGATCCTTGGGTCAGCCACGCGATGGCATTGCTCAAGCCTGCTTTGCTATTTTTGAGCCTGCAATTGAAAGTCTTACTTTTCACCGTGTGCCATACGATAACTACAGTGCCGCCGAAAAAGTTCGCTTAGCTGGTCTGCCAGAAGATTTGGCCAACAGACTGATTACGGGCAGATGATTCATGACCGCGCTGACAACACCTGCAATAGAGGCAGTTGATGATATTTTTCAAGCAGGCAAAATTGTTGATGGGTTTTTATTGGGCGAAGAACTTCATCGTGGTGGCATGGCAAGTCTCTACTCAGCAAAAAAAACGGGGATTGATTTTCCGATTCTGTTAAAAATCCCGCGCGTAGGGCGTGATCAGCCAGTTGAAAGTCTGGTTGCCTTTGAAACCGAATTAACTATTCTTCGTTCTCTTAAAAGCCCTTTCATTCCTCAATTTTTGGGTGCTGGGAATATGGCTACTCGACCTTATATTGCGATGGAACAAATTCCTGGTCGCGCATTAGAAGAAGCCATCAAAGCTGGAAAATTATTTTCAATTCCTGAAGTGATAAAAATTGGTGTCGATCTGGCAAATGCTGTGCAATCTATTCATGCCCAGGATGCAATTCATCTCGACCTAAAACCCGATAACATTTTGCTGGATGATAAGGGTAAATTAACCCTAATTGATTTTGGCCTGGCACATCATGCCCGTTATCCCGATTTACTAGCAGAAGAAATGCGCAAAGGCGTTGGCTCTGCGCCTTATATTTCGCCAGAACAAGTCATGGGTGTACGTGATGATTGGCGAAGTGATATTTTTTCAATTGGCGTCATTCTGTATGAATTATTAACTGGGGAATTGCCTTTTGGTAATCCCCAAACCATGAGGGGGTTGCGAAACCGTATGTGGGAGGAGCCCTTACCACCGCGGGCGCTGCGCAAAGAAATTCCTCGCTGGCTTCAAGAAGTAGTGCTGCGTTGCATAGAGCCTCGGGCTGCCGATCGCTACCAAAGCGCCGTCCAATTGCGCCAAGCGCTACTGCATCCCGAGTCCGTTAAATTAACTGAAAGGGCTGAACGAATTGAGCCTCCCAGTCTTTGGGGGAAAATGAAGCGCTGGTTTAGAGCCTCAGGCTATGAGCCCTCGCCCTGTCCATTACCAAGTACTGCTATCCAGCATGCACCGCTGATTATTGCAGCGCTTGACACCCGTCAAGGTGATGCTCTTTTATTGGAGCGGATGCAAAGCGCAGCAAAAAATCTGCTTTTTGCTGCTCCCGAAAGTCGTCTCATTTGCCTAGCAGCCATTACAGGAACCCCAACTTATGAAGGTAATAAAGAAATTGAAACGGCTAGCGGTATTATGCGTGGCCATTTAGTGCAATTAATGGAATGGGCTAAACCGTTAAAGTTACCTCCCGAGCGAATTTCGTATCATGTCGTTGAGGCCTTAGATCCTGCCAGCAGAATAGTAGAGTTTGCTAAAGATAATGATGCTTCGCTTATTTTAATTGGCGCCTCTCATAAAGCCCCCAATCTCGTTACGCCATGGCGAACTGCGATGACCAAAATTGTTGAAGAATCGCCCTGTAGTGTTCATATTGTGCGCACCTAAATGAATCTTGCTAATTCGCCTCCAGAAAAAGTTCGGGTTTCCAAATTACTATCTGAGCTGGGATTATGCTCACGACGTGAGGCGGATAACTATATTGAACAAGGGCTGGTGACAGTTGATGGTGAGTTGGTAGTGGAACTTGGGACGCGCGCATTTCGACACCAAAAAATCGAGCTTCGGGTGGCAGCCCAACGACAGCAAGAGGCGCGTATCACTGTTATTTTAAATAAGCCAATTGGTTATATTTCTCATTTAGATGATGCTCAAGCTTATGAACCGGCTGCCGCTCTCATTACTGCGGAGCATTATTTTGCCAATCCACTTGACCCCCAACGGGATGCACACTTTAATACCCGCGGTCTTGCCCCAGCTGGTCGTCTTGATATTGATTCTTCTGGCATGTTGGTTTTAACCCAAGATGGTCGTGTCGCTAAGCTTCTGATTGGCGAAGATAGCCCAATTGAAAAAGAATATCTCGTGCGTGTTACCGGCAAATTATCGGCCGCCGGGCTTGAGCAACTCAACCACGGCTTATCACTCGATGGTCAATTACTTAAACGCGCTAAAGTGAGCTGGCAAAATGAAGATCAATTGCGCTTTGTTTTACGCGAAGGGCGTAAAAGGCAAATTCGGCGCATGTGTGAACTCGTTGATCTGAAGGTAGTTGGATTAAAACGAATTCGAATTGGGCAAATTAGCTTGGGGCCCCTACCTTTAGGACAGTGGCGCTACCTCAAAGCGGGCGAGCGGTTTTAATTTCGGTTGTCCTTATACTCTCACACTTATAATGAGCGCTGTTCTGTTATTCCATAGATAGCGCCCCATCGAAACACTTTCATCCAATAGCACAGCCGGAGAAGTTCAGCGACGCCGTAGCTTTGCCATTATTTCCCACCCCGATGCGGGGAAAACAACGCTGACAGAAAAATTGCTGCTGTATGCAGGCGCAATTCAGATTGCTGGCAGCGTTAAAGCCCGCAAAGCCAGCAGGCACGCAACTTCCGATTGGATGGAGATTGAAAAGCAACGCGGTATTTCGGTAGCCAGCTCTGTTATGCAAATGGAATATCGTGATTGCATTATTAATTTGCTAGATACACCTGGTCACCAAGATTTTTCGGAAGATACCTATCGCGTATTAACAGCAGTCGATTCTGCTCTCATGGTTATTGACGCTGCGAATGGCGTTGAATCACAAACCTTACGGCTATTAGAAGTTTGTCGGGCGCGTAATACGCCCCTAGTAACCTTTATTAATAAAATGGATCGAGAAGTAAAAAGTCCACTGGACTTGATGGATGAAATTGAAACTGCCTTAGGTATGGCGGTAGTACCGTTTACTTGGCCAGTTGGCATGGGTAAATCGTTTGCAGGAGTGATCGATATTGCCCAATCTAAAATGCGTTTATTTAAAGCGGGCGAAGATCGGGTTTCCGAAAGCAGTAATACATTTATTGATATTCATGATCCTGAATTAAAAAAACGGCTTGGCAGTGATTTAGATGAAGCGCTTGCTGCAGTCGATTTAATTCGTAATGCGATGCCGGCATTTGATCGTGCAGCGTTTTTAGCTGGCAAACAATCCCCCGTTTTTTTTGGTTCAGCAATTAATAATTTTGGCGTACGGGAAATTCTCAATACTTTAGTTGAGCTTGCACCAGCACCCGGCTCGCGCAAGGCTTTGCAACGCGAAGTAGAGCCTGCCGAGCCTAAATTTTCGGCGATGGTGTTTAAAATTCAAGCCAATATGGATCCTGCGCACCGCGACCGAGTCGCTTTTCTGCGCATTTGCTCTGGCCACTTTAAGCGCGGCATGCGTTTAAAAATTTGTCGTAATGGTAAAGAAATCCGCACCAATAATGCGCTGTCTTTCTTGTCTCAGCGCCGCGATATATTAGATGAGGCCTTTCCGGGCGATATTATTGGACTGCCTAACCACGGCTTACTGCGTTTGGGCGATAGCTTAAGTGAAGGTGAAGAATTGCAATTTACTGGCCTGCCCTTTTTTGCACCAGAAATTTTTCGCATGGTTGAATCGGCCGATCCAATGCGTTCTAAACAATTGCGTATCGGTCTAATGCAGTTGGGCGAAGAAGGTGCAATTCAAGTTTTTCGTCCCATTGCTGGCGGCCCGATGTTACTGGGTGCTTTTGGACAATTGCAATTTGAGGTTGTCAGCCATCGCTTAAAAAGTGAATATGGGGCAGAGGTGCGCTTACTGCCTGCTCGCTTTAATTTAGCCCGCTGGGTTAGTTCAGATGACCCTCTTATCCTCAAAAAATTTATTGAAGAAAATTCCCACCGCATGGCTGAGGACGTCGTTAATGCGCCCGTATTTTTAGCGGCGCATAAATCTGAACTTGATGTTGCCCAACAACGCTGGGAGTCTATTCGTTTTCATGCTTTACGCGAACATGCGGGCCTGGTTTATCAATCTGCACTGGCAGGATAAGGCGTTGAGTTATGCGCATTCTGTAAATTAGGCGCTGCTTTTAAGTCTTGTCCTAATGATTGGCCAATAAATATTAATTCCTAAACCTGCTATCACTAAAGTAGCGGCGGCAATTTTCCAAAGTGGCAAAGGCTCGCTCAAGAAAATTGCGGCCGAGCCGATTCCTAAAACGGGAACTAATAATGAAATGGGCGCAACAACTGCAGCTGGATGGCGGGCTAAAAGCCACGCCCAAGCGGCAAACCCAAATAAGGTATTGCCCCAAGACTGCCATAAGATAGCAGCCCATAAGGTGCTGTTAAGGCCGCCTAAACTAGCCTGTATTAAATCCCACCCTTCAAAGATCAGCGAGAGAATAATTAAGGGGATAACGCTGAAGATACTCGACCACACTACATAGGCGAGCATATTGACTTTACCTGCGTTACGGCTAACCGTGTTACCGATGCCCCAAGATAATGCTCCCAGCAAGACTAAGGCCAAACCTAAGAAATCAGTATCTTGATCAGTATGGCTTGCAATGATGCCTAATCCAATGAGGCAA
Organism: Polynucleobacter sp. IMCC 29146; assembly: GCF_021395195.1. NCBI lineage: Bacteria > Pseudomonadati > Pseudomonadota > Betaproteobacteria > Burkholderiales > Burkholderiaceae > Polynucleobacter > Polynucleobacter sp. IMCC 29146. The sequence continues at coordinate 4,993 of NZ_JAJVCR010000005.1, read as the reverse complement.
ACCAATAAAGCAATAAATTGAAATTGACGAATCTGCTCACGCGCAAAATACATGGCTAGGCCAATAGTAAAGAAGGCCTGACTTTGGACAACCACGGAAGACAGGCCCGCCGAAATATGGCTTTGAACAGCAATATATAAGAGGCCAAATTGACCAACGCCAATAAAAAAACCGTAAGCGGCTAAGTTTAGCCAGGATACTTTTGGTTTGGGTAAAAAAAAGATCGCCGGCAATAAGGCGAAGACAAAGCGTAATGCGGCGAATAATAAAGGTGGCAGAGTAAAAAGTGTGAGCTTAATAACCACAAAATTACTGCCCCAAACGGCCACTACTGCGAGAGCTAAAAGAAAGTGGCTAGTAGGTAATTTTTCATTACCCATTCAATGGCTTTGACTGAATTAACTCTGCTAGCCGCTGGGCCAGCATCATCGTGGGCGCTGCTGTATTACCCGAGGTAATAGATGGCATAGCAGCAGCATCGGCTACTCGTAATCCGTCAATTCCTTTAACCCGTAATTCTGCATCTAGGACGGCTTGTAGATCATCCTTTGCGCCCATCTTGCATGTTCCCACTGGATGAAAGATTGTCGTGCCAATATTACGAGCAGCATCGATTAGCTCAGCCTCACTTTGAAATTGCATACCCGGTTTATATTCCTTAGGTTGAAATGGTTTAAATGCTGAACTACTGATAATTTTACGGGTTAAAGCTAACGCTTCAACTGCAACTTGGCAATCTGCTGGAGTAGATAAATAATTAGTGATAATTGTCGGCGCTGCATTGCAATCTGTTGAGCTAATATGTACGCTGCCCCGAGAAGTCGGTCTTAAATTACAAACGCTGGCAGTAAACGCATTAAAGTCATGTAAATTTTCACCAAATTTTTCAAGCGATAAAGGTTGCACATGGTATTCCAAGTTAGGGCGCTTTTGTTGCTCTGAACTATAAGCAAATGCGCCTAGTTGTGAGGGTGCCATTGCCATTGGGCCTGTGCGCCGTAAAAGATACTCCAACCCAATCAACGCTTTTCCCCACAGCGAATTGGCTTTAGTGTTCAGTGTGGCAATACCCTTAATCTGATAGATTAATCGCAGCTGTAAATGATCTTGTAAATTTTCACCAACCCCTGGCAAGTCGGATTGCACGGGAATGCCTAATTGTTGCAGATGTTTGCCGCTACCAATACCCGAGCGCTCTAAAATTTGTACACTGCCAATAGCACCTGCACATAAGATTACTTCTTGCGCACAAGCGACGCTGTGCAAGCGCTGGTCTTTGATAAACGTTACGCCCTCGCAACGCTTAGTAGAGGAATTGATGATGAGCTTTTGTACCAATGCTTCAGTAATGACCTGAAGATTCTTCCTGCTAGCAGCATCTTTTAAAAATGCGCGCGCAGCGTTCAAGCGCCAGCCAGACTTTTGATTTACATCAAAATAGCCCACTCCAAAATTATCTCCACGATTGAAGTCAGCACTTGCAGGAATGCCCTGCTCTTGCGCTGCCTCCTTAAATATCTCTAAGATCGGCCAATTTAAACGCTGGCGCTCGACCCGCCACTCGCCACCAACCCCATGCCAAGCATTTTGGCCGCCAAAGTAATCTTCAAATTGTTTATACCGCTTTAGGCTTGGCTGCCAGCCCCAAGCTGGTTCGCCAGTTTCCTGCGCCCACGATTCATAATCGGCGGCCTGCCCCCGCATATATATCATGCCGTTTATCGAAGAAGAGCCGCCTAAAACTTTGCCGCGTGGATAAATTAAACTTCGGCCATTTAAACCTGGGTCGGCAGTAGTACGAAAGCGCCAATCGGTACGGGGGTTATCAATACAATATAAATAGCCAACGGGAATATGAATCCAGAGGTAATCATCTTTTTTGCCGGCCTCTACGAGCAATACGGAAACTGTAGGGTCTTCCGTCAGGCGTTTAGCCAGCAAGCAACCGGCACTACCAGCGCCAATTATGATGTAATCGTATTTTTTATCATTCATGCAATAAACTTCAATTTATCAATTTAAGGCTGAATGGTTAATCTTGTTTTTTTAAATTAATTACAGTTAAAAATATTAACAAATTGACTTTCGTTTTCTTTAAAAGACGCTTTTTTGCCGTACTTCACGCAATACGCATTGGCTTGCTCCGTTAACTTCTCCATCGATTCAGTGCCGCTACTAATTAAAGTAACTTGATTTGAGTTCGATGCATTAGTGACGATATTGGCACAAGCAGTCATTCCAAGGGTAATAAAAATGGGCGCCAAACTCATTGTCATATTTTTTTTCTGATTCATTTTGTAACCGCCTTAATTTTGATGATTTTGCTTAATTTTAGCTTGTGCGCTCTTAGGCCTGCTGGCTTTGCTAAAATTGGTCGTTGATTGTTGTAAAGGGAACCAGATTAATTAATCGAGGCAAGGCATGAGGAAATTGAGCAAAAAAGCTAAGTTAACCATTGGTTGGACCGTGTTAATGACAGTAATAGGTACCGCAATCTTGCATCAGCTGGCTTTTTTCTTATTGGGATGTGTTTCCATTGCCTTATTGCTCATCGCCAATCAAATGGGTAAGCTTGACTAATTTCGGCTGGGCACGAGTAAAAAACCAATTGATAAAACCAGCAAGCCTGCGATTACGCTAGCCAACACATAACTGCCTGCAACTAAAAATTCTTTTTCACGAATTAAATAAAATGTTTCGAGTCCAAAAGCAGAAAAAGTTGTAAAGCCGCCCATGATTCCAGTAATTAAAAATAAACGCGACTGGGAAGAAAATAGTTCAAATTTTAAAATGAGTCCCGCTAAAATTCCAATCGCTAAACAGCCGATCACATTGACTAAGAAAGTGCCTAAGGGAAAGCGCCAGTTAATTGTTTGATAAAGCACAAAGCCACTTAACTTGTAGCGGCAAACCGAACCAACGGCGCCGCCGAGAGCAACTAAGATGATCGGGTGAAGGGTTTCAAACAAGGGGTAAGTTCGCGAGTAGGATTAGCATAGGTGCAGTATATAAAAAATATTATTCAGTCTATTTTTTTTAATATTTCAATTAATCCGCTGGCCTCATAAGTTGGTGGCGGCCCGATTTCTTCAAATGGTAGCGCATGTCGATTCACCCAGAAGGTGTCAAATCCATACCAGCCAGCGCCCACCACATCCCAGGCATTACTAGAAACAAATAAGACCTCCTGCCTGGCTACTGGAAAATGATCTAGTAACAGTCCGTAAGTTTGGGGGGCTGTTTTAAACAGCCTGATATCTGCGACTGAAATAATTTGGTCTAAATAAGGGGCCAGATGATTACTTTCAACAGCAGTGGCAAGCATCTCTTTGCTACCATTCGACAGGATTGCGCTTCTGATGCCAGCTGCTCGGAGGCCCTTTAGCACTTCTGTGCTTTCGGTAAATGCTGCTAATTTTGCATACTGACCCATTAATTGGTCTTCCTGTGCCTGCGAGAGCAGCAAACCTAAGCGCTTGCAACTATAGCGTAAGGCTCGGGCAGTAATTTCCCAAAATGATAAGTAATAACGACTCCCCGCAGGATTAGGGTCACTGATGGTGACTAGGCGGGTATATTCAATTTGCCGTTCGCGCCATAGCTCTGTAAGTTGCTTGCCCTTAGCGGGGTAAATTGACTCAGCCAGCTGACTAATCGAGTAAACATCAAAGAGAGTGCCATAGGCATCAAAGGCAATTAATTTATACATCGGTCTATTTTCCTTGAAGTGGCCTACTAAATGCTATTATTCTCGCCTGAGATCACCATTCTGTGCCCCCATGGGGGAATTAATCAAGCCTAACTTCCCAAGCTAGCCTTCCTTAAGTCATCGCTAATTTTATTGAGGGCTTTTTTATGGCTGTTGGACAAAATCAAAGAACTAGAAAAAATGATTCTATGCTCACTAAAACGGGAAAACCCCGCTTAGGACCACTGAATCACGCGCAATTAAGCAAGTTGATTGAATCATCAACTAAACCTAAAGATAAAAATAAGTTGGCTCGTGCGCTTGCTAAGCAAAAGCCATCAGCAGCCACGCTTGCTGCTGCTGCAAAAACTGCCAGTGCTGCCGCGGCTATTGAGGCTGTGCAGCCCGCCGCAGAAGCCCCAGTAGTAGAAGTCGCGCCAAACCCAGCAACCGAATAAATTTCAAATTGTTGATAACCTAGTTACAAGCTAAATAGGTTTTTGAATTATTGGTAATCGAATGCTTCGCAATTTCAAGGAATTGCTGCTGTAGGTCGTTTTTAATATAACTGCTAATGATAAAATTAGGCACAATAGTATTGGGCTCAATAATACTGCGGTAAATAAAATTGGTTCCTGTATCTTCTGGCTTTATGCGCCAAGTGCCTTTAAACATTTTAGCGTCGCCAGCAATTTGCTTAAAATCTGCGCCTGCATAAGGTAACTCGGTGTATTCAATAGTTGTTTTGATAGTGATCGAAAAAAATAGAACTGATTGGCTAATCGTGCGATTGACAATGGCCACTGAATCCGATTTACGTGTTACCTCTGACTCAAGAACGCCAGGAATTTTTTTGGCTGCAGCGTAATCAGTTAAATATCGATAAGCGTCACAATTATTTAATGGAGTCTTAAAACTGGCGTTAATTTCAAATAAATCCCCAGTATTGCTTACATTCACTTTGACTTGATGATCGAAACTCTGCGCTAAGGCAGGCGGGCATATTGCCCATAGTAACGCGATGAAAAGGCTGATAATGAGTTTCATATTAAGTGCGTTTAGTGAAAAGTTTAAATATTGATGCAAGGCCTTTTATTTTAGGCAAGAATTTTAGTTTCTGCTTAAGTCATCAATTTGGCTGCAAAGTAAAATCATGATTAAACTCCATGAACTGAGGTGGTAATCCCCCCGCAGGTTAACTGAACTCAGAGGTAGAATTTTCTCTATTAGAGGAGTTCTGCATGAAACGTTCTAAATTTACCGACAGTCAGATCATGGATGCCCTAAAACGGGCCGATGCTGGCT
>NZ_JAJVCR010000004.1:0-288907 GCF_021395195.1 Polynucleobacter sp. IMCC 29146 | reverse complement strand
AATCTGATATCGTTCTTCTTGGCTAAGGTGTTGATAGGTCATGGCTACTTTGACTTGCTGGTCTAGAAGCTATGGATACTAAGATATCCTTAGCCACTAGGCTTAGTTGTTCAAAGTTGCACTTCGTAGTTGAATCCACCGCCTCTAGTTAGCTTTTTTAACGCATTTATTGCCCGACTTTTTTTAAAGCCACATTCTTCGCCAATTTTGTGTATCCTACCTCTTAGATTTTAATTTATCAAAAGCTAAACAATATGTTCAAACTCTTTTCCAGTGCCCCCGTTCACGATCCCATTGGTCAGCAACAGCCAATCGATGAAATTAAGAAAACTACTTGCTATATGTGCGCCTGCCGTTGCGGTATTCGCGCCCACCTGCGCGAGGGCGAACTCGTCTACATCGATGGTAATCCTGATCACCCCTTAAACAAGGGCGTGATCTGCGCCAAGGGCTCAGCAGGAATCATGAAGCAAAAATCACCTGCTCGCATTACTCAGCCCCTCTTACGTAAAGCCGGTAGTGCTAGGGGTGAAGGTGCTTTTGAACCGATTAGTTGGGAGCAAGTATTTGAAATCTTAAGCGAGCGCTTAGCAAAAATTCGTGCTTCCGATCCAAAGAAATTTGCTCTGTTTACTGGCCGCGATCAGATGCAAGCCTTAACCGGTTTGTTTGCGCGTCAATTTGGTACGCCAAATTATGCCGCCCATGGTGGCTTTTGTTCTGTCAATATGGCTGCAGGCATGATCTACACCATCGGCGGTAGCTTTTGGGAATTTGGTGGTCCTGATTTAGATCGAGCTAAATTATTTATTATGATTGGCACCGCTGAAGATCATCATAGCAACCCGATGAAAATTGCTTTATCCAAATTTAAGCGTGCCGGCGGCCGCTTTATTTCTATTAATCCAGTGCGCACAGGTTACTCAGCAATTGCCGATGAATGGATACCCATTAAACCTGGTACGGATGGCGCCTTATTTATGGCGTTGATGCATGAGCTCATTCGTGAGGAGAAGTTCGATGCCCCATTTTTGCAGCGCTATAGTAATTCAGGGCAATTGGTTTGTTTAGATTCTGGCCCAGAAGAGGGGCTATTTTTGTATGATCCCGATAGCGAGCAAATTAACCTAGATCTACCGCACAATAAATATGTGTGGGATGAAAAAACCAATAGTGCTCGTCCTTGCTTTGAGGCTGGAGTATCGCCTGCCCTCAGCGGTGAATACATCATGGGCGCAGGCCCTCATGCCGGTAAAAAAGTTGCGCCTGCATTTGAGTTACTGCGTCGTCAAGTTGCTGATACCACGCCAGAGTGGGCTGCCTCGATTACGGGTATTGCGGCTGAGCGGATTCGGCAGCTCGCTAAAGAAATGGCGCATGCCGCTTTCGAACAAGCCTTCGAGTTACCGATTCAGTGGACTGACGTATGGGGTGTTGAGCACGATAAAGTGATTGGCCGCCCTGTTGCATTTCATGCAATGCGCGGTCTTTCGGCTCATTCAAATGGTTTTCAAACGACCCGGGGGCTGGCCGTCTTAATGTCATTGCTAGGCACCATCGATCGCCCAGGTGGCTTTCGCCATAAGGCGCCCTATCCAAGACAGGTACCGCCCAATGTCAAACCACCCTCTTCTGAGGCTGATGTCAAACCTAATACCCCGCTTGGTAAAGCGCCGCTTGGTTGGCCCACCCAACCTGAAGACCTCGCGCTGGATAATAATGAGCAACCCCTGCGCATAGATAAGGCCTATTCTTGGGAGCACCCCTTAGCAGCACATGGCTTAATGCACAACGTGATTACCAATGCAGTTAAAGGTGATCCCTACACCATCGATACGCTGATGATTTTCATGGCTAATATGTCGTGGAATTCCACCATGAATACCATGCAAGTGCGTGAGTTATTAAATTCGAAAAATACTGATGGTGAATTTAAAATTCCTTTCTTAGTGGTGTGCGATGCCTTCCAGTCGGAGATGGTTGATTTTGCAGATCTAGTTTTGCCCGATACAACTTATTTAGAGCGTCACGACGTGATGAGCATGCTCGATCGTCCGATCTCGGAATTTGATGGGCCTGTAGATTCAGTCCGTATTCCGGTATTGGCGCCGATGGGAGAATGCAAGCCCTTTCAAGAGGTGCTTGTTGAATTGGCTTCCCGCCTGAAATTACCTGCGTTTACAACCGCAGATGGCCAACGTAAATTTACTGGCTATACCGATTTCATTACCCGCTTTGAAACCGCGCCTGATTCTGGCATTGGATTTTTAGCGGGCTGGCGCGGCAAAGATGGAGAGAAAAGTTTGCGCGGCGAGCCGAATGTAAATCAATGGCAACAATACGCCGATAACAATTGTGTATTTCAATATCACATGCCCGAAGAACATCATTACATGCGCAATTGGAATCGTAGCTACCTCGATTTTGCTAAAGCCAATGCGATCCGGCAAAAAAATGATCCGATTATGATTGCGGTGTATTCCGATATCTTGCAAAAATTTCGTTTAGCAGCGCAAGGTAAGCGCCCAGGTCGCAAACCCCCCGAGCATCTAAAAAAACGGATTGAAAAATATTTTGATCCCTTACCATTTTGGTATCCCCCACTCGAAGAAGAAGTGACGGACTTAGCGACTTTTAATTTAAACGCAATTACCCAACGGCCCATGGCGATGTATCACTCTTGGGATTCCCAAAATGCATGGCTGAGGCAAATTCATAGCCATAATTATTTATTTGTGAATACCAAGACGGCTACCGATCAAGGCATTGCTGATGGCGCCTGGATTTGGATTGAATCGCAATGGGGCAAAGTGAAATGCATGGCACGCCATTCCGAAGCAGTTGACCCAGGCACAGTTTGGACTTGGAATGCGATTGGCAAAGCAGAGTCGGCTTGGAGCTTAGCTGCTAATGCCGACGAGTCAAAAAAAGGGTTCCTACTGAACCATCTTATTACCGAAGAATTGGCCTTAGGCGGCTTTACTGTCAGCAATTCCGATCCCATTACAGGTCAAGCAGGTTGGTATGACGTGCGGGTCAAATTAGCTTTAGCCGATGCTAGTGAACCTGCAGAAACTTGGCCACAAGTGAAAGCCTTCACAGTACCTGGTATGCCCTTAGGTAAGAATGCAAAAAATGCTGGGGAGTTTCAATGAAAACCAATAAACAACTTGCCCTCGTCATCGATTTAAATGTTTGCGTTGGTTGTCATGCTTGCGTTACCTCTTGCAAGGAGTGGAATACCCAAGGCTCAGCTGGTCCGTTAACCGATTTGCATGCATACGGTGAAAATCCGACTGGCACTTTTTTTAACCGCGTACAAACCTATGAAGCGGGTTCATTTCCAAAAATGGAAACCGTGCATTTTCCTAAGTCGTGTTTGCATTGTGAAGATCCCCCTTGTGTGCCTGTATGCCCTACTGGGGCAAGTTATAAACGGGCTGAAGATGGCATTGTTTTAGTTGATTACGATAAATGCATTGGCTGTAAATATTGTGCTTGGGCCTGCCCATATGGCGCACGCGAGCTCGACGAAGAACGTCAGGTAATGACTAAATGTACTTTATGCGTTGATCGCATCTATAGCAAAACTTTGCCCGAAAGTGAACGTAAACCTGCCTGTGTATTAGCCTGCCCCACCAGTGCGCGTATTTTTGGTGACGTGCATGATCCCCTATCAGAAGCCAGTATCGCCATTAAAGAACGCGGTGGATATTCGCTAATGCCCGAATGGGAAACACAACCAGCCAATCAATATTTACCCCGCTCAATTATGGACACCATTCAAGCTGTAATGGATGAAAACTAATGCAACCTAATTTTTCTCTCATTTTTTTTACTACCTTAGCGGGAATGGCTCAAGGTTTAATTATTTCTATTGCCCTTATCAATTTGCGCACTGTAATATTGCCGAGTGAATTTCTTGCTTGGCTTGCTTTGCCAGTAGCCTTAGCACTACTATTGATTAGCTTACTAGCCTCATTTTTTCACTTGGGTCACCCCGAGCGCGCTTGGCGGGCTATGCTAATGTGGCGTACTTCATGGCTTTCTCGTGAGGTGCTAGTTTTACCCCTATTCATTGCCGTTACCGGCTTAGCTTGGCTCTTTACAATTAACCAGCAACAACCAACTTGGTTATGGCTTGCTCTAATTATTCTGGCTATTGCCTTGTGGGTTTGTACTGCGCAAATTTATCAATGCATTCGCTTTATTCAAGAGTGGGCCAGCCCCCTAACCTTGGTTAATTTCATGGCGCTAGGCCTCACATCGGGCTGGCTCTTATTCGCCAGCTTAATTGCTATTTGGCCCTCTGTCATTCCAGCAATCGAGCCATCACTTCTAGCGGGCTTTGGTTTCATTTTACTTTTCGCCTGTCTCAACATTAAGTTATGGATTTGGCGCCGAAATCAACGCCTAAAGCCTATTTCGAATTTAAATTCTGCTACAGGAATTAAAAATCCTCAACTTCGGCAAACTTCCATGGGCTTAATGGGTGGCAGCTTTAATACCCGCGAATTTTTTCATCAGCAAAGTAATTTAGTAATCAGTAATTTACGAAAAATTATTTTCTTTAATGCCTACTTTGTCCCGATGATCGCCTTAGCATATGCTATTTCCGCACAAAGCTATAGCTGGATCATGGTCGCTTTTATCATTCACTGTAGCGGTTTAATTGCGGAGCGTTGGATGTTTTTTGCTGAAGCAAACCATCCGCAAAATTTATATTATCAACGGGTTTCATAAAAATAATTAACGCTGTCATTAAAACAAAGCTTAAAAAAAACCGCCAGCAGATGGCGGTTTTTTTATTAAGAATTTAAATTTACTTACGCTTATTAACCGCATCTTTAAATGCTTTACCTGCTGAAAATTTGGCGGTCTTCGCAGCGGGAATCTTAATTTCTGCACCAGTAGCAGGGTTACGCCCTAGTCGAGCCGCTCTTTTACCCGATTTAAAGGTGCCAAAACCAATCAGTTGCACTACGCCACCTTTAGTAACCGCTTTAATAATATTGTCGATAACCGAACTTAGAACACGGTCGGCAGATGCTTTAGATAATTCGGCATCTGCGGCAATTTTTTCCACTAATTCTGATTTATTCAATTGAAACTCCTTTATTTAATTTTTGGCGCGCTGAAACAGTAAATATCGTATCACTAGCTAGGGTTATTAACCCTAGGGAATATCCCTAAGCGATAACTCCCTAGAAAGCTTAGCTTTTAAGGGCTAAGCCTGCATCGATACCGCTAAACTTACACGTAATCTTGGTATTTTTCCAATAAACGGACCGGTTTTGATAAAGCATCGCGACGGAATGGATCACCTAATTCACGGGTGCACATAATTTCTATTACGCAGGTTTTCCCTTCCTTCATTTGCATCTCAATTGCTTGCTTTAGGGCTGGCCCTACTTGATCTAAGCGATCGACCACAATACCTTCGGCGCCCATCGACTTAGCAATTTCAGCAAAACTGGGGCTCTCCAATTCACCCGCAACAAAACGCCGATTATAGAAATCGACTTGATTTTTCTTTTCAGCTCCCCACTGGCGATTATGAAAGACGATTGCTGTTACAGGTATGTTGTGCCTAACCGCTGTTAAGATTTCGACCATACTCATCGCCCAGGCACCATCGCCAGCATAGGCAATTGCGGGGCGATTGGGCGCAGCAGTTTTGGCGCCCATAATAGTTGGCAGAGCGTAGCCGCAGTTACCAAAACTCATTGGCGCGAAAAAACTGCGTGGCTTTTCAAAGCGTAAATAGCTGTTGGCAACCGAATTAATATTACCAATATCGGTTGAAACCATCACATCTGCGGGCATTGCTTTCTCTAATTCACGCAGTACCTCACGTGGATGTAAATATTCCCCGCCCAGCGGTGTCTTTTCTTTTTTCTGCTCTTCAATCATGTCAAGGCTAAAGGCATCTTTTTCATGAGTCCATGCGTCTAATTCTTTTTCCCACGCAGCCTTTTCGGCCGCAATGATTTTCGCCCGCTCTGCTTTATTGGCATCAGCTACTAAGGTTTTCTTTTCTAAACGCTTACTTAAGGCAATCGCTGCCGCTTTGGCATCGCCACAAATACCTACGGAAATTTTCTTCACTAAACCCAGCATCTTATTGTCTGCATCGATCTGAATAATCTTGGCATGCTTGGGCCAGTAATCCATGCCATGCTGGGGCAAAGTGCCAAAGGGGCCCAAGCGTGAACCTAAAGCCACCACCACATCAGCCTGAGAAATTAATTTCATCGCCGCCTTAGAACCTTGATATCCCAAAGGACCACACCACAGCGGATGACTAGCAGGAAAGGAGTCATTGTGTAAATAGCTATTCACCACCGGCGCACCAAGGCGCTCAGCTAAGGCTTTACATTCTTCAACGCCATCGGCCATAACCACACCACCACCCGAAATAATCACGGGAAACTTGGCATTTGCTAAAAGCTCGGCGGCAGCATCTAAGCTAGTCTCTCCACCGGGCCCACGATCTAAGCGATTGGGCTGAGGAATCTCGACTTCAATTTCACCATAAAAATAATCGCGGGGAATATTGAGTTGAGTTGGCCCCATTTCCGACATGGCCCGATCAAAACAACGCCCAGTAAATTCAGCCATCCGCTTGGGATTATTCACATGCCCTTGATATTTGGTGAACTCTTCAAACATCGGTAATTGGTTCGCTTCCTGAAAGCCACCTAAGCCCATTCCCATCGTGCCGGTCTCAGGGGTAATAATCACCACGGGGCTGTGTGCCCAATAAGCTGCTGCAATTGCAGTAACGCAATTACTAATGCCTGGGCCATTTTGACCAATGACTACCCCATGCCTGCCGCTGACTCGCGCATAGCCATCTGCCATATGCGCAGCACCCTGCTCATGCACTACCGGAATTAAACGAATGCCTGCAGGCGCAAAGATATCCATCGCATCCATAAATGCCGAGCCCATAATGCCAAAAATATCCTTGACATCATTGGCAGCCAGCGTCTCGACAAAGGCCTCTGAGGGCGTCATTTTGTGGGGGCCACTACTTAAATTGGGCATATTTTTAGACATGGGGATGATTTCCTATTCGATTAAATGGAACAATTTGTTCTATAATTTGCATAATAATCAGGGATTTTAGCTTAAGTCAAGCGATTAAACCATTATATGGAATATATTGGAGTAGAAATTTGGATCGATTCGATGATGGTCTTTTGGAGAAGGAAGCATGTCCAGCCCCAGTGTTTTAGCAGATTTAAGTCTACTGCAACCCGATCGGCAAGTGGAAGCAAAAGAGGCCTTTCCTGAATGCGCATTGAGGGCTAATTTTGTCGTCCCCGCTTTCAGTCAGCCGAATGAATTCGTGCCCCCAATTGATCCAGCCTACTGCCTGAATGCAGACGTCACACTGGCGGTGCTGGCGGGATTTGCTTTTAATCGGCGGGTTTTATTGCAGGGGATGCATGGCACAGGGAAATCAACCCATATTGAACAAATTGCTGCGCGACTCAATTGGCCTTGTTTACGAATTAATCTCGATGGCCAAATTAGCCGCATGGATTTAATTGGCAAAGATGTGATTGCTCTCCGTGAGGGTAAACAAGTAACCGAGTTTCAGGAGGGCTTAATCCCTTGGTCCTTACAGCGCCCTATGGCGTTGGTGCTAGATGAATACGATGCGGGGCAGCCCGAGGTTATGTTTGTAATTCAGCGCATGTTAGAGCGCGAAGGGCGGCTGACTTTATTAGATCAAAATCGGGTCATTGCACCCCACCCCGCGTTTCGTATTTTTGCGACGAGCAATACTGTTGGCTTAGGTAATTGGAATGGCTTATATCATGGCACGCAATTGCTCAACCATGGCCAAATGGACCGCTGGGATATTGTTGCTGCACTCAATTATCTTTCGCCTGATCAAGAGGCTAAAATTGTCTTAGCTCGCGTACCAGAAATGGCTTCTCACCCCATGCAAAATGTAGTCGACTCAATGGTGCACCTAGCAAGTCTCACGCGTAACGGTTTTGCGGCAGGCGATTTATCAACCCTCATGTCTACCCGTACATTAATTACGTGGGCTGAAAATTGGCGCATTTTTAACGATTTGTCGATGGCTTTTCGTTTAGCATTTTTGAATAAATGCGCTGCTGAAGAGCAATCTCTAGTAGCCGAGTACTATCAACGTTGTTTTGATGCTGAGTTACACAGTTAAATAAATTTAAATTGTGCAAAATCAATCGCATCATGATTTTCAGCGCCAAGACCAATTCGCGGCAGTTATCCGCTCCTTATCTGGCGATTTAAGTACAGAAATACGTAATTGGCAGCTGTATCAAGCCGCCAAACCTTTTGGCCAGTTAGCGCCCCATCTGCTCTTAGAGCATCAGCAGCCATCGTGGTTTCAGGCGCGCGGCATACTCGATGGAATTGCCTTGCGTTTACGGTATTCCGATCATGCTTTACATCGGTCCCTGAGCCCAGAAGATCAATTGGGATCTTTTATTTTCGAAGTTTTAGAACAAATACGGGTAGAAAGTATTTGTCCTAATTACTTAGTTGGCAGTAAAAAAAATTTACGTCAACAATTTATTGCTTGGCTTACCCAATGGATGACATCGGGCCAAGCTGAAGGCAGCATTGGCTTACTCTTACTAGCTATTTTTAGTATGGTCTGGATGCGGCTGAATAATCAAGAGTTACCGCAACTGATGCAAGATACGGTAGAGGCAACCCGTGCCGGCTTATCTACAGATACTGGCCCCATTCTTAAACAACTTAAAGCCTGTCAAACCCAACAGGAAGCTTATGCAGAGCAGGCCCTCTTATTAGTAGCTATGGTCTGCACGCTCGTACGTAACGAATATCAAAGTCAACCTAGCTTGCGGTCAAAACGCAAACAGGCCAATACGACTGCTTTATTAATTGATTGGCTACCACCGCAGGAAACTAACACTAGCATCACCGAGAAACCGCATACTAGCAGTAGTAAACAAGCCCAATTCAGAGAAACTCAGGCAATACTCAATCAGTATCACATTTATAACTCTGCTTATGATCTTGAAATAAAGGCAGAAACTGCGGTGCGGATGGCGCAATTACACAGTTATCGCACTGAAATAGATCAGTGTATTCAGGCTTGGCAAATTCCTTGGGGGAAATTTATGCGGATCTACACTGCCCTCCTAGCTCAGCCCCAATTGAGTCAGTGGCAAAATACAGTCAATGAAGGACTGCTCGATCGTCGCCATCTCATTCGCGTCATTTCTTCACCTTTGCAAGCGCCCGTCCAAAAGCAACAGATTACAAAACCGCTGGCGCGCACTCAAATTACCTTTCTATTGGATTGCTCAGGCTCAATGAAAGCACAGCGTCTCGCACTGGCTAGTTTTATCGATGTCATGGTGCGAATACTAGAGTCTGCCGGTGTAGCTACAGAAGTCTTAGGCTACAGCACACTGGCCTGGCAAGGTGGCAGGCCTTTTAAAGAATGGCAAAAAGCAGGCTCTGGCGCAAACCCAGGGCGCCTCAATGAACGTGCGCATTGGATTTTTAAAGATCATCAAACCAGTTGGCGTAAGGCCCGTTTAGGCATGGCCGCCCTATTAAAGCCCGACCTCTATCGCGAGAGCTTAGATGGCGAAGCTTTGCTCTGGGCTACAAATCGCATAGCTAAGAGCGTCTCAGCTATTCACGATAAAAAAATAATTCTGCTATCAGATGGTTGTCCAATGGATCGCGCAACCCAGCAGGCTAACGGTGAAGCATTTTTGCTCGACCACTTACTTCATGTCTTGGCGTGGACCCAGCAAACAAAAATTCAAGTCTGGGGCTGTGGTATCGGTGAAGAAATGCGTAGCGCATTTAAACAACGCTTAAGTTGGGAACTTCATACAAGCAAAGACAGTCAGCTCCCTGCAGCTGCGCTAGTCGTTACTGCAATTAGTAATTGGGCTCAAGAGTTAGCAGATCAAACTAAACGGTAGACCCTAAACTACTAGCTCATTAAAGTATTCATGCTGCGTGGTATTTACGGTTGAAATACGCCACTCAATCGGCTCATCTTGTAAATTAAAAGCGACTCGACGAATCGTAATTACAGGCGATTGGGGTTTTAACTCTAGCCAACTTGCAAATTGCTTGCCTGCTAACCCAGCCCTTAAGCGTTCACGCGTGCGCGCTACCGACTGGCCATACTTCACTTGGTATAACTGATAAATACTGCCTTGGCGATTTTCAAAGATCGTTCGGGTTAA
This sequence comes from Polynucleobacter sp. IMCC 29146, assembly GCF_021395195.1. Lineage (NCBI taxonomy): Bacteria > Pseudomonadati > Pseudomonadota > Betaproteobacteria > Burkholderiales > Burkholderiaceae > Polynucleobacter > Polynucleobacter sp. IMCC 29146. Next base: position 278,666 of record NZ_JAJVCR010000004.1, on the reverse strand, counting down.
ATTTTTAAAGCGTTTTTTATCAAGCGTAATTTGATCAATCATCACGCACTGCTCTTCTAGGTAAAGTCGATTGACAATACGCCAAACGGGCGTTCCCTCTTTAATGTCCAGCTTCATTGCCTCCTCACGACTTGCTAAGGCGCTATTTAATGAGGCCAGCTCAACGCGCGGAGTAATTTTTTTATCGGCATCATGCCGCACAACATGAAAGAAATAATACAGCTGACGCTTCGAGTCATGCTCGGCCTGAAAAGTACCCTTCCCTTGCCGCCGAATAACAATTCCTTCGGCTACTAACTCATCGACTGCCTTGCGTAATGTTCCAATCGAAACATCAAACTCTTGAGACAAATCTTTTTCTGCCGGCAAGGCCTGCCCAATGGGAAAACGGCCCCTGACCAAATCAGCGGTGATTTTTTGCTTCACCTCTTGATAGGCGGTCAGGGACTTCATACCGTTATAGCTTAAGCAGATTCATATAAACGCGTCATCACAAATTCACGGTGACCTAAAATTTCTGCTGCCGTTAATTCGCCATTAGCTGTACGCATTAAAGCATCTAATAATTTATCACCCGCAGAATCTAAGGTTTCTTCACGCCGCAATATTCCCGACACATCAACATCAATATGCTCTGACATGGTACGTACTGTCATTGGATTAGCGCAAAGTTTAATCACCGGTAGAATTGGATTACCAATTACATTACCTTGGCCAGTAGGAAACAAGTGGGCTGCAAAACCAGAAGCGGCACATAAAGTGACCATTTCGGCAGCGGCTGAAGAAGAGTCCATAAAATGCAAGCCCTTCATTGCTGGAACTTCAGCTTTATCCAATACGCCATCTACAATGCATTTCTTACCGATTTTCTGAATATTGCCTAAGGCTTTTTCTTCAATCGTGGTTAAGCCGCCAGCAATATTGCCTTTGGTTGGTTGTGAATCCGATAAATCGCTGGTTTTATTCCGCTCAATCACATCTTGATAGCGATCGAACATAGCGCGAAATTGTTTTTTAACTTCTGGTGTGCGGCAACGTGCCTCAACCAAGTGCTCACCACCAGTTAATTCAGTAGTTTCACCAAACACAAGCGTTGAACCAATTTCATATAATTTATCGAAAGCATTGCCTACTGCTGGGTTTGAAGCGCAACCTGAAGTGGTATCCGATTCGCCGCATTTGGTTGAAACCCATAACTCCGATAATGGCGCTGAGACACGCTGTTGCTTAGAAGCATGCTTCATCATCGCATAGGCGGCTTTACTCGCACTAGCAATGGTAGCCGTATCGCCATTACGCTCGATCCAAAACCCTTCAACTGGTTTGCCCGATTTTTTAATACCCTCAACTACTTTGCCAGTCCATTGGGGCTCGATACCAATTACCACCACGCCTGCTACATTCGGATTACAGCCTGCGCCAATTAAGGTACGGAAATGCAATTCCAAATCGGCACCAAACTGCAAGCGACCATAAGGATGGGGAATGGCAATCGTCCCTTTAATATTGTTAGCCACCGCTTCGCAGGCAGCATTCGACAAATCATCCAAAGGCAGGATGATGACATGATTACGAATACCCATGCGGCCATTTTCACGACGATAACCCATGAAACTTGCGTCTTTTAAATTCATCATTTTTTATCTCTTTCTTTTACTCTGATCAGGCGTTTATCAATTACCAGCGCTTGGTCTTTACATTTTGAACATGGGTATGCTCGCCTTTTTTAATCGGCGCAACCACCTTACCAATATCAACCCCATATTTAATAATGGTGTCGCCGGTCTTTAAATCTTGGAGGGCAATTTTGTGCCCAATAGGAATATCGCTCTCAGATTTAATTGTGACAGTGCTGTCTCCATCCATCACCCAACCAGTTAAGTCGGTACCTGCTTTAACACCCTCAACCACCACTACGCCAACGACGTCTCCTGGCTCATGCACGACGAAATGTATCATCAACTTCTCCTTTAAAAATCATTTAATTATTAAATCTTCCACAACTGCTGAATGCCAGCCTGAATTTCCTCCAGTAAAGCATCGGGTACTTCGGTTCCAACTAAAAATGCTGCTGCACGTAAATTAAAACGGCGCTGCCCTGGCAAGCGCACGGCACGATCTTGTGCTACTTGCGCAAGAAAATTGTTCATGCGGCTTTGAAAAATACCTTTGCCAGAAAGGCCGGGATCAATCGTAATCAGTAGCTGACCAAGGCGCGGACGATTGCCTTTAGCGTTAAAAAAGGAATCAGCCTCGTATGAAAATTGACTGCCAGATAAGCCAACTACCAGTAACTCAATGACAAGTGCTAATAAAGCGCCTTTGTCTCCACCTAAAGGCACCATTAAACCTTGTAAACCGGCCTGCGGATCCGTCGTTGGCTTGCCATCAGCAGTGAGCGCCCAACCTGCGGGTATCGCTTCGCCTTTTTTGGCTGCAAGCAACAATTTACCCCGCGCCACTGCTGAGAGCGACATATCGATGACCAATGGATTGCTGTTGAGTACAGGAAAAGCAGCGGCCAAGGGATTAGTACCAAAAATGGCCTTACTTCCACCTGCCATCGGCATCGCTGCAGGGGTGTTGCCAAATAATAATGAAATATAACCAGCTCGTGCCGCAGCCTCGGTGTAATGCCCTGCCACGCCAAAATGATGGCTATTTGTTACAGCAACTATACCAATACCAAAGTTTGCAGCTAAGTTAACCGATAGGTCAGTGGCAAAGCGTAAGGCAGGAAAAGCTAAGCCGTCGCGTGCATCAACTAAAGCTGCCGCCGATTTGAACATTTGTACTCGGGGACTTGCCTTGAGTGCAATCCGTCCACTCTTCGCATGCCCCGCATATTGCGCTACGCGCGCTAGGCCATGGGACGCTAGACCATCGGCTTCAGCTAGAGCTAAAAATTGCGCAGTTTCATATGCTGATTTAGCATCAATCCCCGCCGCTTGCAAACCTGAAGAGGCTAAATCAACGATTTGCTGAAAAGTAAGTTTCATATCGCCAAAGACCGAAAAAATTGGTTAACTTCAGTAGCAATCAATTGGCTCACCCGCTCATTACTTTCCACTGTCACGCCAGCAATATGCGGGCTTAAAATGAGATTTTCTAAGCTGGAAAAATGGCTTAAATTTTTGGCAGGCTCGCCCTCAAAGACATCGAGTGCAGCGCCGCCTAATTTTCCCGAGCGCAAATGTTCAGCCAAAGCGAGTTCATCGACAATACCGCCGCGCGCGGTATTAATGAGTAAAGCGCCTTGCTTCATCAAGCCCAAGGTTGCATGAGAAAACAAATTTTTGGTAGCGGGCAAAAGTGGTAAATGCAAACTAATGACATCACTACTAGCAAGCAAATCATTCAGGGGTAATAAAGGGATAGCCTGCTGCCCAATTTCAACCGCAGCTCCCGTTAACATCGGATCGTACGCCACACATTGAAAGCCAAAGGCATGCGCCTTATGAAATACCACCCTACCAATACTGCCAAATCCCACAATACCTAGCGTTTTGCCTGCCAATTCGTGGCAAACAGAAAAACGTGGCCGCGGCCACTTCCCTGCAAGGGTTTGCTCGGTAGCTGGTAAAAAACCACGGCCCAAAGCAATAGCTGCCCCCAGCACGTATTCAGCAACCGATTCAGCATTTGCTCCAGTTGCAGGTATGACCTTGATATTGCGCGCAGCGCAAGCAGGTAAATCAATGTTTTCTAGACCCACCCCTAAGCGCCCTACCACCTTTAAGTTTGGTGCAGCAGCTAATAATTCAGCATTCACTTGAGTCAGATTACGCACAATTAATCCCTCAACATGCTGCAGTGAAGCAATTAAAGTTGCGGGCTGTTGATAGCTCTCCGGCTCATAATGGACTTGATGGTGGGTTTTCAGGGCTGCCAAGGCTTGGCTAGAAATAAACTCGGAGATAAAAATAATTGACATATCTAAATCATATAGATGATTTAGATCACTTGCAATACCTAAGGATATAGTTCATAGTTACTGTAAGTGTTAAAAAGTAAGAAAATAAAAAGGTATTAATATAATTTATCCTCATGGAGACATCAAAATGCTGTTAAATCAACTACTTAGCAAACTTCGTACACAGCTTGCTTTTATCTTTACGCTGTTTGGCGGAATTTTTTTACTCAGCTATGGGCCTTTAGGCCAAGCGCAAAGTTGGCCCGATAAGCCGATCAAGTTAATTATTCCATTCGCCCCAGGGGGAACGACAGATATTTTGGGTAGGGCTTTGGCGCAACAACTCTCCATCGTCCTGAAACAAAATGTCATTATTGAGAATCGGGCTGGCGCGGGCGGTAATATTGGCGCTGAAGCAGCAGCAAAAGCTCCGGCCGATGGCTATACCCTGATTTTGGCTTCAGGCAGCATGATGACTGTTAATCCATTTTTATATAAAAAAATGCCAGTTGACTATGCGAAAGACTTAACTTACATCACGACGGTTGCTGGCGGCCCCATGGTCTTGGCCGTCAATCCCAAATTACCAGTCAATAATGTCAAAGAATTAATTGCGCTAGCTAAAACGAAGAACTTAAATTTTGGTTCAGCAGGAATTGGCAGCCAAGTACATATGGCAGGTGAAAATTTTATTTATGCTGCCGGCATTCCTGCTACGCATATTCCTTACAAGGGTGAAGCGTTAGCAATGAACGACCTCATTGCTGGGCAAATTGATTTTATGCTGGGAAATTTTCCAGCAACCAATGGTTTTGTTAAATCCGGACAAGTTAAAGCATTTGGTGTCACTAGCAAAGCGCGCATGAAACAATTGCCTAATGTGCCTACCGTTGCAGAGGCTGGTGTACCTGGATTTGAAAATAATGGTTGGTTTGCCTTAGCTGCACCCATGGGCACACCGAATGTAATTCTTGAAAAGATTTACAATGCCACCGGCAAGGCCCTAGAGTCTGAAGCAATGCAGGCTAGCCTAGAGCAAAATGGTTATGTTGGTTTTCTAACTAAGCCAAAAGAACTTGAGGCGCTAATTAAGGCCGAGTCGGCTACTTGGGATAAGGTAATTAAAGCCCGCAATATTCAGGCGCAATAATTTTGATTAACCCTTTCAGCTAAGCTGATTCATTTATTTGTATAAAGCTTAGCTGAATTACGCCTCTAATTTAAGCTTCTAATAAGATAGTTTCGCCAGGTTGAACACGCGTAAACATCACCTGGCGATTTTCAATATTGAGTTGGCCCTGGCGTAGATTAACTACAGTGTAATAAGAGCCTGCTAAATCACCCGCTTCTGGGAAGTCTTCACGATAATGCGAGCCTCGGGAATTTTCACGAGCGATCGCAGCTTCATTAATAGTGCGACTCACTAAAATTAAATTGCGTAAATTTAGCCAATCTTGCCAAGTCAAATTGAACTCGCGAGAATCGTTACCTACCCCAATGTCATTTAATTCTGCAGCCAATTGATCTAATCGCGTACGCGCCTGCAATAGACTTTCTTTGCTGCGCGAAATACCCACATCGTTCCACATACAATCTGCCAAGGCATCGCGCACCGATTCAATATTGCCCTGCACTGGCCTTAAAGGGGCTTCGTGTTCTTTCATACTGGTGATTACCGCATTCATATCGCAAGGTAATAATGATTTACCCAGTACATATTGCGCCATCGTCTCGCCAGCAATACCGCCAAAGACAGTGGAATTAGCCACCCCATTGCCGCCCAAGCGATTGGCACCGTGAACACCGCCAGTATCTTCACCTGCCGCAAATAAGCCTGGCAAAGCAGTGCTGCAATCGGCGTTAAAGACTAAACCGCCCATCATGTAATGTGCAGTTGGTACGACCTCAACTAAGTCACCCGCCAAATCAAAACCACTATCAGCGCAACGCTCTACCATGCCTTTAAATAGTTTGCGTACATTCTCCGGCCCTAAGTGGCTCATTTGTATATAGACCCCGCCGTGCGGAGTGGCGCGCCCTGAACGAATTTCAGTATTAATGGCCCGTGACACAATATCCCGCGTGGCCCGTTCATTGCGAGAATCGTAATTACTCATAAAGCGCTCTTGCTTGCCATTTAACAAATATCCGCCTGCGCCTCTTAAACCTTCTTCTAAGACCGTCCCCGTCATTCGTGTTCCTGGGCCAGCTAACAAGCCGGTAGGATGAAATTGCACCATTTCCATATCGCGCAATTCAAGGCCAGCACGTAATGCCATAGCTAAACCATCGCAACTCTTGTCACCAGAAGGTGTGTGGTATTTATACATAGTAGGACCGCCACCAGTGGCTAACAAAACTGCCTTCGCGCGCACCAAGATAAATTCACCAGTACGCATATCGAGCATCAATACACCCGCTAACGATGTCCCATCGGCACTACGAATTAACTCGATAGCCCGATATTCTTCGAGGCGGTGAATGCCGCGCTGCCACACCTGCTCAGCTAAACGATTAATAATTTCAATACCCGTTAAGTCACCTTTATGTACCGTACGATCAAAAGTTTGGCCAGCAAAGGCTTTTTGATGAATCGTCCCGTCGGGGTTGCGATCAAAGAAACATCCCAGCTCATTTTCTAACTCATGAATACGTTCAACCGCAGTACTGACTAAAGTCCACGCTAAATCTTGGTCTGAGAGCCATTTACCACCCTCGATCGTATCCATAAAATGCCGCTCTACCGAATCACCTTCGGCTAGCGCAACGTTATAGCCGCCTTGAACCATGCGGGTACAGCCGGATTTTCCCAATAAGCCCTTCACGGCAATCGTAATTTGTAAATTCGGATTTGCTTGATGGGCATGCAAAGCGGCAAATAAACCAGCACCACCTGACCCTAAGATGAGAATATCGGTTTCAATTATTTTCAATGGAAGAGTGGCATTCATCAAGAATCAATTCCCAAACTTTTCAATACTGCTAGCTTATTAATATTTACTTCGCTTTGAACATTTTGATAGATGCTGCCACCATAACTATCCATCGCTACTAATAAAGGGCCAAAATCACGAATCTTAAAGCGCCATAAGGACTCAGGATTTAAGTCATCAAGATCGACATCTTCAATTTGCTCAATCCAGGTCGTTTCTAGCGCAGCGGTGCCCCCAATAATGGCAAGATAAACGCCGCCAAATTCAATAAAGGCTTTTGCTGAGCTTTCACGCAAACCGCCTTTCCCAATGATGATGCGCACGCCATTTTCTGCCATTAATGGTTGGGTGAAGCGCTCCATCCGATCTGAAGTTGTGGTGCCAATGCAAACAGGTTCATAGCCTACGGGAAACTCTGTGCTAACTGCTACCTTACGAACATTGGGTGCAGTATGAATAACTGCATGACCATGTAAATCAAAACGGGTTTTTCGGCCCCGATCAAATAAATGAATTTGCGTAGCATCGCGAATACCGAAGAGCGTATTTTGCAGCGTCACCGTATCATTAATTCGTAGCTGACGAATCGCGGCTTCACTAACGGGAGTAGCTAGTTCGTAATGGGCCATTATTAACTAACCTGCGAGTGTTTAATACCCATATACAAGACCAGCTGGCGTAAAAGTAGCCCGCGCACGACGGGCTGAATGACATTGCATATTTACAGCTACAGGATTCATCGTAATATGGGTTGCAGCTACTTCAACCTGCACTGCAAATGCCGTCGCATCCCCCCCTAAGCCTTGCGGTCCAACTCCCAAATGATTCACCGCAGCGCTTAATTCAGTTTCCAATAAAGCGCCGTCAGTATCACTACAGGCTGTTCCCAATGGCCGAGTCGCAGCTTTTTTTGCCAATGCTACACATTGGTCTGAAGTTCCACCAACCCCTACACCCACAATGGTTGGTGGGCAAGTTTTACCACCAGCGGCTACCACACACTCGATCACAAACGCTTTAACACCTTTCATGCCCTCAGCTGGAATCGCCATTTTCAAGAAGGAATTATTTTCTGACCCGCTTCCCTTGGGAATCATTTCAATCACCAATTTTTCCGCATCCGCCATAAAATCAAGATGAATTGCTGGCATTTCAATACCGCAAGAGGTATGGTTGTTTTTTCGAGTGATTGGATGAACCACTGAAGAGCGCAGTGGATATTCACGGGTGGCACGTTCACAACCTTGTCGAATTGCCGCTTTTAAAGCCATGCCATCAACCTGTACGTTACTGCCAATCTTCACATTATAGATTGGTAAACCGGTATCTTGACAGAGCAAATTATCGTCGCGCTCGGCAATTTGAATATTGGTAACCATCGTTTGTAAAACGACTTGTGCGCGGGCATCGGTCTCGATCGCTTTTAGTTGTGCTATGCCCTGCTTAATATCATCGGGCAGCATCTTGAGCGCGCGAATATATAGCTGCTTACAGGCTTCTTCAACTTCCTTAAGATCAACTTGCATAAAAGACTATTCGCTTCCAAGATATAAAAATAATAAGCCACAGGCGATCGCCAAAATAATGCCCAACTGAATAGAGCCTTTACGTAAGCCCCGCCAAGGACCAAACTCAATCATTAATAAACGAATACCGCCAGTTAAATGTAAAGTTAAAAACATCACTAAAATCCATTCGCCAATTTTAAAGATAGGCATCTCTGTCAGACGTAAATATTGCTCAAGACCAGCCTGGCCTCGCAAGGACTGAGATAAAACAAAAAAATGGAGAGGAATAAACAAAGCTAAAGCTAAGCCAGATAAGCGATGTAATAAATACGCCCAATACGAAAGATGCGTTTTAGAGCGGAAGGAAACAACTGGCCGACTTTGCATTAGCTTGCGCCTCCTACTGCCAAACCCCATACTGCTGCGCTACCTAAAACAAGAATTAATCCGGCTAATAACCAAGCAAAAAAAATACTCCATTTCGACTGCGGAAAATGTTCTTGCAGAATATTAGCTAGGCCAATGGGCGCATGAATAAAGCATGCTAAAACAAAAATTTCATAAAAGATGGCGAACAACCAGTTCCCTTGAGTGCGCCCTAAAATTTCACCTGCCGTAAGACCGCCTCGAATAGCATAAAAAATAATCGCTAGGTGAATTGCAACGCAGATACCTAAAACCATCGCGCTAATACGTTGCAGGTACCAGAGCTTAGCTTGCCTTACCCCGCCAGCTATCGATAACTCCTTGCTTAAGTTTAGAGCTTGCCCCACTGGCTTCCCTTCATCGCCGCACGGCCAACTAATTTCTTTAGGCCAGCAATGCCAGCAGTAGGCTCTAGGGCCTTCGGGCAGCGCTCTGAACATTCTCCTTGGGTATGGCAGACATGACAACCCGCATCCCCAGCTACCGCTCTTAAGCGCTCGAGCTGCGAAGTATCACGCACATCATTGACTAATGTCCAAGCCCGATTCAATGCTGCAGGCCCTAAATAGGCTGGACGCAAGGCAACCACATCGCAAGAGGCGTAACACACTCCACAGCCAATACATTCAATACCGGCATTCGCTAACTGGCGCTCAGGGGAATCAGGTACCACAGTCGCAAAATCATCAAAACGGGATTTATTACCTTTAAAAAATCCGCGCGCATCAGTCCATTTAGTAAAAAACTCGCGCATATCGGTAGCAAGGTCTTTAATCACTGGCAAGTTATTGAGGGGGGCAATTTCTAGGCTATCGCCATCGACGATATGCGAGACATGGGTACGACAGGTCCAACGCGCTTTACCGTTAACTGTCATAGCACACGAACCACACATTCCTACTCGACAAGCAAAGCGATAGCTCAATGTAGGATCAAGTTTACGTTGAATATAGGTAACCACATCCAAAACGGTTTGATTGGGGTTACGCGGCACTAAATACTCGACAAATTCGCCAGTTTCAGCACCACGCCAAACTTTAACTTTCAAGGCTTGCTCAGACATAAAGCAGATTATCGCAAATTAATTACAAAAATGGTTTAAGTAATACCTTTGCAGCGGCAGTTTTACCGGCATGAAGGTCAGCAAAGGCTTGGGGGCCCTCTTGTAAACCCCGTTTTTCTAGCCAACTAAGGTCGCCAAACACCCCATCATGGAGGAATTGCACCGTGGCCTGTAAATCAACGGTGGAATAGGTATAGGTTCCTAGTAAAGTAATTTCTGCGAGCGTGAGTTTACGCATATCGATTTCACTAGCCCAATCTTGTAGACCGACATGCATGACCACTCCACCTGGCTTCACACTGGCAAGAGCCAACTTGCGTGTTGCTGCACTACCAACACAGTCCATCACAAAATGATAATAATTTTCTTGCGCTGGTACTTCGAGTGGATTAAAAGTATTGCATGCCACTTGTTTAGTAATTGAGGCTCTGCGCAAAGCATTCACTTCAGCTAAATCTAAATACAACACACCATCATGTTTTAGAAGCAGTGCTGCTAACATCCCAATAGCACCACCACCGATAATCAGTACGCGCCCCTCTTGAATCGGTCGCTGTAAGGCCTTCACCGATAAATTGATAGCATGTACTGCCGTTGCAGCTGGTTCAGTTAACGCTGCCGCATCAATATTCATATCCACCGGCAAAGAAATTAAAGAGCTTGCGGGAATACTCATAAATTCAGCAAACGCGCCCGGTCTGGTCATACCCACCATCGTACGATTGGCGCATAAATTATTTCTGCCCTGCAAGCAATATTCACAAGTGCCACAGGTAATCAGGGGATTTCCTGTTACGCGTTTTCCCACAGGAAAAGCGGCAGCAAGACTCTCGACTACCGTTCCAGCAAATTCATGGCCCATCACTAATCCAGGATTTCGCCGCGGGTCGTGGCCATGAAAGGCATGCATATCACTGCCACAAATCCCAACAGATTCAATTTTTAATACCACTTCATGCGGCACTAATTCTGGATAAGGGCGCTCTAGAAATTGAATTTCATTTGGCTGGGTATAAACCAAGGCTTTCATGGGAAATCCTAACTTGAGGTATAGCCACCATCGAGCATGATGGTTTGACCAGTTAAATAGGCAGAAGCATCGCTAGCAAGAAAAATGGCTAGGCCATATAAATCTTCTAATTTGCCATTTCTACCGACTGCAGTGCGGCTAGCGTGTAATTGGACTAATTCAGGATTAGCAAATACAGGTGCGGTTAAGGCTGTCGGAAAGAATCCTGGGCCTATGGCATTGCAAGTAATGCCATGCTTAGACCATTCTTGCGCAATGGCACGCGTTAATTGCAAAATACCACCCTTAGCAGCGCCATAGGGAGCGCTATTTGGAAATGCCCGATAGCTTTGCAAGGAAGCAATATTAATAATACGGCCCCAATGTTGCGCTTTCATACTTGGAGCAAAAGCTTGAGTGAGAAAAAATGGTGCCGATAGCTGGAGATGAATTTGTCTTTCCCAGGTAGATGCTGAAACCTGCTCAAAAGATTCCCGTAAATTAATGCCAGCTGCATTCACCACAATATCAACTGTTGGATGTTGAGCCAAAACTGTACGACCTAATTTTTCAGCAGCAGCAATGGTTTCTAAATCGGCCACATAATATGATGCCTTAATACCCGCTTGAGTTAATTTAGCGACCGCCTCAACTAATAAAGACTCGCGCCGTGCTACCAAGATCACTTCTGCGCCCGCTAGGCCAAATGCTTGCGCCATTGCCTCACCAATTCCACTGCTACCACCAGTAATCAGCGCAGTACGATTTTTTAAAGAAAAGAGATCGAGGGGATTCATAATTCGACAGGCACCCCTAAATCATGTTGTTCGCCCGGAAAATATTTCGCCAAGCGGTCATCGGCTGTTCTGGCATGGGCTTCCATGCCTTCTAAGCGACTAATACGTGCAGTTACTAAGGCCATCTCTTTACTTGCGGCACGTGTCATTGTTTGCCAAGTCAAGGTTTTCATAAACTTATGTACCGACAAGCCACCCGAATATCGTGCCGCTCCTTTCGTCGGTAAAACATGATTGGGGCCGCTCGTTTTATCGCCGAAAGCAACCGTCGTTTCTTCACCAAGAAAAAGCGATCCATAGCAAGTTAAATGCTCTAGCCACCAATCAAGCTCTTGTGCGTGCACCTCAAGGTGTTCACTCGCATAGCGATCAGAGATGGAAACCATCTCATCTTTAGAGTCACACAAAATGACTTCACCGTAATCGCGCCATGCGCAAGATGCCGCATCTTTAGCAATGGGAGGCAAGGTATTAATCATTTGTGGCACCAACTCCATGACCTGCTTGGCTAAGACCGCTGAAGTGGTAAAAAGCCAAGCGGGTGACTCATGTCCATGTTCTGCTTGACCAACCAGATCACTCGCAACAATGTTTGGATCCGCAGTTTCGTCGGCAATGATGGCGATCTCCGATGGCCCTGCAAACACGTCAATTCCGACTTTGCCAAACAAAGCGCGTTTGGCTTCCGCCACAAATTTATTGCCAGGTCCCACCACTACATCTGCCGGCTTTCCAGTAAAAAGTCCAAAGGCTAATGAGGCAATGGCCTGCACACCGCCCAAAGTCATGATGACATCAGCACCAGCGGCTTTAAATGCATACAAGACATAGGGATGAATTCCGCCGCCACGAAATGGACTCGAACACGCAATAATATTTTTAACTCCCGCCGCCTTTGCAGTCGCTACAGTCATATAAGCTGAGGCAATATGAGCGTAACGTCCAGCAGGCGCATAGCAACCAACTACATTTACTGGCATTACCTTTTGGCCGGCAGTAACACCTGGATGTAATTGGGTTGAAAAATCTTGAATACTTTTTCTTTGGGCCACGGCAAAATCATGCACCTGCTTCACCGCAAAGTCGATGTCGCGCTTAACCTCAGCAGGCACAGTCTGAATAATGGCCGCAATGGCCGCTTCACTCATTACAATCTCACCAGTCCAATGATCTAACTTCTCTGCATACTCTCTTACCGCCGCTTCGCCCTCCCGCTCAATGCGCGTCAGCATGGCATGAGCCACTTCTTGAGCTGTGGATGTTTCGGTCTCTGGAGTTTTGCTCGCTTTTTTTAAAAACTGGATTGCCATTTCTAAACCCTTAAAAATCAATATAAGACTAATCTCAAAACTAGGGCAAACAACACCCTAGCTTCAAAATTAGCAAATTCAGCGTTTCACCATATTGATCTGGTGAAGATAAAAGATAAATTATTTCGCGTTATTGGCAAACTCACGTAATTTTTTATCTGCATTAACCATCTTCATATACTCATCGGTTATGTATTCACTAGCAGGCGGAACTGCTTGAATTGCACCAGTGGCAAGCATGAAAGCGCCAATTGCTGTGAACCAATCATCCATTAATGAAGGCCCTTTAGCACGATCCATCACCTTAAGCTCACCAGCCAGATCAAAAGTCGGACGTGTATCAAATTCTTTACGCATCGAGGCTTCCGAAATTGTTACACCGCCCTGCTCATAAAATTTCTTCATCAAAGCAATGGCTTGAGGTTTATTAGCATTCATCCATTTCCAAGTGTGCAAATATACTGCTAAAAATTTTGCAACCATTTGGGGATTTTCTTTAGCGTAATCGCCGCGTGCAATTAAAGCCCCGGGAACCACTACACCCCCCTCTTTACCGCTACAAAGAACTTTACCGCCAGCCTTTTCTTCTAGGGTATAAATATTTGGTGCCCATAAGCCGCCAAATTCAGCATTTCCAGAAGACATGGCAGAAATAATTTCCGCCTGACCCATATTCTTAATAGTGACATCAGTTTTACTTAAGCCGTATTTCTTTAAGCAAGATTGCACCGCATAGTCACCGGTGGAGTTACCAGTTAAGACAATTGCTTGACCCTTAAGTGCTTGCTGGGGATTTTTTGCAAAAGCCTCAGCCCCTTTAGCGGTTGCTACTAACGCATTACCCGCAGACTCATCATTCGAGATACCAATGGTTTTAATGCCGAAGCGAACAAAGCCAAGGACAGCTGGAACGGATCCTGTAGCGCCAACATCCCACGATTTCGATGCCGAAGCAGCAATTTGCGGAACACCCGCTGGAAAGGTACTAAATTCGGGCTTAAGGCCCATTTCTGCCCACCAATTTTTTTCGCTGGCAATATAAAAAGGTAAGGCCCAATAAACCGCAGGCTGATAACTCACTTTAATTTCAGTTAGTTTTGGTGTCTGCGCTTGCGATAAGGTACTCACCGTCAGCAAGGTGCTACCAATAATGCTCACTGTAAAGCCTAATGCAATTTTCTTCAACTTCATTTTGTCTTCCTCCGTTTACTTTTTAAATTAATGATCACTGCCTAAATTATGTTCCCGCAACAACCTCCAAATCGAACTACGTAATTTCACAAAAGAGGGTAAATCCATCACATCTTCAATCCGTGAATGACTATCCCAATTTTCAGCATCACGTATCGATTTAATGTCGATAATCTCTCGAATTAATCCTGGATGCCTTGACATAACAACGACCCGGTCAGCCAAATATACTGCTTCCTCAACCGCATGAGTAATAAATAAAACCGTTTTGGGATTTTTACGGGCCAGCCGAATTAATTCTTCTTGCATCACTACCCGGGTCTGTGCATCTAACGCCCCGAAAGGCTCATCCATCAACAATACCTCAGGATTTAAAACATAGGCTCGGGCAATGGCGACTCGCTGTTGCATGCCACCAGATAATTGATGTGGATAAGCGAGCTCATAGCCATCTAGGCCCATTAATTTAATTGCATCAGCAGTTCTGATGGCTCTTTCGGCTGAATCGACGCCATTTGCTCTAAGGCCAAATTGAATATTTTCTGCTACTGTTTTCCAAGGAAATAATGCAAATTGCTGAAACACCACAGCGCGATCTGGTCCAGGGCCTTTTACTTCCTTGCCTCCTACCAAGACTTTGCCTTTAGTAGGCATATCCAGTCCCGCTACCATGCGCAAACAGGTGGTCTTACCGCAACCAGACGGTCCCACTATGGCAACAAACTCTTTATCGGCTACGGTTAAATTAATTCCACCAACGGCTAATACTTCTTTACCGCTTTGCTTGAAACTGCGTTGGGTGTCTTCAAAAACAATATTTGCCATAACTCAAATCTCTTGGTAACGGGTCGAAAATTTTTCAGCCTGACGTAACAAAATATCAATCACCAGACCTACTAAACCAATCGCAATCATGCCACTCATCACAATATCGGTACGAATATTCGATTGGCCATTGACCATCATGTAGCCTACGCCACTAGAGGCGACAATTAACTCAGCGCCTACCATTGCCTGCCAGCCCGTTCCCGTCGAAATACGTAAACCAGCCACAATCGCTGGAATGGCTGCAGGAAAAAGGACCTGCGTCATCAGTCTAATTTTGCCCGAGCCCAACATTCGGGCTGCTTCAATATATTTTGGCTCAACATAGAGGGCGCCGCGATATGTATTAATTAAGACCGGTGGGAATGCGCCCATAAAAATAATTAGGATCGGTCCACCTATACCAGTTCCAAACCATAAAGCAGCAAATGGGATCCAGGCAATTGGTGCAACGAAGCGGATGCTTTCAAAAAATGGCGTAATGATGCGATCAGCCCATTTAGACAGCGCCATTAATAAACCCAGTGGAATGCCAATCGCCACCGCTAATAAAAAACCATACAAAAACCGTTTAAAACTAGAAACAATATGGGTTAAAAGTGTGTAGCCAGAAAAGGGCTCATGAAGTAGCTTAATAAAAGTCAGTAAAACCTCATGAGGGGCAGGCAAAAATTGCCGAGGAGTTACATTGGCTGCCACTACTCCATACCAAAAACCAAAAAAACAGAGCAGGCCGACAATGGTATAAAACCACCACTCGCCTCGCCCTAGGTACTGAGTCATTTTCATACGGGCTTCCAAGGCATCGCCCACCGCTCTGCTTTAGCTAAGATCAGGGTCATTAACCAGCCGCATAGTGCCACAGTAAACATGCCTACTAAGATCATGCCTGGATAAATATCTTGCGCAGCTTGGTGCAAAATCGAACCCAGACCAAAAGTGGCGCCAATTAATTCAGCAGCTACTAAGGTTGTCCAGGAGGCTTGCAACGATAAGCGCAGTCCTGTAAAAATCATGGGGAGCGCCCCTGGTAATATCACTTCGCGGTAATAGGTTAATTGCTTGATGCCTAACATTGCGGCTGCTTCACGCTGCGGCACCTCAATTGAGCGAACCCCAGTATAGGTATTAATCACTGCAGGAATAAAAGCGGCAATAAAAATCACCATTATTTTGGCCGCATCGCCTAAGCCTAACCAAACAATTGCCAAAGGAATCCAAGCCAATGGCGGGACGGGTCGTAGAGTTAAAAAAATCGGATTGACGAAAGCTTCAATGCGCTTATTAGCTCCCATCAAAATCCCCAACAAAACACCTAAAGATGATGACACTAAAAAACCTAAGGTTACCAAGAGGACACTCTGCAATATATGCTGATAAAGCAAGCCATCGCCATACCCCTTAAAGGTAATAATATTTAAAGAGTTCCAAGTTTCAGTGGGCGATGGAAAACGAAACGGCGCGATCAAGCCAGACCATTCAGTCAAAGCGAACCAAGCCACTAAGACACCTGCTATAAATAAAATAGGCCTAAGCAACTTTTTATAAATTTTGCCAACCCCCAAAAACAGAAAAATAGAAAATAAATGTAAGCGCTTTCATTTTAAGCATAAAAATGCTATAAATTAGCTCTATTCCTTAATAAATTACTTAGTATTTTCCCTAATACTCGTCTTCACTTGTACTTTCTAATAGCGTACGTCTGGCATGAAAAAACTGGCTAAGTCGATCACCATAAACCATGTGGCTAAAGCTGCGGGGGTCTCTACCGCAACTATTTCGCGTGCCTTAAATCAGCCCGAAGCTGTACGTCCAGCGCTGAAAGAACATATAGAAAAAACAATTAAAAAACTAGGCTATATACCCAATGCAAGCGCCCGCTCTTTAATGTTGCGCCGCTCAGGCACGATTGGCATGATCGTTCCAACTTTAGATAATGCAATTTTTGCCCAAGGTCTAGCTGCCTTCCAAGAACAACTGCTAGAGTCGCACTACCAGTTACTAGTGGCGAGCAGCAACTACGACCCTTATATTGAAGCCAATCAAATTAATAATTTATTGCTACGTGGTGTTGAAGGCATGGCTTTTTTTGGCATTAGTCAGCAACTCGAAACACTGCGGCTATTACAAAATCGGGGGGTGCCCTATATTCATATTGGCGCTTTAAAGGCGCCAATTTCAGGATTTTGTTCGGGCTTTGATAATCAGCAAGCGATTCAACTCGGTATCCAGCATTTATTGGACTTAGGACATATCAAATTTGGCATGATAGCGGGAATTACCGCAAATAATGATCGCGCCCGCGATCGCGTAAAAGGGAGCGTCAGTCTTTTAAAGAAAAATAAAATTGATTTATTGCCTAGCTTAATTATTGAATGCCCGTACACCATTGAAGCAGCACGCGATGCATTAAAGCAATTGCTACGGATTGAGCCAAAATTGACTGCCATTATTTGTGGTAACGACGTTTTAGCCCTCGGCGCCTTACTAGAGGCAAGTAAACAAGGGATCGCTGTCCCTAAAAAATTATCTATCATGGGCTTTGATGATCTCGAGCTTTCGCGTCACCTCATGCCCAGCCTAACCACTATGCATGTAAATGCAAATTCAATGTGGCGAGAAGCAGCAAAGCATTTAGTTGAACAAATTAATGGCGTTCATGGCCTACCAAAAGAAATTAAAACGCCAGTTAACTTAGTCATTCGTGAATCGACTGGCAAAAGCCCAAAAAGCTATAAAAATTAGTGGTTTTCTTTAGCGTGATTAATAGAGTATTTAGGTATCTCAATCACTAAATCTTTTTGCCCCACAATGGCCTGACACGATAAACGGGACTGACTACTTAAACCCCACGCCCGATCTAACATATCGTCTTCATTATCATCAGGTGGATTCAAGCTATCAAGACCTTCACGTACGATCACATGGCATGTAGTACAAGCACAAACCATGTCACAAGCATGCTCAATTTCTACGCCGTTTTCCAATAGCGCTTCACAAATACTCGTACCAGGAACAGTTTCGATCACTGTACCAGCTGGGCAATATTCACTATGCGGTAAAACCACAATTTGCGTCATCGCGACCTTTTAAATTTCAGTAACATTTTTGCCTTTAAGGGCTTTTTGAATGCTCGCATTCATTCGCTTTTCTGCGAAGCCATCACTAGCCTTTGCTGCTCGATCAATGGCTTTACGCAAAATATCGCTATTCAGCTCTTGGCTTGCTGTTATTTTTAAGAGTTGCAATTCCACTTCCAGAGCAGCTCGCTCAGTCGAAGATAATAAATCGCCATCGCTTATCAGCGCAGCTTCAATTGCCTCAAACAGGCGTTGCGCACTAACCTGCTCTTCACGTAAAGCGCGGGCTTGAACGTCAATTTTGGCTGAAGAAAAGCCATCTTGTAGCATCCGCGTAATTTCACTGTCTGTTAGGCCATATGAGGGTTTGATATCAATCGCCGCATGAGCGCCTGAGCCCTGCTCAACCGCCCTCACAGCTAAAAGACCGTCGGCATCAACCTGAAAGGTTACCCGAATACGTGCTGCCCCCGCGACCATCGGCGGAATGCCACGCAATTCAAAGCGACCTAAGGAGCGGCAATCTTGCACCAAATCACGCTCACCCTGGACGATATGTAAAGATAGGGCAGTTTGACCATCTTTAAAAGTTGTAAAGTCTTGGGCGCGCGCAACGGGTATTGGCGTATTACGGGGAATAATTTTCTCTACTAAGCCCCCCATGGTTTCAATCCCTAAAGATAAGGGAATGACATCCAACAATAACCATTCGTTATTTTTCGTTTGATTGCCTGCTAATAAATCCGCTTGCATCGCAGCACCTAGCGCTACGACTTGATCTGGATTTAAATTATTTAATGGCGCGGTACCAAATAGCTCGCCCACGGCGCGTTGCACATTGGGCATCCTAGTGGCTCCACCTACCATGACCACGCCTTTAACTTCATCTGCTTTTAAGCCAGCGTCACGCAATGCTTTGCGTACAGCAACTAAGGTTTTACTCACTAAATTTTGGGTCATTTCAAAAAATTGGGCTTGGCTCACACCCACATTTACCACCGCGCCATCACTTAATCTCAGATGTACTCTGGTTAGAGCCGCATGACTCAAATGCTCTTTTGCTGCTTTACAAGCCAATAAGAGTGCCCGTTGATCATGCAAAGATAATGGTGGTAATTTAGCCTGTTCAATAACCCAACAAAATAAGCGCTGATCAAAATCATCTCCACCCAAGGCGGTATCACCACCAGTCGAAAGCACCTCAAAGACCCCTTTACTCATGCGCAAAATCGAGATGTCAAAAGTACCGCCGCCTAAATCGTAGACCGCATAAACACCTTCCGCACCATTATCTAAACCATAAGCAATCGCTGCTGCAGTAGGCTCATTCAGTAAGCGCAACACCTCAAGCCCAGCCAATTTAGCGGCATCCTTGGTAGCTTGGCGTTGTGCCTCGTCAAAATAGGCGGGTACCGTAATGACAGCACCCACAATGGGCTCAGCAACAGAATCTTCTGCTAATTGCCGTAACCTTGCCAAAATTTCTGCCGATACTTCAATCGGGCTTTTATCACCTGCAATGGTTCTCAACTTGAGCATGCCAGGTTGATCGACAAAGTCGTAAGGAGCATTTTCTAAATGAGCTATATCAGTCAAACCTCGCCCCATATAGCGCTTAACCGACACGATGGTATTTTTAGGATCTGTAATCAAGTGCTCTAGGGCCTCGAAACCCGCTTGAGTTTGCCCATTCGGCAAATAACGCACGACTGATGGCAATAATTCACGCCCTTGTGTATCGACTAAAATTTGTGGCAAAGCATTTCGCACCAAAGCCACTAAGGAATTAGTAGTACCCAAATCGATGCCAATGGCAATGCGCCGCTGATGCGGTGCAAGCGACATCCCAGGTTCAGCGATTTGTAAAAGTGCCATAATTGATTGTCAATAGACTGAATTAAAAATATGCTCGCTTATGCTAAATCAGCAGTTGCATCATCGAGCTCGGTGGCAAATTTATCAATAAATAATAATCCACGCAATAGCTCAGCTGCGCGTACAAAATTACCTGCCCGATCAATTGCCTCAGTAAGCTCAGCCATCGTGTCTTGATACGATAAACGCACTTCTTGACTCAAAATAGCTAATGCAGCTAAATTGTCTTCGTGCTCTTCTAAATTTTCTCGCCAAGCAATTTGTTGTAATAAAAAAGCTGCTGGCATTGCGGTATTGGTTTCAAGCTGAGCATTTACTCCATGTAATTCGCATAAGTAAAGTCCCCGCTGAATTGGATTTTTTAAAGTTTGATATGCCGTATTGGCTAAGGTGGCTAACTGCATGGCAAGCCGTTGCTCACTTTCGGTACCGCGGGCATGCCGATCAGGGTGAACCTCTTTTTGCACAGCTAAATAGGCGCGATCAAGCTCAGCCACATTCACTTGGAATTGCGGATTTAGCCCAAAAAACTGGAAGTAATCTTCAGACGCGGAAAGATTCGCCACAACCACACTCGTCTTTTACGTTTGGATTTTGGAACTTAAACCCCTCGTTCAAACCCTCACGCACAAAATCAAGCTGGGTACCATCGATATAAGCCAAACTCTTCGGATCTACAAATACCTTCACGCCATTCGATTCAAACATCTGATCTTCTGGCGCTGCTTCGTCTACGTACTCCAACTCATAAGCCAAACCCGAACAACCCGTAGTACGCACACCTAAACGCAAGCCGCAGCCTTTACCGCGCTTTTCAATATTATGAGCGACGTGAGCTGCTGCTTTTTCAGTGAGAGTGATTGCCATTTACTTTTACCTTGCTTATGCGGGATGTTTATCTTTGTAATCTTTAACAGCCGCTTTAATCGCATCTTCAGCTAAGATCGAGCAATGAATTTTAACGGGAGGTAAAGCCAATTCTTCAGCAATCAAGGAATTTTTAATTTCAAGCGCTTGGTCTAAAGTCTTTCCCTTAACCCATTCGGTTACCAAAGATGAAGAGGCGATAGCCGAGCCACAGCCATAAGTCTTAAACTTCGCATCTTCGATGATGCCCTGCTTATTTACACGAATTTGTAGCTTCATCACATCGCCGCATGCTGGCGCGCCAACCATCCCTGTGCCCACTTGATCATCGCCCTTGGTAAACGAGCCCACATTGCGTGGATTTTCATAATGATCAATTACTTTATCGCTATATGCCATGATATTTCCTTTATTAGTGAGCAGCCCATTGAATGGTGCTGATATCAATACCGTCTTTAAACATTTCCCATAAGGGCGAAAGTTCGCGTAAACGGGCAATTTTTTCTTTCACTAATTGAATCGTGAAATCAACTTCTTCTGCAGTGGTAAAACGACCAATCGTAAAACGTATTGAGCTATGGGCTAATTCATCATTACGACCAAGAGCACGTAAGACATAGGAAGGCTCAAGCGAAGCTGAAGTACAAGCTGAACCCGAAGAAATGGCAATATCTTTTAAGGCCATCAACATCGATTCCCCTTCAACATAATTAAAACTAATATTTAAATTATGGGCAACTCGTTGATCCATATCGCCATTCACATACACTTCCTCAATATCTTTCAGCCCTGCTAATAAACGATCGCGTAAAGCCCGAATACGTTTATTTTCTGCCACCATTTCAATACGCGCAATTCGAAAGGCCTCGCCCATGCCTACAATTTGATGCACGGGTAAAGTGCCAGAGCGCATGCCACGCTCGTGTCCACCGCCATGAATTTGTGCCTCGATTCGCACGCGGGGCTTACGCCGCACAAATAAGGCTCCCATTCCTTTAGGTCCATAGGTTTTATGGGCTGAGAAACTCATTAAATCAACCTTTAATTTCTCTAGATCAATTTCAACCTTACCAGTTGCCTGTGCCGCATCGACATGCAAAATAATGCCGCGTGAACGCGTTAAGTCGCCAATGCGGGGAATGTCTTGCACCACCCCAATTTCATTATTAACAAACATCACCGAAACCAAAATCGTATCAGGACGCATGGCTGCTTCTAATTGGGCAAAATCAATTAACCCGCTGGGCAGAACATCTAAATAGGTAACATCAAAGCCTTCGCGCTCAAGCTCACGGCAGGTATCTAAAGTGGCCTTATGCTCCGTTTTCACCGTAATGATGTGCTTGCCTTTTTCTTGATAGAAATGGGCTGCACCTTTTAGGGCTAAGTTAATACTTTCGGTTGCGCCACTAGTCCAGACAATTTCACGCGGATCGGCATGAACCAACTTAGCTACCTCAGCACGCGCCTCTTCAACCGCCTCTTCAGCAGCCCATCCAAATGCATGGCTACGCGACGCGGCATTCCCAAATTGCTCCCGCAAATAGGGCAGCATCTTGTCAACCACACGGGGATCAATCGGCGTAGTTGCTGAGTAATCCATATAGACTGGGAAGTGCTTTGGACTAAACAAAGAAACGGGTTGTAAAACTCGACTTTCTGGGGCATTCATGGCGTTTATATGTTCTAAAAATAGTATGCGTTAGATAAATTGAATGTGAGTTATGGGTTTATTAATTTTGTCCTGCTAAATTAAAAACGGAATTCACAATATGTCGCTTGGGGGCAACCTCGGTTTTAAGTGCTTGCGCAGGAGCTAGCTTGGTGGGCTTAGTCACGTTAAGCTTGATTTTCTTATCACGCAAATCGTGCAAGACAACTCCGCGACCTTCTTGTTGCTGCATCAGATCACGCAAGCTAACCGAATTCAGGTACTCAACCATTTTGGCATTCAGGTTAGTCCATAGATCGTGCGTCATGCAACGGCCCAGATGGTCCTCTTCATTATGGCAATTGCCCTTGCCACCGCATTGCGTTGCATCTAGAGGCTCATCAACTGCAACAATAATATCGGCGACACTAATTTGTTCGGCCTTCAGCGCCAAGGTATAGCCGCCACCGGGTCCACGCGTACTTTCAACAATGTTGAAGCGACGCAACTTACCAAATAGTTGCTCTAAATAAGAAAGCGAAATTTTCTGTCGTTGACTGATGCCAGCCAAAGTCACAGGGCCGTGCGCTTCACGCAAAGCCAAATCAATCATCGCGGTTACTGCAAAACGACCTTTAGTTGTAAGTCTCATAAATCACCTATGTTGTGGGTTGCTATGGACAGCTCATAGCCGGACGGATAATATCCGACTAATCCACTCAAGTTTAGCAGATACCCGACTAATTTGCTCAAGCTTTGCCTTCTCACTGAAAGGGTTATTTTACTAGGGCGTTCTTACTAAGACAGGGCTAGAGAGTTAAAGCCTATCATGAGAAAAGGCGCCAAAGGCCATTTCTTTCACTTTAGTTAAGCGATCGCGGGTGGCAGCGGCCTTTTCAAACTCTAGATTTTTGGCTTCTGCATTCATTTGCTTCTCTAAGCTCTTGATTTCTAAGGATAATTGCTTTTCACTCAAGCTTTCATAGCGGGCTCGCTCTTCCGCGACCAAATATTCACTACGCTTTTCACTCACGTCATAAACCCCATCAATAATATCTTTAATGCGCTTGCTCACGCCCTTGGGTTCAATCCCATGAAGGGCATTAAAGGCCACCTGCTTTTCACGGCGACGATTGGTTTCGCCAATAGCTCGACGCATCGAATCGGTCATTTTGTCGGCGTACAAAATGGCCTTTCCCCGAATATTGCGGGCTGCTCGGCCAATTGTTTGTATCAAGCTACGCTCAGAACGCAAAAAACCTTCTTTATCGGCATCCAAAATGGCTACCAATGACACCTCAGGAATGTCTAAGCCTTCGCGTAATAAATTAATCCCCACCAACACATCAAAAGCGCCTAAGCGCAAATCACGAATAATTTCTACCCGCTCTACCGTATCAATATCCGAATGCACATACCGCACCTTGACCCCGTTATCCCCCAAATAATCGGTTAACTGCTCAGCCATGCGCTTCGTTAATACCGTAACTAAAACTCGCTCGCCGACTTTAACGCGCGCCGAAATTTGCATTAATAAATCATCTACTTGTGTGCTAGCTGGTAAAACTTCTATCTCGGGATCAACCAATCCTGTTGGTCTAGCAACCTGCTCAACCACTTGTCCAGTTTTGCCTTTTTCGTAATCAGCTGGGGTTGCCGAAACAAAAATGGCTTGCCGCATCTTGGTTTCAAACTCAGGAAATTTCAACGGTCGGTTATCTAGCGCTGAAGGCAAACGAAAGCCAAACTCCACTAAAGTTTGTTTGCGTGAGCGATCACCGTTATACATACCATTAAATTGGCCAATAAGTACATGGCTCTCATCTAAAAACATGAGTGCATCAGGCGGCAAATAATCTACCAAGGTAGGTGGGGCTTCGCCCGGGGCAGCGCCAGATAGATGGCGCGAATAGTTTTCAATACCTTTGCAAAATCCCAACTCGCTTAGCATTTCTAAGTCAAAACGCGTGCGCTGCTCAAGTCTTTGGGTCTCAACCAACTTACCTGCCTGCACAAATTCTTCAAGACGCTCACGTAGCTCGACTTTAATTGTCTCAATGGCTTTCAAAATAGTCGCTCGCGGCGTCACATAATGAGAACTTGGATAAACCGTAAAGCGCGGAATTTTTTGCTTTATACGCCCGGTTAAAGGGTCAAAAAACTGCAAGCTTTCAACCACATCATCAAAGAGCTCAATGCGCACGGCTAGTTCATTATGTTCGGCCGGGAAGATATCAATCGTGTCGCCACGGACCCGAAATACGCCCCGCTGAAAATCCACCTCATTACGCTCATACTGCATCGCAATTAAGCGGGTGACGATATCGCGTTGACTCATTTTGTCGCCAGGCCGCAAAGTCATGACCATACTGTGATAATCGCCTGGGTTACCAATGCCATAAATTGCCGAGACTGTTGCCACAATGATGACATCACGTCGCTCTAATAAACTCTTGGTTGCCGACAAACGCATCTGCTCAATATGTTCATTTATTGAAGAATCTTTTTCAATAAATAAATCACGCTGGGGAACATAGGCTTCAGGCTGGTAGTAATCGTAATAACTAACAAAGTATTCCACCGCGTTGCGGGGGAAAAATTCGCGGAATTCACTATACAGTTGCGCCGCTAAGGTTTTATTGGGTGCAAACACAATGGCTGGGCGCCCCATTCTGGCAATGACATTGGCCATCGTAAAAGTTTTACCCGAACCAGTAACGCCCAATAAGGTTTGAAATGACAAGCCATCCTCGATACCACTCACGAGCGCCTCAATTGCTTGAGGCTGATCGCCGGCAGGAGGAAAAGGTTGATACAACTGATAGGGAGAATTGGGGAAAGTCACAAACTTGGCGGGATCTAGCTCATGGCTGGCATCGACAAATGCCATACTTTTGCCTTTTTCCAGCAACAAGGCGCTCTCAGGCTCTGGCTTGGCTAATTTAGGCGGTTTAGGGAACTTGGGGGGCATCTCAGCTATCATTTCATTTGTGAAGCGTTTCAACACAAATTTTGCACAAACGGTGATTTTGCCGTTTTTATTTCAATTTGGGCGAAATGCTTTGAAAACTTGTTTTTGTTGCCCCCTTACCCAGAGCCCTTAACCCGAACTATAGCGATCCAATGACCCTGTTTTCCTCTGTTGAGTTAGCCCCAAAAGACCCTGTTTTTGGCACAACCGAAGCCTATACGGCCGATAAAAATCCCACTAAAGTCAATTTAGGCGTCGGTGTTTACTACACTGATGAGGGGAAAGTACCTGTCCTTAAAGCAGTCGTTGAGGCAGAAGCCACTCACGTAGCCAAACGCACCCCCCGGAGTTATGTTCCTATCGAGGGTCCGCTAGCTTACAACTCCGAAGTGCAAAAATTACTCTTTGGCGCAGATTCCCCTCTCCTTAAAGAAGGTCGAGTGGTCACCGCAGCATGTTTAGGCGGTACGGGCGCCCTCCGAGTGGGAGCTGAATTTATTAAGCGTTTAGAGCCCAACGTACCAGCGGCAATTAGTGCCCCGACCTGGGAAAATCATCGCGGTATTTTTGAGTCGGCTAACTTTAAAGTGCTGGAGTACACCTACTTCGATAGCAAAACCCGTGGCGTTGATTTTGCCGGCATGGTGCAATCCCTTGAATCTTTCCCACCACGCACTGCAGTCGTCTTGCATGCCTGCTGTCATAACCCTACTGGTGCCGATCTGACGCTTGAGCAGTGGCAACAACTGGTCACCATTTTTAAAACACGAGACTTAATTCCATTTTTAGATATTGCCTATCAGGGTTTTGCAGCCGGCATCGAAGAAGATGGGCTGGCGGTACGATTATTTGCTGATTCAGGCATGTCATTTTTTGTATCGAGTTCCTTTTCAAAATCATTTTCCTTGTATGGCGAACGAGTTGGAGCAATCTCAATCGTCACCCAAAGTCGCGATGAAGCGGCACGCGTTCTCTCCCAACTAAAACGGGTCATTCGGACGAATTATTCAAACCCGCCAACCCATGGTGGCGCAGTCGTTGCGACCATTTTAAGTTCACCAGAGTTAAGAAAAATGTGGGAAGATGAGCTGGCGGAAATGCGTCTGCGCATCAAGGCCATGCGTACTCAACTTGTTGCCAAACTCAAGGCAGCCGGAGTAAAACAAAACTTTGATTTCATTCAAACGCAACGGGGTATGTTCTCGTACTCAGGGCTTACCCCTGAACAAGTTCATCGCCTGCAAGTAGAAGATAGTATTTATGCTTTATCCACTGGCCGTATTTGCGTCGCCGCCCTCAATACAAAAAATATTGACAAAGTAGCGCAAGCCATTGCTAAAGTTTTAGCAGCCTAAGCCTTAATATTAGTCGCCAGGAGGCCCTATGCTCTATCAAATGTACGAATTTCAAAAAGCGCTTTTACTACCGATGAGCTCTTGGGCCAAAGCGGCCGCCGATACTTTCATGAATGTATCGAACCCCTTATCAAAAATCCCTGGATCTGAACGTTTAGCAGCCAGCTATGAATTGCTTTATCGACTTGGTAAAGAATATAAAAAGCCCGAATTTGGTATCCGCTCCGTGCATGCTTATGGTAGCGAAGTGGTCATTCATGAAGTCACTAAAGTTGCTAAACCATTTTGCAAATTAATTCAATTCAAACGCTATTCAGATGATGCGCAAGTAATTAATCAGATGAAGCATGATCCGACGATTTTATTGGTTGCACCGCTATCGGGCCATCACTCCACCCTTTTACGTGACACCGTGCGTACTTTATTGCAAGATCACCAGGTCTTTATCACCGACTGGGTCGATGCTCGCCAAGTTCCCTTGAGTGAAGGGGAGTTTGGTTTAGATGACTATGTTCATTACATCCAAGACTTTATGCGTGATATTGGCGTTGCAAACCTACACGTCATTTCAGTTTGCCAACCAACCGTACCCACCTTAGCAGCAGTTGCTTTAATGGCTTCTCAAGGTGAGCCATTGCCGCTGTCAATGATTATGATGGGCGGACCAATTGATGCACGTAAATCGCCTACCGCGGTGAACTCATTGGCTGATAAAAAATCGTATGAATGGTTTAAGAGTCATGTCATATATAAAGTACCCCCACCCAATCCGGGGGTTGGACGTAGTGTCTATCCTGGTTTCCTACAGCACTCTGGCTTTATTGCGATGAATCCACAGAATCATCTGCAATCCCATTGGGATTACTTCCAAAATTTGGTGCGTGGTGACGAATTAGATGCTAAGCAACACATTCATTTCTATGATGAATATAACGCGGTCTTAGATATGGATGCCAAGTATTACCTCGACACAATTAAGACAGTTTTTCAAGACTTTGCTTTACCTAATGGGACGTGGGAAGTGGCCGGAAAACGCGTTAAGCCAGAAGACATTAAAACTACAGCCCTTCTCACGATTGAGGGCGAGTTAGATGACATATCTGGAAGCGGCCAAACTCGAGCAGCACATAAATTATGTAAAGGCATTCCACTGGAGCAAAAAGATCACTATGAAGTATCGGGGGCAGGTCATTATGGTATTTTTTCTGGCCGCCGTTGGCGCGAAAAAGTCTATCCACGCATCCAAGCCTTTATTCGAGCACATGAAGATACCCGTCGTACGACACCTCCACGTGCTAGCAAAGCGCCTGCTAAATTGGCTTAACTTGCCCTCCCTTGTCTCACTATGAATGCAGTGGAGTTGGCAGCGCTTTTAGAAAACGCCTTGCCACAAACCCAATGCACTAAATGCAGTTATCCAAATTGTCGTGGCTATGCAGAAGCGATGTCTACAGGGGCTGCTCCCCCCAATCAATGCCCGCCAGGGGGTGCTGAAGGTATTACTCGCTTAACTCGTATTTTAGAAATCAATCTTCCTCAAGCCCACTTTCCGCAGCTCGAACTAAATCCAGTCAATGGCATAGAACGTCCGCGTGCCGTGGCATACATTCATCCCGAACAATGTATTGGCTGTACCTTATGCATTCAAGCCTGTCCTGTCGATGCGATTGTTGGCGCATCAAAACAAATGCACGTGGTACTTACCGAATGGTGTACTGGCTGTGATTTATGCATTCCACCGTGCCCAGTCGATTGCATCAGCATGGTAGACGTGACTGGCGAAAGGACAGGTTGGGACGCCTGGTCACAACCCCTCGCTGATTTAGCCCACAGCCGCTATTACCAAAGGGAAACACGCTTAGACCGCGAGCAAAAAGATAATCAAGTGCGCCTCAGCTTAAAGGCGCAAGCAAAGTTGGCTGAATTAGATTTAACTAAGGCACAGTCTAGCGCTGAGCTCACTGAAATTGAACGTAAACGCGCCATCATTGCTGCTGCTATTGCACGTGCCCAAGAACAAACGAAGGCCGCTGGCAACCCATGATGAATCGAACGCAACGCGAAACATTTTTTCAGCAATTAAAAAACAACAATCCACATCCAGAAACTGAGCTTGAATATAGCTCGCCTTTTGAACTGCTTGTAGCCGTATTGTTGTCAGCACAGGCTACTGATATTTCCGTTAATAAAGGTACACGCCAACTCTTTAAGGTAGCTAATACACCCCAAGCCATACTAGCCTTGGGTGAGGCCGGCGTTCAGCCCTACATACAACATATCGGCTTATTTCGCACTAAAGGAAAACACTTGCAAGCGACCTGCCAACTACTGCTTGATCGGCATGCTGGGGAAGTGCCACGTGTTCGCGCAGATCTTGAAGCTTTACCTGGGGTGGGTAGAAAAACGGCTAATGTCATTCTCAATACGGCGTTTGGCGAACCCACTATTGCAGTTGATACCCATATTTTTCGAGTCTCGAATCGTACTGGCTTAGCTCCTGGCAAAGATGTGCAAGCCGTTGAACAACAATTACTCAAGCGTGTACCAAAAGAATTTTTACTCGATGCGCATCACTGGCTCATTCTGCATGGTCGTTATATTTGTAAAGCCCGTAATCCCGATTGCGCGCATTGTCTGGTAGAGCCACTCTGCCAATATCCCCATAAAACGAGTCAAGGAAAAATCCGTGGCGCTCTTTAATCCAAGCCGAGAAGAAGTACGGCGCTTCTTTTGCGAAACGTGGCAAAAACAAACTCAAAGCCAAATCTTGACGCCCTTGGAGACGCTGGCTACTCAATGGATTGCACAACATCCTGAATACCACTCCCTCTTGAGTAATACAGAAGCAGCACTCCAGAAAGACTACACACCTGAAGGTGGGGTTACTAATCCTTTTTTGCATCTTTCCATGCATTTATCGATTAGCGAGCAAATTTCCATCGATCAGCCGCCAGGGATTCGCGACATTCAACAACGCTTAGTGCAAAAATTGGGCTCAGAACATGAAGCCCAACACCAAATCATGGAGTGCCTTGGTCAAGTGATGTGGGAGGCCCAGCGTCTTGGTGGAAACCCTGATGCGCAAGCATATTCATTAGCCTTGCAGCACTTACTTTAAACAATTTCTCGCAAACCCTAATTTGGTGCACTTCATTTAGCCAAATGGCTCAGTGAAAATGTTACTATTTTGAATCGCGGCTTAATATAGGCGCCCTAGAGGAGACTTTAATCATGAAATCGTTGCAATGGTTTTTTAAAATTAGCTTAGCAGCATTACTTATTGCGCCGTTGGGCTTAACCCAAGCGCAAACTAAATGGGATTTAGCTAGCGCTTACCCAGTGAGTAATTTCCACACCCAAAATTTACAAGCATTAGCAGCTGATATTGAAAAAGCGACTAATGGCAAACTCAAAATTGTGGTTCATCCTAACGGCTCACTCTTTCCTGCCAATGGCATCAAGCGCGCAGTTCAAACGGGTCAAGCGCAAATGGGTGAAGTTCTCATTTCTTCTTTAGCAAATGAAAATCCCATTTTTGGAGTCGACTCCATTCCGTTTTTAGCGACAAGTTATAAAGAGGCAGCCAAGCTTTGGGCTTTATCAAAAGAACCTACTGAAAAAGCTTTACAAAAACAAGGTATCAAAGTTCTTTATGCAGTTCCTTGGCCACCCCAAGGTCTTTACTCTAAAAATCCTATCACTACGGGTGCTGATCTCAAAGGCTTAAAATGGCGCGCCTATAACCCTGCTACTTCAAAGATCGCTGAATTAGTCGGTGCCCAACCCATTACTGTGCAAGTTGCAGATTTAGCCCAAGCATTAGCAACAGGTACCGTCAATGCCATGATGACTTCTGGCGCAACGGGCGTGGATATTAAGGTTTGGGAAAGCTTAAAGTATTACTATGAAGTAGATGCATGGCTGCCAAACAATATCCTTATGGTTAATCAAAAAGATTTTGATTCTTTAGATAAACCCACTCAAGCGATTCTGGTTAAATTAAGTGCGGAGGCACAAAAACGGGGCTGGGATGTATCAGAAAAGAAGAATAAGAGCGATAAAGAAATCTTGGCTAAAAATGGCATGATCGTTGGTCCACCCTCTCCTGCACTCAAAAATGATTTAGATCGTGTTGGTCGCATTATGGTGGCCGAATGGATTAGAGCTGCAGGCGAAGAAGGGCAAAAAATTATTACTGCCTTTAAAAAATAATGCGCCTAAGCCAACCCAATTGAGTATGACGGAGACTAGACGAACTCGATTGGGTCGCTTACTTGATGTCATTATTAACGGAGCCGCCATACTGGCGGCTTTGTGTATTTTGACCGTTGGCGCATTAATGATGGCGATGTCACTATCACGTGAATTTGGTATTAATTTACGTGGCGCCGATGATCTGATCGCTTGGCTCTGCGCCGCCTCTGCCTTTCTCATTTTGGCGCAAACCTTTCAGCATGGCGGTATTGTGCGTGTCGAAATTATGTTGAATCGCCTTAACCCCTTGTGGCGTTGGCGTATGGAGTGGATCTCGTTGCTCTTCTTATTAGGATTTTGTCTTTTTGCGCTCAGCGCATTTACTTTATTTACGTATCAAAGCTGGGCATTTGACGATGTCTCACAAGGTCAAATTGTGGTGCCTTTGTGGATCCCGCAAATTTTTGTCGCAATCGGTAGTCTTATTTTTACACTTGCCGTAATAGATGAGTTAATCCGTGTTCTGCGACATCAGAAACCACGTTATCAAGCGCTCCAAGAAGAGCGTTTAGCAGCTGGTGATTTTGGAGAAACCTTGTGAGCATTGTCACTATCGCGCTTTTGCTGTTGGTGCTGATGACCGTGTTATTGATGATGGGTATTTGGATTCCGGCTGGCGTAGCCATTACCGCCTGGATTGGTTTGGGGCTTTTTTCCAACAAAGACACCATGATTAATTTAGCCAATGCTTGGTGGAATTCGAGCTCCTCCTATACTCTGGCCGCTTTACCCTTATTTGTATGGATGGGCGAAATTTTATTTCGCACCAAGCTCTCAGAGCAAATGTTCACTGGTTTGGCGCCTTGGCTTAATTGGCTACCTGGCAGACTTATGCATGTGAATATTTTAGGCTGCGGTATTTTTGGCTCAGTCTCAGGCTCATCTGCAGCAACATGCGCCACGATTGCTAAATCGGCCTTACCTGAATTAACCAAGCGCGGATATGACCCAAAAATTACTTTGGGCTCATTATCCTGTGCGGGCACACTCGGTATTTTGATTCCACCCTCAATCATCATGGTGGTCTATGCTGTCGCAGCCGATCAATCCATCATCCGAATTTTTTTAGCGGGCTTTATTCCTGCGGCGATTTTGATGCTTTTGTTCTCTGGCTACATTGTCGTTTGGGCACTGCTCAACCCGACTAAAACACCAAAGGCTGAAAAATATTCTCTGCGCCAACGCATCCATTCAATTGGTCAGCTGTTGCCGTGTACAGCACTAATTGTTTTCATTACTTGGGTCATGTTAAAGGGCTACGCAACAGCCACAGAAGCTGCAGCCTACGGAGTCGTTGGCTCGCTAATTTTAGCTGCGCTGGGTAAAAGCCTCACCTGGAAAAACTTTTGGGAGAGCCTTTTGTCGGCAACCCGCTTAACCGCAATGATTATGTTTGTGTTGGGTGCAACCTCATTTTTATCGATCGTCATGAGTTATACCGGCATCCCACGCGGCCTAGCTGAATGGGTGGCGAGCTTACATTTAAGTCCTTGGGCGCTGATTGCAGTATTAACTGTGATTTATATTTTATTGGGCACTGCGCTGGATGGCATTTCAATGATTGCACTGACTACAGTAACGGTATTACCAATGGTGCAACTTGCTGGCTTTGATTTAGTCTGGTTTGGGATTTTTATTGTGCTCTTAGTGGAAATTGCCGAAGTAACCCCACCAGTCGGTTTTAATCTTTTTGTGCTGCAAAGTATGACAGGCAAAGATAGTAACTATATTGCTAAGGTATCCTTTCCTTTTTTCATGATGATGGTCATTGCAGTGGGCTTAATTACGATTTGGCCTGAATTGGTTACTTGGTTGCCAGATCAAGTGATGCAAAAAGAAATAAAGTAGCGCAATTAGCCACTAATTTTTTCCTGAGTTTAGATAATGGTCTCGGTAAATAAAAACCAAGTCAATCATACTGCTGCATCGATTCCCTATTTTAATCTGGGAGATAGCTGTCTTTTGCTGGATTGTTCACAGACCAGCACACCCATTAAAGCGGTGCATGCACTCACCCAGACGCTCTTTAAAAATCATCCTGAGTGGGCACTTGATATTATTCCAGGTATCGAAACTCTACTCATTCGCTATCACTTTAAGCAGCGCGCTCCCGAGGAGGTGCGAGCCCTTGCCAAACTCGAAATGGATCTTTTATTGCAAAATTTTTTGCCCACACTGGAAAATAAACCACCAACAAACAATCAAGTACATACCATTCGAATTTGTTATGACGAGCGCGTAGCGCCTGATTTAGTAACCAGTGCAGCGCAATGCAAATTAACTACGCGTGAGTTCATTGAATTACATCAGCAGTCTAATTTTACGGTCGATATTGTCGGTTTTATGCCTGGCTTTGCATATTGCAGTGGCTTAAATCCGCAACTTAAATTACCACGGCTGAAGTCGCCTCGTGCTGCAGTTCCTGCTGGTTCAATCGCTATTGCCGGCTTGCAAACAGCAATTTATCCCCAAGCTACACCAGGTGGTTGGAATTTAATTGGTAAGTGCCCCGAGACCTTATTTGATGTCAATCGTAATCCTCCCGGGCTCTTCATGCCTGGCGATCAGATCCAGATTGAAGAAATTACCTTTGCTGAACTGCTAGAAATTGAGGCGGTAGAGGCGACTGCTAACAAACACAACATTGCCCTTGTGCAAAGTCATGAACCCAAGCCAATTGATCTTGAAATCATGAATTCCGGCACGCTCACCACGATTCAAGATGCTCCTCGATATGGTTTGATGCATTGGGCTGTAAGTCCTGGTGGTTCTGTAGATCAAGCCGCCATGCAGTTGGCGAATGCTTTAGTTGGTAATGCTCCCGATACTGCTGTACTGGAAATTACTTCCATTGGACCCCGCCTTATTTTTCACAACGCAGCCATCATCGCTTGGATTGGTGGTATCTGTGAGGTAAAAATTAATGGACAACTCACTCCCGGTAACCGTCCCATTTCGATCAAGGCGGGCTCAAGAGTCGAATTTGCTGAAATTGCATCAGGCTACCGGCTGATCTTGGCTATTCGTGGCGGCATCGATACGCCAACAATTCTCGGTCGTAAGGGCTCCTACTTAAGTGCCAATATTGGCCCTAAAAGACTGCAGAAAGGCGACGTTCTGAGCTTAATACAGTCGTCTCAAGTTGATATGGAGCATGCGCTGCAGGCCTTAGTTGATCAATCCAAGCCGCAGCACTATCCCAAATGGTCGATCCAATCACCCTATATCGCTAATCAAAAAATTGCTGTAATTGATGCTTTACCAGGGCTACATTTGCAACAACTGAGTAAAAAGGAGCAAGCGCTATTCTGGCAGACAGTCTGGACTATTTCCCCCCAAAGTAACCGAATGGGGATGCGCCTACAAGGTGACTTTGCTTTGAAAATACCTTTTCCTGAAATTGCTTCGCAAGGCATGATGCTAGGCACCGTGCAATTACCTGCATCTGGTGAGCCCATTATCATGATGGCTGAGCACCAAACGACTGGGGGTTATCCCCGTCTTGCTGAAGTTATTCGTAGTGCCCAAACTAAATTAGCTCAGTTAAAGCCTGGGCAGCAGATTCGCTTGAACCCAGTTACCTTAAATGAAGCAGATGCAATAAACTTACATGCTGATGAAGAGCTACAAACGACGCTTGCAGCAATTAAAATAGCTCTTGGAGGCAAACCATGAATAAAAAAATTGATCTGAATAGTGACATGGGCGAAGGCTATGGCGTATGGAATATGGGCCATGACCTAGAATTGCTGAACTATATTAGCTCGACCAACATTGCCTGTGGTTGGCATGCTGGTGATGCGCGGCGAATGCGTAATTTAGTGACGGCAGCAGTCGAAAAAAATGTGCGCATTGGCGCTCATCCTGGTCTACCAGATTTAAATGGTTTTGGGCGACGCGAAATGGCCATTACAGCTGAAGATGCCTACGATTTTGTGATGTACCAAACCGGGGCGTTGCAGGCATTTGTGCTCGCTGCTGGGGCTAAGTTGCATCATGTTAAGCCGCATGGTGCTTTGTATACTCAAGCAGCTAAAGATCTCGAACTAGCGCGTGGTATTGCTAGAGCTGTCCATGATCTTGGTGACGACATCATCTTGTATGGCCTAGCATCAAGTTGTTTTGTACAAGCAGCCGCAGAATTTAAAGTGCCCTTGTGGCAAGAAGTCTTTGCCGATCGACGTTACTTAGCTAGCGGCTTATTAGTTCCTCGTAGTAATCCTCGCGCGGTACTATCGGATGAAGCTGAAGCGCTAGCACAGGCTATCGCGATGGCCCACCAAGGAACCGTGCAAACGATCGATGGTACTACTATTCAATTGCAGGCAGATACGCTGTGTATTCATGGCGATAACCCGCATGCATTGGTATTTGCCAAGGCCATCGCTAAACAATTACTCGCATAGAGAGGGGTAGTATCGGGATTGCTTAACTAGTGCAAATTAGCGATCGTTTCGCGAATCATTTTAGGTAGTTGTAAAGCCAATTGCTGTCTAACTAAAAGCGGATTATTTTTTTCACCCCGCTTACGCTGCGACCAAACAGAGTCAGGGAAAAATGGATCATCCTCATAACGCGGAATAATATGCCAGTGCAAATGAGGCACTTGATTGCCTAATGATGCTAAATTAACTTTGTTTGGTTGCATCACCTGACGCATTGCTTCTTCAACGGCAAATACAATGGTCATCAAAATTTCCCGTTCGGAATAACTTAAGTCGGTCATTTCAGCGACGTGGCGATTCCAAATCACACGGCATAAACCAGGCAAATCAGGGTCTGCTACCTGCACTACGCGGCAATCATCACCACTCCAGATGACGATACCGCCGTCTTGTTCACATAAGTTGCAATTAGCCATAACTAAGAATGTAATAGAAAAAGGCGCTCAAGTCACCCTTGTAAGGTTTCTTGAGCGCCATCACAACAACTTTAGGCGCTTTTATGGTATTTGCGCTTACTTTAGGAAGCTAAATTTAGTGAAATTGCTCTTCTTCGGTTGAGCCTGTTAAAGCGGTTACCGAAGACTTTCCACCCTGAATGACCGTTGTTACATCATCGAAATAGCCTGTACCCACTTCTTGCTGATGTGAGACGAAGGTATAACCCCGCTCACGCGCAGCAAATTCTGGTTCTTGTACTTTTTCTACATACGCTGTCATGCCGCGGGTTGCGTAGTCTTGTGCTAAATCAAACATGTTGTACCACATCGAATGAATGCCAGCTAAGGTTATAAATTGGTACTTATAACCCATTGCACCCAACTCGCGTTGGAACTTGGCAATTGTCGCGTCATCTAAATTCTTTTTCCAGTTAAATGAAGGTGAACAGTTGTAGGCCAACATTTTTCCGGGGAATTTAGCCCGCACCGCTTCAGCAAACTTACGGGCAAAATCCAAATCGGGCGTACCTGTTTCACACCACACCATATCGGCATAGGCAGCGTAAGCTAAACCTCGGGATATTGCTTGATCTAAGCCTTTGCGGGTTTTATAAAAGCCTTCAGGCGTACGTTCACCAGTTAGGAAGGGTTGATCATTTTCATCGTAGTCAGAAGTAATTAAATCGGCTGCTTCAGCATCAGTACGCGCCAAAATAATTGTTGGCGTACCCATCACATCGGCTGCCAAGCGCGCTGAAATCAGTTTTTGAACTGATTCTTGAGTGGGCAATAAAACTTTGCCACCTAAGTGTCCGCACTTCTTCACTGACGATAATTGATCTTCAAAATGGACGGCGGCTGCACCACTTTTAATTAAGGCCTTACTTAATTCATAAGCATTTAACACGCCACCAAAACCAGCTTCAGCGTCGGCAACAATCGGCGCATAGTAATCGATATAACCCGGATCGCCAGGATTAATTCCCTTTGACCACTGAATCTGATCAGCCCGCTCAAAGGTGTTATTAATGCGTTCTACGACTTTGGGTACCGAATCAACTGGGTATAAAGACTGGTCTGGATACATCGCTGCATACGAATTATTATCGGCAGCTACTTGCCAACCTGATAGGTAAATGGCTTTAATGCCTGCCTTCACTTGTTGCATGGCCTGGCCGCCAGTTAATGCCCCCAAAGTACTGACATAGGCTTCGTTATTAACTAGATTCCATAATTTCTCAGCACCAGTCTTCGCGAGGGTGTGTTCAATTTTGAGTGAGCCACGTAAACGCACGACATCATCAGCGGTATAGCCACGCTTAATACCCTGCCAACGAGGGTTGGTATCCCAATCCTTTTGAATTGCTGCTGCCTCTGCTTTGCGTGTACTCATCATGCTCTCCTTGGATAAATAAAATCAGTCTTATGTCTTATATAAGAGTGTAGAGATTACAAGCCAAGTTGCAAGCCTTATAACAACAGAATATAAAAATATTTAAGCCAACATTATCAATAACTTACAGTTATTAATTCACTATATGAAATGATAATTCAGTGCTTGAAATAAATTCGAGCAAGTTTGTTGCGCTGCATTTTAGCCAGGGAAATGCCATTCCATATGATGAAATGGCACCATCAAGCTTAATGCACTTGCCGCTTAAAGCTAAATTCACCTTTTTTATCGACATCCACTGGCACTACGTCCTTCGGTCCAAAGGTGCCTTCCAAAATCATTTTTGAAACTGGGTTCTCAATGTATTGTTGAATGGCCCGCTTTAATGGTCGCGCACCATAGACTGGGTCAAAACCTACTTCAGCAATCTTATCTAAGGCGGCGTCACTCACCTCTAGTTGCATATCAACCTTTGCCAAGCGATCGGCTAAGTTTTTCAAGAGAATCTTGGCAATGGAAGCAATGTTCTTTTTATCAAGTCCATGGAACACCACAATTTCATCGATGCGATTCAGAAACTCAGGGCGGAAATGATTTTTCAATTCACCAAAGACAGCTTCTTTGATGGCTGCTTGTTTTTTACCTTCGCTGGACATCGATTGAATTAAATGCGAGCCAATATTACTTGTCATCACAATCACGGTATTTTTAAAGTCAACCGTTCTGCCTTGCCCATCAGTTAAGCGACCATCATCCAATACCTGTAACAGTACATTGAATACATCAGGGTGGGCTTTCTCAATTTCATCAAACAAAATCACGCTATAGGGCTTGCGTCTTACTTGCTCGGTAAGGTAGCCGCCCTCTTCGTAACCCACATAGCCAGGGGGCGCACCAATTAAGCGGGCCACACTGTGTTTTTCCATGAACTCACTCATATCAATCCGAATTAAATGATCTTCACTATCAAACAAGAAACCCGCTAGTGCTTTACAGAGCTCGGTTTTGCCTACGCCGGTGGGGCCTAAAAATAAGAATGACCCATAGGGCCTATTCTCTTCTGATAAACCTGCACGTGAACGACGAATGGCATCAGAGACAGCTCGAATCGCTTCTTCCTGGCCCACGACGCGATTGTGTAATAACTCTTCCATTTTTAATAATTTATCGCGCTCACCTTGCATCATCTTCGATACGGGAATGCCAGTAGCGCGCGAGACAACTTCAGCAATTTCTTCAGCGCCAACCTGTGTACGTAGGAGTTTATTTTTAACTACGCCGTCTTTATCGCCCTTTGCCTCTGCTGCTGCGGCGGACTTTAGCTTTAGCTCTAACTCGGGCAATTTGCCATACTGCAGCTCGGCCACTTGCTCTAATTTACCTTCACGCTGCAGTTTCGTAATTTCCGCTTTAATCTTTTCAATTTCCTCTTTCAGGGTAGCGGCGCCTAAAACTGCTCCCTTTTCGGCCTTCCAAATCTCTTCTAAATCGGCATATTCAGCGCCCAAACGTTTGATTTCTTCTTCAATCAAATCTAGGCGCTTTTTGGATGCCTCATCTTTTTCCTTCTTCACCGCTTCGCGTTCAATTTTGAGCTGAATCAGGCGGCGCTCTAATTTATCCATTACCTCTGGTTTGGAGTCGATTTCCATACGAATGCGTGAGCCTGCCTCATCGATTAAATCGATGGCCTTGTCTGGCAAGAAACGGTCGGTAATATACCGATGTGACAACTCAGCCGCAGCAACAATGGCGGGATCGGTAATTTCAATACCATGATGCAATTCATAACGCTCTTGTAAGCCGCGCAAAATTGCAATCGTTGCCTCAACACTTGGCTCATCCACCATCACTTTTTGGAAGCGACGCTCTAATGCAGCATCTTTCTCAATGTATTTACGGTATTCATCGAGGGTAGTTGCGCCAATGCAATGCAATTCACCGCGCGCTAAAGCCGGTTTAAGCATATTGCCTGCGTCCATTGCCCCATCGGCCTTGCCTGCTCCTACCATCGTATGAATTTCGTCGATGAAGATAATGGTATTACCTTCATCCTTGGCAACATCATTTAGCACAGCCTTCAAACGTTCTTCAAATTCACCACGATATTTAGCGCCAGCTAATAACAAAGCCATATCTAACACTAATACGCGTTTATTTTTTAAAGTTTCTGGAACTTCACCATTGACAATACGCTGTGCCAAGCCCTCAACAATGGCAGTCTTACCTACGCCTGGCTCGCCTATTAAGACGGGATTATTTTTGCCGCGGCGTTGCAAAATTTGAATCGTGCGACGAATCTCATCATCGCGCCCAATTACTGGGTCAAGTTTGCCAAGACGAGCTCGCTCAGTTAAATCTAAGGTATATTTTTTTAAGGCTTCACGTTGACCTTCAGCATCGGCACTATTCACAGACTCTCCTCCTCGGACTACATCAATTGCGGCTTCTAAGGCTTTACGGGTTAAACCATTTTCGCGAGCAGCTTTGCCTAACGGACCCTTATCATCAGCAATCACCAATAAAAAAAGTTCGCCAGCAATAAATTGATCGCCGCGCTTATTCGCTTCTTTTTCAGTGAGATTGAGCCAGCCCGATAAATCACGGCCAACCTGCACTTCTCCATTAGTCCCCTGCACTTCCGGAAAACCATCAATGATTTTTTGAGTCGCTTTTTCTAATCCGGCAACATTGACTCCAGCGCGGGTTAATAAGCTTCTTGCTGCGCCATCTCGCTCGCGTAACATGGCCATGAGCAAATGCGCTGGCTCAATGTATTGATTATCTTTCGATAAAGCAATGCTTTGCGCCTCGTTGAGCGCCTCCTGAAATTTACTAGTTAATTTATCGATTCTCATGATTTACCTTAAAGCGACAAAAATTAATATCATATGAGAATATAAGGGCAAATCCCCTAATTGCAAGCTGAAATATGCCTAAAACTACCCATTTTTCTTGGTATGTCTACCTCTTAGAGTGTAGCGATGAAACCTACTATGCCGGCATCACCAATCGCCTTGAGCATCGCTTAGAGGCCCATAATTTAGGACTTGGTGCTCGGTATACCCGCTCCCGCAGACCAGTGATTTTGCTCGCCAGTCAACCCCATCCTGACCGCTCCAGCGCCTCAAAAGCAGAAATAGCCCTCAAGCGCTTACCTCGGTCAAAAAAAATAGCGTTTTTTAAGCTTTAATCGACGCCCTACTATAAATCCTACAGGTGGAATGTTGATAATATTATCTAATGTAATTGAGGCACGTCAAAAATAACTGGCAAGCTTACTGTAGCACCTGTAAGCTTAGTTGCTAATTCGTTTCTCGCATTTGCAGCTTCAGCTAAATTAGAAAATGTGGCTGAGACAATCTTTAAGTTGTCATAAACTTTAACTGAAACAATTGAAGCTTGATACGGATCGAAAGCCTTCTTGGCTAGATCAGTAGCAATACCTGAAATAAGCACTACTCCATCGCATTTGCCAACTTGACCCCGATCATCGATGACATAGCCACCGCCACCACTACTGGCCGACACAATACGATAGGTTGCCTGACGTGCTGAAATAGATCCTGCTGCACTGATCTTGCGGGTCGGGTCATTCTGATTAGCAGCAGCAACCGCAGACGCAGAAGATGTGCCCGAACTCACACTAAACGATTTTAAATTACCTAAGGCACTAATCTCTGCAGGGCTTAATTTTGTGCCTAGTTCATATTTACTTTGAGCAAAAACCAAGCCAGAAAAACTCAAACCAATTGCAGTAGCGATTATTATTATTTTGTGCATGATATTAAATTCCCGATTTATTCTGCGTTATAGATACGATATTCCATAGCAAGCTGTGGATTGGGTGCGCATTCGGAATCTGCTAATGGTGTGCCGCTCACTGCGTACACCGTCCAATCGCCTTTAGGGTTTTCGCCATAAAACGCATATGAGCCTAAAGCATAAAGAGTCTGTGAGCTAATCTTGCCACCGTCCCGCTTATCTTTTGGATCGCCTGTGTCGTCATAAAACATGTTGTAGGGTGTGCTTAGAATAGAGACGGTACCTTGAGGCGACTTTAAGAAAATACCAGCGCTGCCCATACAAACCTCCGCGCTTCCTACTGCTTGCATCTGAAGTTGCACCATATCGATGGCGCCTTCTGTTGATGTCCTAAATTGCCCCAACTTTTTGACTTTTCCGTACTCCACTGCACTAATAATCTCAACACTTTTCCATTCTGGTTGAACTAAGGCGGAAGGCTTGTAGCTTGTATAGTTCCTAGCCATTTCAACCGCTGCCCTAGCATTGACTAGTCCAAATCCATACCAATTCGAATAGTAAATTCCGGCTTGGTTCTTTTGCCAACCATAGTCAATTCTGGCTGAGGTTTGTCCATCAACCAATTCCTTACTGGTTTGATTTGAAATCGTCGGGTTTAATGTCAAATTGACCTGATGATTGCGATACCCTTGATTGCCGTAATCAACATCGATAAGCCGTGCTGTTTTTCGCAAAATATCGCGCACATCTCGCCAACCCAAATTTGGATTAGCGCTTAACATTAATGCTACAACTCCGGTAACAGTGGGTGCTGCAGATGAAGTGCCGTTCATTTGATCAAAATCACAATTTGGGTTTTTTTCTTTATTAATGGGCGAGCCACCAATCATGAATTGAGCAGTATCAACTGCAGACAACCCATTCTTGCTATCGCCTCGCTCACAGCCCATTAAATCCGTAGAATAAATCTGTGGCCCCTGCTTATTGGCTGCGCTACCTGCCTCACCGTAATTACCAATTGACGAATCCTCTCCACCAAGCCCTGTAATCCAGATCACTGAGCCTGCCGAGGAATAGCTTGATTTGTAACCCATGGCATTAGCCGCTGCAGTGACAATGACCGGGAAAGTAAGCCTCTCGGTATCAGAAGATGGATTTACACAACTGACAAGGCGATAGAAAGAGTTGCCGTATTGAAATTGTGGGCAATTGTAAGTGATTCTGAGTCTGGTATTCTCATAATCCTCGTACGCATTGCCCGCAGACTTAACCACCACAGCACCTTTGCCGCCCCGCAAATTCGGCAAGCTCTCAAGCCATGACGAACGTCCGAAATTTAGTGGTAATGGTGGTACACTTCCAAAGGACGCATTAAATACATCCGTATCCTTTGACCATTCTGCGCCACCGTAAGCGTCAAGGATATTATTTGTAGTAGTCACAAAACCCACGAATCTTGCTCCGCCCAGCGTAGCTCTAGGGGCGATTCCCATGACACCAATCCCATTTTGGGCGGCTGCAATCATCCCGGCAACATTAGTGCCATGGGCATCGTCTGGATTTGAAGGCGTTGAATCGGAAGTGCCGGTTTCAAAATTCCATGTCATTGCCGGATTGATATTGGCTTTCAGATCAATATGATTGATCTCCATCCCATCATCCAAGACCATGACATTGATGCCTTGCCCTTTAATGCCTAGCTTATGTACTGCCTCAACATTTAAATCTGTAAAACCATCGGCAACAAGGGGAAATCCAGCAAAGAAACTTTGCGCAGCATTTAAGGCCCATTGATAGGTATATAGGGGTTCTGTAGCTCCTGTTTGACAGGCATAGGGACCAGATTCAGAGCAAGATGAAGTACTATTGTTATCTCCGCAAGATACGAGCTGTGTTCCCAGCGTAACAATAACGAGCAACGCTAAAAAAGTCTTTATCAATTTATCCTCCGCCAAGCTAACAGACTAGTTCAATAGATAGGCATGATTTATCCTTTAACTATTTGTTTACTAAAACTTATAGCCAATACCTACTAATAGGTTATAGACATTGGCACTAAAGGTGGTTGAAAGAGACGCTGCTGTTCCGCTAACTTGGGCTTTGCTAGTAGAGGTTAAATTTCCATAAGTAAAGTAGTTAACTTCACCAAAGCCATACCAATTACCCATAAAGAATTGTTTATAGCCAAGGCCTAATGAATAACCTGTTAAGGTGTCGGTCGAGGTGTCACTTTGTAAAGTATATTTAACCGAACTGCCCGTGTAGCCAACTTTGAAATATCCCAAACCATCCTTACCGATATTCATACCCGGGGCTAGGTAAATGTTATAGACATTTTGTTTTTGGTAGGTACCATTAAAAGTATTACCAAGTGCGGTGGCAGAGAAGTTACCCGACTGACTATTCACGGGATAGTACTCAACCCCAAGGGCTAAAGTGAAGTCCTTATTAACTGCGGCGGTATAACCAACGGCGACATTTCCGGTAGCCCCTGATGTTGTACTAGCAGAAGTAGAAAGGGGAATGGTGCCAGTATTAGCTCCGCTAATTACCAAGGGAGAGTTTGTCAGGCTAGGATTAATGCCTTCAAAGCCAACGCCGACCTGACCATAAAAGCCTTCAAATTTAGACTGAGCAAAAGATGGTGCTGTAAGGCTAATTAATCCAACAGCTAGTATCAGTAATCTAACCTTCATATAACCTCCATTAGTTATCATTTTTATGAAATATGGTAAATCCACGACTAAATCCTAGTATAGGTTAAAGAGAATAAAAAGACGGAATTTCACTAGATTAGCCAAGGGCCTACACCAAAATATTAAATAATTAGAAAAATATCACCACCTTTTTTTGCTTTGAAATATTGAAGGGGGAGGTGTTGCATCTGAAAGTCCTTTCAGATGATCTTGGGAATTTGCACCCCCTGAGCAAAATACTATGTATAGGTTGGCTTAGTGAAGTGGTCGATTTAGGCTAGTGGGGGTACGGTGGGGTCTTGGTTACGGCAAAGCGTTAAGGGGGGTGCGCTGTCACCTTAACATTGTTAGAGTGAGGAAAATAAGTTGCTACTTCAAGCTCACAGGTGAATGATGTGTGAATTACCGCTTTAAAATTTATGGGCTGTTGGCGGAGAGAGCGGGATTCGAACCCGCGGTAGGTTTAACCCTACGCACGCTTTCCAGGCGTGTGACTTAAACCGCTCATCCATCTCTCCGGAACCCGTAATTCTATACGCTTATCGGAATCCCAAGAGAATGGATGGCACTTCTTGCCTGATCTTCTGCCTTTATATCGGCTCTTTTAGCTGATCCAAAATAGCCGGATTTTCTAAAGTCGAGGTATCTTGGGTAATCTCCTCTCCTTTCGCAATCACCCTGAGTAAGCGACGCATAATTTTGCCCGAGCGAGTTTTAGGTAAATTATCGCCAA
Source organism: Polynucleobacter sp. IMCC 29146 (assembly GCF_021395195.1). Classification (NCBI taxonomy): domain Bacteria; kingdom Pseudomonadati; phylum Pseudomonadota; class Betaproteobacteria; order Burkholderiales; family Burkholderiaceae; genus Polynucleobacter; species Polynucleobacter sp. IMCC 29146. Next base: position 234,169 of record NZ_JAJVCR010000004.1, on the reverse strand, counting down.
AACGCACATCTTTTGGTTTAGCTATCGGCCCAATTTCTTTGCCAACCCAATTACGTAGCTCAGTCGCAATCATTTTGGCTTGGTCACCAGTCGGCCTGCCACCCTTGAGCACTACGAAAGCGCAAATGGCTTCACCGGTCATTTCATCGGGGCGCCCTACGACTGCAGCTTCGGCAACTAAGGGGTTAGCCACTAAGCAAGATTCAATCTCCATCGTGCCCATGCGGTGACCAGACACATTAAGCACGTCATCAATCCGTCCGGTAATAGTGAAGTAGGTCGTCTCTTTATGGCGTATCGCGCCATCGCCAGCTAAATACAAGGTACCACCCAATTCTTCAGGGAAGTAGGCTTTGACAAAACGGTCGGGGTCGCCCCAAATGGTCCGAATCATTGCGGGCCACGGCCGTTTTACAACCAAAATTCCACCGTGGCCATTGGGTACATCATGACCAGCCTCATCCACAATCGCCGCCATAATGCCGGGCAATGGCAAAGTGCATGAACCAGGTACCATGGGTGTAGCTCCGGGCAGCGGAGAAATCATATGGCCCCCGGTTTCAGTTTGCCAGAAGGTGTCTGCAATGGGACAACGCGAACCACCGACTTGTTCGTAGTACCACATCCATGCCTCAGGATTAATCGGCTCACCAACAGAGCCCAATAAGCGTAGTGAGGATAAGTCATATTTATTCGGATGTATTTTCTCGTCAACGCTTGCTGCTTTAATTAAAGAGCGAATTGCAGTTGGAGCAGTATAAAAAATACTAACTTTATGTTTTTGAATCATTTCCCAAAAACGGCCGGCATTGGGATAAGTGGGGACGCCCTCAAACACTATCTCAGTCGCACCTACCGCTAAGGGGCCATAGGTAATATAAGAATGTCCTGTCACCCAACCGATATCAGCGGTACACCAAAAAATATCATTTGGCTTAATGTCAAAAGTCCATTTCATGGTGAGAATTGCCCACAATAAATAACCACCAGTAGAGTGTTGAACGCCTTTGGGTTTCCCAGTGGAGCCCGAGGTGTAAAGAACAAACAAAGGATGTTCTGCACTAACCCATTCAGGCTCACAGCTAGTGGGTTGGCCGGCCATCGCATCATGCAACCAAGTATCGCGCCCAGCCTGCATAGGAATGGTTCTGCCAGTGCGTTTATAAACTATGACATTTTTTACTTTTTCACAATCGCCCAGCGCTAATGCTTCGTCAACAATCACTTTTAAAGGCAACTCTTTACCGCCGCGCATTTGCTCATCAGCAGTAATCACTGCGACAGCGCCCACATCAACAATGCGCTCTTGTAATGATTTTGCTGAGAAACCGCCAAATACCACCGAGTGGGTTGCACCAATTCGTGCGCAGGCTTGCATTGCAATCACGCCTTCAATGGACATCGACATATAAATAATGACGCGATCGCCAGATTGAATTCCCATCTTGCGTAAGGCATTAGCCAGTTGGCAAACCCGCCCGAGTAAATCCTCGTAACTTACTTTGGTAACAGTACTATCGTCCGCTTCAAAAATAATCGCTGTTTTTTTACCATCACCTTTTTCAATGTTCCGATCGAGGCAGTTATAAGAAGCGTTGGTTAAGCCATCTTCAAACCATTTATAAAATGGTGCTTTTGACTCATCAAGAACTGTAGTAAAAGGTTTTTTCCAATACAAATTTTCTCTTGCTAAGCGCGCCCAAAATCCCGCGTAATCTGCCTCAGCCTCGGCACATAATTTCTGATAGGCGGCCATCCCGGAAATTGCCGCATTTTTGGCAAAATCGACTGGTGGTTGAAAAACGCGGTTTTCATTGCTCATTGCTTCCATTGGTGCGGCCATAGTTGCATTACCCCTAAAAAAACTCTGATGAAATTAGTACTAGTTTTTGTACTATTAGTAGCTATTGTATAAATAAAGCAAAATACCTTGAAATCTGACTTACATAGACCCTCGAAGATAATTCAAATCAATTTGGATTTGCCCTATGGCAAACCCTTAAAATAGGCTTTTAGTAAAAAATTCACCTCAATTTGGGCCCCAAACCATGACTAATATCAAGCAAGCCGACCTGATTAAAAGCGTTGCCGACGCCTTTCAGTTCATTTCCTATCTGCATCCCAAAGACTTCATTCAGGCAATGGGCAGGGCTTATGAGCTCGAAAAAGGCGAGGCGGCGAAAGATGCAATTGCCCAAATTCTGACCAATAGTAAGATGTGCGCGGTCGGAAAACGCCCGATTTGCCAAGATACAGGTATTGCGGTGGTCTTTATTAAAGTTGGTATGAATGTGCAATGGGCTGATGCCACGATGAGCGTAAGCGATATGATTAATGAGGGTGTACGCCAAGCCTATTTGAATCCTGATAATCCTTTGCGTGCTTCGGTACTAAGCGACCCAGCCGGTAAACGTAAAAATACCGGTGATAACACCCCTGCTGTTATCCATTATGAAATCGTACCGGGCGATGGTGTTGAAGTCACCTGCGCAGCTAAAGGTGGTGGCTCAGAAAACAAAGCGAAGTTTGTAATGTTAAACCCCTCCGATTCAATCGTCGATTGGGTAATAAAAACAGTGCCATCCATGGGCGCTGGCTGGTGCCCCCCAGGCATCTTGGGAATTGGCATTGGCGGTACACCCGAAAAAGCCATGATCTTAGCCAAAGAATCCTTAATGGGTCCGGTTGATATTCAAGAATTAATTGCGCGTGGACCCAAAAACCGAACTGAAGAATTACGGCTTGAAATTTATAAGCAAGTAAATAATTTAGGTATTGGTGCGCAAGGCTTGGGCGGTTTAACCACGGTACTTGATGTGAAAATTTTAGAGTACCCCACCCATGCGGCGTCTTTACCAGTAGCGATGATTCCGAATTGTGCGGCTACGCGCCATATTCATTTTTATTTAGATGGAAGCGGTCCAGCTATTTTAGAAGCACCTACCCTTTCGGATTGGCCAGACGTTTTATGGGTGCCGGATATTGAAAAATCCAACCGCATCAATCTCGATACCCTTACCGCTGCAGAAGTGGCTAGCTGGAAACCGGGTCAAACTTTATTACTCAATGGCAAAATTTTGACAGGTCGCGATGCGGCCCATAAACGTATTCAAGATATGTTGGCAAAAGGTGAGCCTTTACCAGTGAGCTTTAAAAACCGCGTTATTTATTACGTTGGTCCCGTTGATCCCGTGCGCGAGGAAGCAGTTGGTCCTGCTGGTCCCACTACCTCAACGCGGATGGATAAATTTACCGAAATGATGCTTAGTCAAACTGGCTTAATTGCGATGATTGGTAAAGCAGAACGTGGGCCGGTGGCAATTGAGGCGATTAAAAAACATAAATCGGCTTACTTGATGGCAGTAGGCGGGGCAGCCTATTTAGTCTCTAAGGCAATTAAACATGCAAAAGTAGTTGGCTTTGCAGACCTAGGCATGGAGGCAATTTATGAATTTGATGTCGAAGATATGCCTGTGACGGTTGCTGTTGATTCTACGGGGGTATCTATGCATCAGGCAGGTCCACGTGATTGGCAGACCCGAATCGGCTTAATTCCGATTACCGAACTGCATGACGCAGCCGAGTCGCATTAAACCCTGAATCCAGAGATTATTTTCAGTGGCGCTGATTGGCGTATTCGATTCTGGTGTGGGTGGGTTATCTATCTTGGATGAAGCGCTAAGGCAATTACCCCAAGACAATTTTATCTATTTAGCCGACTCAGCAAATGCGCCTTATGGCGAAAAATCAGCCGAGTGGATTGCACTACGCAGCCTTGAGCTATGCCGCTATTTAGTCGCGCAAGGCTGTGAAGCAATTGTAGTCGCTTGCAATACCGCGACCGCTGAAGCGATTGCACATATTCGGCTGGCTTTGCCGCAAATTCCGATTATTGGTGTCGAGCCAGGTATTAAGCCAGCAGCGATGCAAACCCAAAATGGCATTGTGGGCGTGTTGGCAACTCAAGCAACCTTAAATAGCGATAAATTTAATGCCCTACTTGCAACCTTACCAGGGAATTGCCAATTTATTAAACAGGCCGGCGCTGGCTTGGTGCCCCTCATTGAAGCTGGTCAAATTAATAGTGCCACGACCTTAACTTTACTCGAGCAACATCTTACGCCCATTCGTTTAGCAGGTGCTGATACTTTAGTATTAGGCTGCACCCATTACCCTTTTTTAAGTCCATTAATTCGAAAAATTATTGGCAATAAAATTAATTTAATTGATACAGGTGATGCGGTTATCAAACAATTAGCGCGGCAATTATTATTGCTAATACCAGGCCGAAATAGTTCAAGTCAAGCTAATGCTACAAACTTAGGTACGCTTACCCTTATCACTACAGGCGATCGCAATAAACTCCTTCACATGAGCGAACAACTACTCCAGTCGCCATTGCTGCGGCGTCAAGTCAGTACTCTACAGCTGCTGGTGCAATAACTCGGTCTCTATGAGAGCCTCTACTAATCCCTCAGCTAAGCGCCGCTTTTTACTCATTAGTCGTGATGAGTGGATCATCATTGCGATTGTGGTGTTGGTGCACGTATTATTTTTCGTGGTGCCATACCTTGAATTTCCTTACGAAAAAAAAGCGCCACCCGATGACACTCGGGTTATGGCTAATTTAGTCAGCCCCGAGCCCACTAAAGCCGACACCCCCAAACCACCCGCTCCACAACCCAAACCCAAAAAGGAAGAGCAAGCCAAAAAACCGGTTGAACCTAAAGTTGCAGAAGCGCCATCGCCCAAGCAAGCCGAGCAGCCTCCCTCACCCCAGAATAAGGCGAGCGATTCACCTATAGCAAATACGGCTGTAGCTCCCTCATCTAGCGGCGGGGCAAGTGGCACGCCGATTCAGACTGATATTGGTAAACTAGTCGTTTTATATCAACCTGATGCCGACCCCTACTATCCCTCATTCTCAAAGCGCGCAGGTGAACAAGGCGCGGTAGTAGTGCGACTCATTATTAACGAAAGCGGGGAAGTTTACGAAGTAGCCTTATTACAATCAAGCACCTTCCAACGCTTAGACCGTGCAGCAATTGAAATTGGTCGACGTTATCGTTTTAAACCTTTTTTAGTAAATGGCGCACCCGTAAAAATTTCTACTAACTTACTCATTAAATTTAACTTAAAGTAATTAACATTATGAATACTGCATTTGGCATGGCAAATCTCTGGCTCGAAGGCGATGCAATTACGCGCTTTGTCGCGGTTCTTCTAATCGCTCTGTCGATAATCACTTGGGTGATTTTATTGTCGCGCTACTGGAGTTTGCGCAAATTAGGTCAAGTAAAATTACAAACTGAACAGTTTTGGCGCGCGACTTCATTCGACGATGGGCTTAATAGCTTTACTGACCCCGCCATCAACCCTTATTACTTTATTGCTAAAGGCGGCGCCAATGCCTCGACCCACCATCAAAACCAAATGTCGAGCCGCCGTGAATTACTGCAAACCTTGAATTATTCTGAATGGATGGCTCGCTCGATTAAGACCAGTGTTGATCGCTGCGCAGGGCAATTACAAAAGGGCCTCACCTTCCTTGGTTCAACTGGTGCAGTAGCCCCGTTTATTGGCCTCTTTGGTACAGTCTGGGGCATTTACCATGCTCTTATAGCAATCAGCAGCTCTGGTAGCGCGCAACTTGATCAGGTAGCGGGCCCCATTGGTGAATCACTCATCATGACTGCCCTTGGTTTGGCAGTGGCAATACCAGCGGTTTTAGGTTTTAACGCCATTAATCGGGCTAACAAGTTAGTTATGGCTGATCTCAATCGATTTGGCAATGATTTGCTGGCTTATTTCGTGACCGGTGCACGTGTTATTAACCCAGAAATTGAAGCTTAATCATGTCATTTAATCAACTCTCCAACGAGGATGATGATTCCAACATCATGGCGGAAATTAATATGACGCCCATGGTCGACATCATGCTAGTTTTGTTGATCATTTTTATTATTACCCTGCCCGTGATCCAACAGGCTGTAAAAGTCGAGTTACCGAAAGCCAATAGTGCTCGCAATGAAGTTAAGCCTGAGTCAGTCCAGCTCACCATTAATGCAACAGGGCAAATTTTTTGGAATAGCGCACCCATCGACTTAAAAACCTTTACAGGCTACGCTGAAAACGCTGCCAAGAAAGAGCCGCAACCTGAAATTAATTTACGTGCAGATAAAGCGGTACGTTATGAAACGGTTGCCCAGGTCTTAGCTGCCTCGAGACGTGCGGGTTTAACTAAATTAGGCTTTGTCACTGAGCCTGATTAATTAGATTGCTTTACACTCACACCTTAATTGTGAAGAGATCTATTTTTAGCAACTAAACTGGGGCGCTGCCATGGCAAGACAAAAGCTGCTGATCTTTACTGCCGTATTTGTTACTAGTTTTGCGGCCAATGGGCAAAGCTCTCAATTTATTGGCGCCTATGGGCAAATTGGCGTTGGTTATCAAAACGCCTCTCCCGCCTTTTCTAATTCTTCCCTCTCTGCTGGTGGTCAAACGCTCACACCAAATATTTCTGCGACCAATGCGACTGGTTTTACTGGAGCTGTTAGCGCTGGCTATAACTTTCAAATAGCACCCCAATTTCTGCTGGGGCTCGGGCTCGACTTCAATCCGATTGCTACCCCAAATGCGACAGCGACTGCAAGCTATAAAGGAATACAGGGCAGCTACCAGCAATCTGCATCAGTGCACATCAATAACTCACTTAACCTTTTTGTGATGCCGGCAATCGCCCTTGATCCCAGCAAATTACTTTATGGCAAAGTTGGGTATTCAGGCGCCAGCGCCAATGGAGTCGATACTGATTTTTATATGGCCGGTTACTCACTCGGACTTGGTTACAAGCAAATGATTAAAAATGGATGGTATGGTTTTGGTGAATTTAACTATGCCAATTATGGCAGCCTCAGTCGCTCGATTACTGGCACGCTGGTAAGCCCTACTGGTCTTCGCACTCCAGCAACTTTGAGCTCTACTGTCAGCGCAAGCTCTTCAAATCTTCTGTTTGGTATTGGGTATCAATTCTAAGATTTATTGCTTAGCGGGCATCTCTCTCACTAATTTATAGGCCACCGAGTATTTATAAATATTACTCACATACTGCACCGTTTCACTCCCAATCCGGTCTGCCACCACTCTTTCGACATTATCAAACCAGACATTAGGATCTAGCCCTCGTTTGGCGGCCTCCAAACGCATTTGCTGAATCTTACTAGGCCCTGCGTTATAAGCCGCAAATGCAAATAGCACCTTATCGAGCTCGGTCATTGGCTCATTGACAAAATACTTTTCTATTAAGTAGCGGACATATTTAACGCCGCCATTAATATTATTATTGAGGTTATGAATATCACCAACCTTTAATTCTTTTCCAGTTGCTGGCATCAACTGCATCACGCCTACTGCGCCCACTCGACTTTTCACATTTTGATCAAGTCTAGATTCCTGATAGCCCTGCGCCGTCATCAATAGCCAATCAATCTTATATTGATCGCCATATTGTTGAAAAATACTAGCCATCGAATTAAATTTTTCAATTTCTTGGGGATTTGTTGCCGCCTTAACCCACTTTACCGTCTTTAAATAAGTCTGTAATTTTTGATTACCAAAACTAGTGCCAATTTTATGATTATCAGTAAAGGCATCCAGCGCAAGCTTTAACTGTGGAGATTTTTTACGAAATGCAAAAGCAATATCACCCCCACTACGAATCACTAAATCCTCGTGGATTTGAATATTAGGAAAAATATTTTTCCAAAATTGAGCCAAATAAAGGTCACTCACCGTAATTTGCACTAAACCAGCCTGGACCATTTCTAAGATATCGTCAGTCTCAAAAATGCCTGGTGCTTCTTTAATGTTAATAGGTGCTAATTTTTCTTTAGCAAAATCGGTATTAACTTGTTTAAGGCTCTGGTAATAGCTCGAAGTGGGATTAACAAATACCATTTTTCCTGATAAATCATCAAGCTTATTTAATACTGGACCTTTTGCCGAACTGACAATGACTTCTTTAACTCCCTTAGCAAGCGGTGTTGAAAAATCGACTTGCGCTTCACGCTCGGGGGTAACTGTAAAGTTGGCAGCAATAATATCGCCGCGACCAGCAATTAAGCTGGGTATTAGCTGATTACGGGTGGTGGGTATAAAAATAAAATGAAGCCGTAAATTTTTCTTTGCATACTTTGCATTTAATTCCTTTTCAAATTCCGTCATCATGTCGTACATGAGTCCGCGTTGCTGGCCGCCTTTATCGAGAAAATATAAAGTTTTGTTATATGGCACTAATACCCGAATAATGCGGCGTTTCACCATGGCATCTAAATCACCTAGCCAAACTTGATTAGGCGAGCTAATCGTTAGGTGATCGCCAGGCAAAGGCTTTGCCAGTGCTAAATGGCAAATAAGTATGCCGCTGATGAATAAAGCAGCAAAGGAAAATCGCGGTAAAGTCATATAAGCGAACAAATGACAAAAAGATGGTGCCCGAGGCCGGAATCGAACCGGCACGACCGTTTTATGGTCGGCAGATTTTAAGTCTGCTGTGTCTACCGATTTCACCACTCGGGCTTGATACGAAGATACGAATACTAACATTTTCGGACCATCATCCTCGAAAACTGGGGCTTTTCGAGCCTAAAATAGAGGGATGATTCAGTCTTACCAACGTTCCCGTGCCCAATCCTTCTGGCGCATCACATTATTCAGTGCCCTAGCCCTAATTACCGTATTGGTCATTATTGTTGCCACTTACTTATTATCTGCCCACACTGAACTCAGCGGCAAGCGGGTGATTCAGGGCTTAAATGAGGCCGTCTCAATTCAATTTGATACTAACGAAATTCCCCATATCAAAGCAAAAAATCCCAGTGATGCTCTCTTTGCCCTAGGCTATTTACATGCCAGTGAACGCTCTTGGCAAATGGAAATAAATCGGCGCCTGGCGGCTGGGCGTCTATCTGAAATTTTGGGGGAAGAAACCGTCAAAATTGATCGCTTTATGCGCACTCTGGGTATTAAGCGTGCCGCAGAAAATCAACTTGAGCGCTATCCGATTGAAGCCAAACGGCTTTTACAGGCCTATGCTGATGGCGTTAATGCGGGTAATACCAATTTAGGTTGGGCTTTACCTCTTGAATATTTTTTGACGCGCTCTAAACCTGGTTATTTTTCCGCTGCAGATAGTGTCGCTTGGATGTTAGTAATGGCACTGGATTTGGGAGGTAATTGGCAAAAAGAATTGCAGCGCCTAGGGCTAGCCCAATACCTTACGACTGCCCAAGTATGGGAAGTGATGCCGCCTTATCCTGATACAAAACCGGTCAGTAATGTCGATTTTTCGAAACTCTATCAAGACCTACAAGTTTACCCAGCAACTAAAACTGCACAGACTAATGCGGCGACGGTTACGCAAGATAAAGCGAATTTACAACTCAGTCATTTTTTACCTGGGGGCAAAGATGGCATCGGCTCAAACAACTGGGTAATCAGTGGTAATAAAACTGCTAGCGGCAAACCACTCTTAGCCAATGATCCCCATCTAGGTTTAAGCGCCCCTTCAGCCTGGTATTTTGTCCATATTGATGCGCCTAAATTACAAGTGATTGGCGCAACCATGCCCGGCATCCCTGCTGTCATAATTGGCAGAACCAAGCAAATTGCTTGGGGCTTTACCAATACCAACCCCGATGTACAAGATTTATACCTGGAGCAATTCGACCTAAAAAGTAGTGGTCTCTACCGCGGACCAGATGGACCACTTCCATTTCGGGTGCGCGAAGAAATTATTGATATCAAAGGCGAAAATTCCTTCCGTTTTATCGTTAAAGAAAGCCGCCATGGGCCAATTATTTCTGATGCCTATGAACTAGCTAAAAATACTATTGATGCCAAGCGCTATGCCCTTGCACTGCGTTGGACTGCACTCGATTTAGAAAATCAATCTCTGGCAACTCTGCTAGACATGAATCGCGCTGAATCGATCGATGAACTTAAAAATAGTCTGCGTCATTTTTATGCGCCGATGCAAAATATTGTTATGGCGGATACCTTAGGTAACATTGCTTTGCAGGTTGCTGGAGTTGCCCCCAAAAGAACCTTGTATCAAGGTTTATATGGTATTGCGCCTGTGCCAGGCTGGGACCGCCAATACGACTGGACAAGCTACATCCCTTTTGATCAGTTGCCAGCGATTACGAACCCTACTGAAGGCTGGCTGGCAAGTGCGAATCAACAAATTCTTGCTGACTATAATTCCAACCCCCTCACAGCGGATTGGGAACTGCCGTTTCGCTACGACCGCATTAAACAACTACTAGAAGCACAAAATAAACACGATCTGAACTCGATGCGCGCGATACAAGGAGATACTTTGTCACTTGGGGCAACGCCGCTACTGGAACTATTTAAGAGCGTGCAATCGACTCATCCATTAAGCAATAGTGCCAAGCAAATTACCAATACCTTTGCTGGTGACATGGTGGCTAATTCAGCAGCTCCCACTATCTTTAATGCTTGGGTCGATCAACTGACCCGCTTACTGTTCTCGCGCTTAGGTGACTTATTTAAGCAGGAATACGGTAAGCGGCGACAATTTCGTGAAGCCTTAATTTTACAACTTGCTAATCCAAATAGTCCTTGGTGCGACCAGCCCTCAAGCACCACGGTTGAAAATTGTGCCGAGACTGCAAAGCTTGCTTATGATTTAGCCTTAGATCAACTAAGTAGCGCTTACGGACCAGACCCGCAAAAATGGCTTTGGGGTCAAGCCCATTTAGCAGTTGCTGAACATCGTCCCTTTAGTAAAGTACCCTTACTCAATAAAATCTTTAATCTCGTGAATCCATTTCCAGGTGATAGCTTTTCGGTAAACGTGGGACGACTCGAATTAGGCAAATCAGCGTCGCCATTTAATACGAAACAAGCAGCTAGCATGCGGATTATTTTCGATTTTGCTAATTTAGACCAATCAACCTTTATTTATCCTACGGGCCAGTCGGGCTGGGTGCAAAGTAGCCGGTACCGCAACTTGAACGCGTTGTGGGCCAATAATGAGGCTTTACCCCTCACTAGTAAGCCAACCAGCTATTCGCGTCAGCTCGACCTCGCCCCTAAATGACAATGCTGTATAAAATAACTCGATTAAAATATCCCCTTAATAATAGAAAGATTCTAATGAAAAAAATACTTGCTCTAGCCGCTGGTTGTTTTGCTTTCATGTCCTGCGCGCCCGCATTTGCTGCTTGGCAAGAAATTGGCTTTAATGATCAAGTGACTATTTATGTTGATCCTGAAACGATTAAAAAAACGGCTGGCGACAATCTGCAAATACTGTCAATGCTAGATTTAAAAACCCCTGGCAAAGATCCAAAAACCGATAAAGCCTTGAGCTCGATTATTGGACTTAATGAATTTGCTTGTGGTAAGCAGCAATATCGTCCTTTGGAAGTGAAACTATTTACGGGGAATAAAGGGGGTGGCAGCCTTATTTCTGATGAAAAATTAAGCAATAGCCCTTATGAGCAGATTGTTAGTGGCTCGTGGGTGGTGGGGGTTTATAAAACCGCCTGTGGTATTAAATAAGAACCAAGCACGGTCTTGCTGTCGCGCTTTGCTGCTGCTAGGCTTTTTGCTGCAAGGCTCTGCCTGCGCCCTACCAGCAACACTGTTTGCTAGTGGCACTACCTCTGCCACTGCCACCGCGACCGCCTACCCCATTACTACTGCAGGTGTAGCTACTACCGTAACTACCGGAAAATCACCTACTGAACATGCGGTCTCTCACTTAACTCAAAAAGATTGCAGCCTTTTTCATCTTTTTACTTTTGATAAAGACTTCTGTATCGAGATACCGGCCGTTATTATGATTGATAAAAGTGCCCCTTATCAACTGCGCTAACGTCATTGAGCTTGAACCTTGATTTAGCACTATCATCTAAAAAATTACCAGCCTAAGAAAGAGATGAGTTGAAGATCTATAAAATTGCATCAATTCCCGGTGACGGCATTGGCAAAGAAGTGATTCCTGAGGGTGAAATTGTTTTACAAGCGCTAGCTGTAAAACAAGCACAAATTGCCTTCGAATTTGAGCGCTTTGATTGGGGTGGTGATTACTATCGCCAGCACGGCATCATGATGCCCGTTGATGGCTTAGAACCCCTGCGTAATAAAGATGCCATTTTATTTGGCTCGGCGGGCGACCCCAATATTCCAGACCACATTACCTTATGGGGGCTACGTCTCAAAATTTGCCAAGGGTTTGATCAATACGCTAATGTGCGACCGACCCGAATTTTACCGGGCATAGAAACACCATTACGGAATTGCAAACCGAATCAACTGGATTGGGTTATCGTACGTGAAAATTCGGAAGGTGAATACGCAGGTTTAGGGGGCAGAGCGCATCAGGGGCACCCCATTGAGGTAGCTTCTGATATGAGTATTCTGACCCGCGTTGGGGTTGAACGCATTCAACGTTTTGCTTTTAAGCTTGCCCAAGCTCGCCCCCGTAAACACCTTACGGTTATTACTAAATCTAATGCCCAGCGCCATGCAATGGTCATGTGGGATGAGATCGCCCGTGAAATTGCCCGCGAGTTTCCCGATGTAACTTGGGATAAAGAACTAGTTGATGCGGCTACTGCCCGAATGGTTAATCGCCCTGAATCGCTCGATACCATTGTTGCCACCAATCTTCATGCCGATGTTTTAAGTGATTTGGCAGCAGCATTAGCAGGCAGTTTAGGAATCGCGCCAACAGGCAACATCGACCCCGAGCGCCGCTATCCATCGATGTTTGAACCGATTCATGGTTCGGCCTTTGATATTATGGGAAAAGGCTTAGCTAACCCGATAGGTACTTTTTGGTCTGCAGTAATGATGCTCAACCATTTGGGTGAGCCAACACTTGCACAGAAACTAATGCAAGCAATTGAAACAGTTACCGCTAATCCTAAGTTACACACCCGCGATTTAGGCGGCAATGCCATGATGAAAGATGTCACTAACGCAGTTTGCGAGGAAATATCAAAATGAAAATACGTCGCTGGATTCCGCTATCTGTACTATGCACCTTTGCTCTAATTAATCTAAGCGTATGGGCGCAACCGTTGCCTGATAAAACCATTCAATACATTATTCCGTTTCCAGCTGCAGGTGAATCAGATTTAGTGGCACGTTTACAAGCCGATGTTTCTGCTAAAAAATATAATCAACCGATGATTGTGGTCAACCGTGCTGGCGCAGGGGGCGCCCTTGTGTGGTCGCAACTCAATACCTATGCAGCCGATGGCACAATCGTAGTGGGCGTCAATATTCCGCATATTATTTTGCAACCGCTCGAGCCCAGCACCCAATATAAAACCGATGATATTAATGCAATTTATTACTATCACTTCACCCCTGATGCATTAATGGTCTCGGCTGATAGTCCATACAAAACGTATCAAGAATTTATCGCTGCTGCCAAAAAGAATCCAGGAAAAATGACCTTAGCCGGCTCAGCCCAATTTTCTGCCAATCATATGGCGACTGAACGCCTCAATAAATTAGCTGGCGTCAATGTACAGTACATTCCTTTTAAAGGCACGGGTGATTTAATTTCCTCGCTCATTGGCATGCATGTGGACGGTGCAATGGGCTATTTACCTTTAGCAATTCAACAAAAAGGGAAGGTTCGTACGCTCGCAGTAGCTACTGAAAAGCGTCATCCCTCGCTACCCGAGGTGCCAACCTTCAAAGAATTAGGCTTAAGTTGGATTGATGGTGCCTATCGCGGAGTGGCGATGCCCAAAGCAACGCCGAAAGCATTGCAACAGAAAATGTCAGATTATTTTGCGCTCTTGAATGCCGATGCAGACAACAAAAAGCGGCTTGAAGAAGCTGGATTTGTCTTGGTTGACATCCCCCTCAACAAAATACCCGCATTCATGAAAGAAAAAACACCTGGCGCCCTAGAAGACGCGAAGAATGCGGGCTTACTTAAATAAAAAAACCTACAGTAACTAGATCTTAGCTGCCTTGATAACGCATTTAGCCATTTGATCGAAATAGTTACAGGTCTTTTGGGTTGGCTCAATATATTTTCTGCGGCCATCACTAGAATCGAGAACTATTTTTACCATGCCTTTTTTCTTTAATTGTTTTAAGCGACCATGTAAGGTTGCTTGTGAGGCAATCTCTTTTAAAGAAATGGCATCGGCAATTAAAATTGGTTGATCTTTATTCCAGCGCAATGCCAACGCACTTAGCACCTCACGTTCAATTAAGTCAAGACTGGGAGCTGCAGGCGTTGCTTCAATGCTCTTAGTTAAGTTTAGGTATCGAAGATAGGCTACGCTTGATTTCATAGTAAGTAATAATCCAAAGTTGTTGTTAAGGTATTGCACTATAGCATTATCTTGCTATTTTTTCTGCGTGCGCCATTCAAAGTTGTCTAACAAATGTCATCTAAGAATTATTATTTTTAATATTTTTGGTAGATATGGAAAATAGAATCATTTTTGCCCGCCTCAAATCGTGATTCAAAGCAATTGCTTCTCTAATTAACCCTATTGCAATCATTAGTATTTTTTTCAAGATCCTGCCAGAGGATTAAGCCCAATGCGGAAGGTAATGTATTGGAAAAAATTGCTCCAAAGAGCCCGCGATCAGTAGCCCCTCCCAGTCGAGGATAATATTTTTACGTCAGCAACAGAGTTAGCAAACTACACATAACCCTAGTATGTATTTCTGCTTAAAAAATATTTTGAGAATTTTAGGTAATTTCCACTTTATTACTAAATTCATCACAAGATAGTATTTAATTTAATAAGCACAATAAATAGACTATAGTACACGCATGGCTTTACAAACAACCCACCCCTCTTCAGGTCCGGTCGGCGATACCGAGCTGGTAAGCCTAAGCTATGTGAGTGAACTGAAACAGCCCCTCGAAACTCTTGAATTAATGCAATTAGTCGACCTGGCTATTGCGCGAAATATCAGTCTCAATATTACGGGCGTTTTATCTTGCGAGGGAAATCGCTTTTGTCAAATTATTGAAGGGCCAGCTGCTGCAATTGAGACGCTATGGAGTTCAATTAAAAATGACCAACGTCATTACAATATTTTTACTTTAGGTACTAAAAAAATTAAGCAACGCGCTTTTGCAAATTGGTCGATGCGTTTAATCGATAGTAAAAAAATGGCGACATTCAACCCTAAATTAAAAAATGGCGACTAAATTGATTTGGGGTGGCTGACGGGACTCGAACCCGCGACAACAGGAATCACAATCCTGGACTCTACCAGCTGAGCTACAGCCACCATCGTAGAAATCAAATTATAGGGCAGTTTCTAGGTCAAAGGCAGCCCAATCGCCAAGCTCAAGGCTAGCCTCAAGGAAAAAGTCGGCAATGGCGGCTTTACTCTGTACCCGCGCTAGCGCATGATGATCTGATAAACGCTGTCGCCAATATCGTGAGCCTGCTCTGCCGTGTGCCAAGCCAATAATATGGCGGGTTATTGCCCCCAAATAAAAGGGTTTATTTGCCTCATTGCACCAGTCAAACCAAGCTTGAGATTGGCGCACTAAACCGATTTGAATGCGGTGCCACTCGGTTTCGCAAAGTAAATATCCGGCAGCCTCCCCATTGCTCTCAAGTAAATCATCCCAACCCAATAACATAGCGGGAAAGTGATAGGCGGAGCGCCCCACCATAAAACCATCAAAGTCTTGCCAATGCCCAGCGATTTGTGCATTATTTTCAAGCCCCCCATTTAGTAAAACCTTGAGCGCTGGAAAATGTGTTTGGGCATCGCGCCGCAGTTGCGCTGCTACCGCGTAATGTAGTGGCGGTTTGGTGCGATTTTCTTTAGGCGATAAGCCTTTTAATACAGCATTGCGCGCATGAATCGTCACTTGCTGAGCCCCCGCATCAGCCACGGCCAAAATGAAGTTCAAGGCAAATTGATAATCATTTGGCGAGGTAGAGGCATCCATTTGATTTAAACCTAAGCGCTGCTTTACCGAAATGGGTAAATGTGTAGCCTGGCTCATAGCCCGAACACATTGAGCCACTAATTCAGGTTCGGCCATTAAGCACGCGCCAAACGAGCCCCGCTGGACTCGCTCTGAAGGGCAACCACAATTCAAATCAATTTCACTATAGCCCCACTGCTCGGCCAAGACTGCGCACCGAGCTAAATCATCTGGCTCACTACCGCCCAATTGCAAAACGAGGGGGTGTTCTGTAGCAGAATAGTCAAGATGGCGCGGAATATCGCCATGCAATAAAGCACCCGTTGTGACCATTTCAGAATACAGCACTGCTTTTTTTGAAAGTTGACGATGAAATGATCGACAATGCCGATCAGTCCAGTCCATCATCGGGGCAACCGCTAAGCGTTTACTCGCGGGAGGCTTTCTTACGCTCATGCTCTTTAAGATACCGTTTACGTACCCGCACACTTTTGGGAGTCACCTCTACTAACTCATCATCACTAATAAACTCAACTGCATATTCCAAAGTTAAATCAATTGGGGTAACGAGGCGCACGGCCTCATCAGTTCCTGATGAGCGCACGTTGGTTAATTGCTTGCCCTTAATGGGGTTGACCACAATGTCGTTATCGCGACTATGAATACCAATTACCATACCCTCATATACAGGGCTGCCATGGCTAACAAACATCCGCCCACGATCTTGTAGTTTCCAAATTGCATATGCCACAGCCTCACCATCATCTTGGCTAATTAATACCCCATTATGACGCTCGCCTAGAATGCCATCTTTAGCAGGATAGTAGGCATCAAAGGTATGACTCAGCAAGCCATTGCCGCGGGTCATTGTCATGAAATCGCCTTGAAAGCCAATCAGGCCACGTGCGGGAATGCGGTACTCTAAGCGGGTGCGGCCTTTACCATCGCTTACCATGTCGAGTAATTCACCTTTACGCTTTCCCAACTCTTCCATGACGCTGCCCTGAGTCGCATCTTCAACGTCAACGGTTAGGTTTTCAAAGGGCTCCATTTTTACGCCATTTTCTTCGTGAAAGACAACACGCGGGCGAGAAACGGCCATTTCAAAGCCTTCGCGGCGCATGGTTTCAACCAAAATCGTTAAATGCAATTCCCCGCGACCTGAAACTTCGAACACCGTGTCGTCATCGGTTTCCCGGACCCGTAAAGCCATATTCGATTTTAATTCGCGATCTAAGCGCTCACGAATTTGGCGACTCGTCACAAACTTGCCTTCGCGACCCGCTAATGGGCTGGTATTTACCATAAAGTTCATAGTTAAAGTAGGCTCATCAATTTTTAGCATCGGCAATGGGTCCGGGGTATCCGGTGAGCAAATCGTCGTACCAATGGCTAACTCATCAATGCCGTTAACTAAAGCAATATCGCCAGCAATCGCTTCATCCACAACCTCGCGCTCAAGCCCCTTAAATTTCAGCACCTGATTTACTTTGCCCTTAAATGGCAAGCCATCTGGGCCATTCATGCAAATGACCTCCATACCTGGCTTAACACGGCCACGATTAACCCGACCAATACCAATCTTGCCAACATAGCTGTTGTAATCAATTGACGAAATTTGAAATTGCAAGGCGCCGTCGGGATCATCATCGCGCACTGGCACATGCTCTAATACGGCATCAAATAAAGGGCGCATGTCGCCCGAGCGTACATCCTCAGTAAGACCAGCGTAGCCATTTAAACCCGAAGCAAAGATTACTGGAAAGTCGAGCTGCTCTTCAGTGGCGCCCAACTTGTCAAACAACTCAAATGTGGCATTAATTACATAATCGCAACGGGCGCCAGGGCGGTCGACTTTATTTACGACCACGATTGGCTTTAATCCTAGTGCCAGCGCTTTCTTGGTCACAAAGCGGGTTTGTGGCATGGGGCCCTCAACCGCATCGACTAACAACAACACGCCATCCACCATCGAGAGCACGCGCTCTACTTCGCCGCCAAAGTCTGCATGGCCTGGCGTATCGACAATATTAATATGCGTACCATCGTATTCAACTGCACAATTCTTCGACAAAATCGTAATACCACGCTCTCTTTCAAGATCGTTCGAGTCCATCACCCGTTCAGTCATTTTTTCATTGCTACGGAAAGTGCCAGACTGACGCAGCAGTTGATCTACTAAAGTAGTTTTACCGTGGTCAACGTGAGCGATGATGGCGATATTACGAAGGGCGCGTTTGGTCATGTAATGCTTCTATCTAAGGAAAGGGAAATAAATTAAGAAACTTGGGAAATCAGGCGTCGTGGATGAAGGACGCCAGAGCGCCAATCAGCAGTGCCAATAAAATTATGGGGCGCAGAAGTAGCACGATAAATGCGCACTAAAACATCGGCCCAAGGGATGGCATGGCTTAGTGCTAACGGGACGCGCTGGCCAAGACCGAGACGTTTTGCCTGAAACTCATCGACCGTTAATTGTGGCAAGGTTTGTAACAAAGCGTCAATGGGAAGTAAGTCAACTCCTTTTTCAGCTCCTTTGGTTTGCAAGGCATCTAAAGTAATCGATTGTTGTAACGATAAATGACCCACAGCGGTGCGACGTAAGCCGACTAAATGCGCCCCGCAACCCAACATCGCGCCAAGATCTTCAGCCAAAACGCGAATATACGTACCCTTACTACAACTTACTTCTAGAGTCGCTTCAGGCCATTGAATTGCAAGCCAGCGAATGGAATGAATGGTAATATCGCGCGCAGTGCGCTCTAATTCAACCCCAGCGCGAGCATACTCATACAAAGGCTTGCCATCCCGCTTAAGCGCAGAATACATGGGCGGAACTTGTAAAATAGGTCCAGTAAAGCGGGGCAAAAGCGCCTCTAAAGCCGCTTGCAAAGCTGCCGCATCAGCAAATTCCGGTAAGACTTGCTGTTCAATAATGTCGCCTTCCGCATCGCCCGTGCTGGTACGAATACCAAAACGAATTTGGGCGATATAGGTTTTATCGGCATCTAATAAATCTTGTGAATATTTAGTCGCCTCTCCCAGACAAATCGGTAAGAGTCCGGTAGCCATTGGATCGAGGGTGCCCGTGTGGCCGGCTTTCTCAGCCTGCAAAGCACGCTTCACCGCAGTGACCGCGCCTTGGGAGCTAAGACCCACAGGCTTATCTAGCAATACCACTCCATCAACCCGTTGTGACATAAGAATCTCGGTCTTCGCTTAGTCTTTAGTCTCGCCAGCTTGATCACTTTGCACAGCTTGATCAATTAAGCGCGACATCTCAATACCACGCTCAACGGAAGTGTCGTGTACAAAATGCAAAGTAGGAATAGTGTGAATATGCAGGCGTTTAAATAAGATGGAATGCAAGTAGCCAGCTTTTTCTTGCAAGGCGGCTAAAGCATGATCGGGCTCAGCACCTAATACAGTAAAAAAAACTTTGGCATGGGCTAAATCGGGTGATAACTCAACCCCTTGCAAGGTAATTAAACCCAAAGATTTATCACGCAGTTCACGGGGAATCAGCTCAGCCAAATCACGTTGAATTTGGTCGGCTAATCGTTCATTGCGATGCGGGCTCGTTTTATGCATAGTATTGGCTGGAACTTAAAGTGTTCTAGCGACTTCAGTGACTTCAAAAACTTCGAGTTGATCACCCTCTTGAATATCATTTTGGTTTTTGAGTGACAGGCCACATTCAAAGCCGCCTTTGACTTCTTTCACGTCATCTTTAAAACGTTTAAGCGAATCTAATTCACCAGTCCAGGTAACGACGTTATCGCGCAGTAAACGGACTTTTGAATTGCGTTTAATTACGCCCTCTAAAACCATGCACCCTGCAATCGACCCAACCTTAGAAACGGTGAAGACTTGGCGAATTTCTACTAAACCGGTTATTTCCTCTTTCTTATCAGGTGTGAGCATGCCGCCTAAAGCCAATTTAACTTCATCGACTGCGTCATAAATAATGTTGTGATAACGAATATCAACACCATTGTTTTCGGCCAATTTACGCGCTAAGGCATCGGCGCGAGAATTAAAGCCAATAATGACGGCTTTCGAAGCTACCGCTAAGTTCACATCGGTTTCAGTAATGCCGCCTACACCTGCGTGCACAATTTGCACTTTTACTTCAGGGGTAGATAACTTTTGCAATGATTGTGATAAAGCCTCTTGTGATCCTTGAACGTCAGCCTTAATAATAATGGGCAAGAGCTTAGCCTCAATTGCGCCTTCACCCATATTTTCCATTAAGGTTTCTAACTTAACCGCTTGGGCTTTAGCTAACTTCACATCGCGGAACTTGCCTTGACGGAACAAAGCAATTTCGCGCGCTTTGCGCTCATCAGGAACAACTTGGACCGCTTCTCCAGCATCGGGAACTTCTGACAAGCCTTGAATTTCGACTGGAATCGATGGGCCGGCCTCATTACAAGGCTTCCCGTTTTCGTCTAACATGGCGCGCACGCGGCCAAACGATGAACCTGCTAACAACATATCGCCGCGACGTAAGGTACCCGATTGCACCAAAATTGTCGCTACCGGGCCTTTACCTTTATCTAAACGTGCTTCAATGACTAAGCCTTTGGCTGGTGCATCACGTGGTGCTTTGAGTTCGAGCACTTCAGCTTGCAGTAATACGTTTTCAAGCAAGGCATCGATACCTTCACCCGTTTTGGCAGATACCTGAATAAAAGGTGAGTCGCCGCCATACTCTTCGGGAACCACTTCTTCAGCAACCAATTCGGTTTTCACCCGATCAGGGTTTGAGTCGGGCTTATCAATTTTATTAATCGCGACGACTAAAGTCACTCCAGCAGCGCGAGCATGGTGAATCGCTTCTTTGGTTTGCGGCATCACACCGTCATCAGCTGCAACTACCAGAATAACAATATCCGTGGCCTTGGCGCCACGGGCGCGCATCGCTGTAAAAGCTTCGTGACCAGGGGTATCAAGGAAAGTAATGACGCCACGGGGCGTATCAACGTGGTAAGCACCAATGTGTTGGGTTATGCCGCCTGCTTCGCCAGAAGCTACCTTTGCTAAACGAATTTTATCGAGCAGTGAAGTCTTGCCATGATCAACGTGACCCATTACCGTTACTACTGGAGGGCGAGGTAATAATTCAGCGTCTTGCCCAGTAATACCTAAATCGAGATCAGGATCATCGAGTTTTGAGGCAATTGCTTTATGACCCATTTCTTCAACCAAAATCATCGCTGTATCTTGATCAAGCACTTGGTTAATGGTAACCATTTGACCCATACCCATCAACAGCTTAATTACTTCCGCACTCTTCACTGCCATACTATGTGCCAACTCTGCAACCGTGACGGTTTCTGGAACGTGTACATCGCGCACGATAGGCTCAGTGGGCGCTTGAAAATTCGTTTCGGGATTGCTCTCAGCAGCTGGAGTTGCGTGATGTTGCTTCCTGCGACCACCTCCGGAACGCCACCCACCACCAACACCACCCGAACTATCGCCGCGAGTTTTTAAAGTTGTTTTGCGTTTAGCTCCTTCTTCTTGCCAAGTTGAGGAAGTTTCGGCGGATTTAATTAACTTGCCGCCTACTTTAGCTGGCGTTTTTTTCTTGTCGTCCGCACCATCAGCTTTTAGGGGTTTATGTAAAGTGCCTTTTTTATCTTCTTCAGCGGCAATTTCACTGGGGGCTTTTAGTACGCGAGCTGGGGTACTCATCATTTCGCGAATGGCTAAAGCCTCGGTTTCGGCAGCCGCACGCCGTGTACGTAAATCGGTCAGCTTTGCTTCGGCCGCATCATGCAATTCTTTGGCAACCTTTTTGGCGGCCTCTAATTTCACTTTAGCAGTGGCAGCCTGTACACCGGGAGTCGCTTTTTCTTCGGCTTCAAAAGCATCTTTTTGACGCTTTTCTCTTGCCTCTTCTGCCGCCTTCATTTCATTTTCTTGCAAAGCCAAGAGTTCAGCTTGACGAGTTGCTTCAGCGGCGCGTTTTTCTAACTCTTCCTCAGAAAGAATCGATTTTTTATCTCCGCCAGTAGGTGATGCAGACTTTACGATAGGCTCTTCAACTGCCGCTTTAGCAGCCTCATCACCGCGCTTTACTAAGACTCGCTTTTTGCGCACCTCAACTTGAACGGTACGGGTACGACCAGCAGAATCGGCCTGACGAATTTCGGACGATTCACGCTTAATTAAGGTAATCTTTTTACGATTGCCTGTATCGGCATTACCATGCTCTTTTTGTAAATGCTCTAACAAGACGGTCTTATCCTTTTCAGTGATCTTATCGTCCACTGATTCTTTCGTAATTCCAGCCGCGTTTAATTGCTGCAAGAGCTCAGCTGCCGAGCGTTTGAGCTCTTGAGAGAGTGCTTTTACTGTGGTTGTTGCCATACCCTGCTTCCTCTCATGAAGTAAACCAATGTTCGCGCGCTTTCATGATGAGCGTTTTCGCAGTTTCTTCGTCAATCTGGGTTGCCTCTACCAGTTCATCTACCGCCAGCTCAGCGAGATCATCACGAGTGTGGACATTGTTTTGAGCTAATTTAGCAAGCAACTCTGGCGTAACGCCATCGAGCGACAGTAAATCTTGAGATACTTCGCCCAAGCGTTCTTCTTTAGCAATTTCCATGGTTAATAAAGAATCGCGCGCACGGGTACGAAGCTCATTAATCGTATCTTCATCAAAGGCTTCGATTTCTAACATTTCAGTGAGAGGAACATAAGCCACCTCTTCTAAAGTATTAAAGCCTTCTGCGATCAAAATCTCAGCCACCTCAAGGTCGACGTCGAGTTTATCGATAAACAATTGACGCGTGACAACTGCCTCTTTCTCGGTTTTCTCAGCCGACTCTTCAGGCGTCATGATATTGATTTGCCAAGCTGTTAATTCGCTGGCTAAGCGCACGTTTTGGCCGCTACGGCCAATAGCAATGGCGAGGTTCTCTTCGTCAACCACCACATCCATGGCATGGCGCTCTTCGTCAACCACAATAGATGAAACCTGTGCTGGTGCTAATGCGCCAATGACAAATTGGGCCGGGTCTTCGGACCACAAAACAATATCTACCGCCTCACCAGCAACCTCGTTGCGCACCGCAGTCACGCGCGTACCACGTACGCCAACGCAAGTGCCAATTGGGTCAATTCGTTTGTCGTAAGTTACGACCGCAATTTTGGCACGAATACCAGGGTCACGAGCAGCGCCTTTAATTTCCAATAAGCCCTGCTCCATTTCAGGAACTTCGTTTTCAAATAATTTTATTAAAAACTCGGGACAAGTGCGTGAGAGTTCAATTTGCGGGCCCCGTGCCTCACGGTCAACTTTGAGAATATAGGCTCTAACTCGGTCGCCCGAGCGTAAATTTTCTTTTGGAATCATTTGATCGCGACGTAATAAGGCTTCTACTCGACCAGACTCAACAATCAAACCATTTTTATCAGCACGCTTAACTGTGCCCGTCATAACCTTTTCGCCACGCTCGAGATAATCATTCAAAATTTGTTCGCGTTCCGCATCACGAATGCGTTGCAAAATAACTTGTTTGGCAGCTTGCGCACCAATACGCCCAAAAGCCATCGATTCAATTTGCTCTTCAATGAAGTCGCCAACTTCCATTTCAGGAATTTGTTCTTGCGCTTCAAAATGCAGAATTTCTTTATCTGGCTCTTGCAATCCAGCTTCGTTGGGCACAACTAACCAACGACGAAAAGATTCATACTCGCCACTTTCGCGATCAATGGATACGCGAATATCGACACCTTCGTCGTACCGTTTTTTTGTTGCTGATGCTAGCGCTAATTCAAGGGCCTCGAAAACAATTTCGCGATCCACATTCTTTTCGCGCGCTAGCGCATCTGCCAACATGAGAACTTCTCGACTCATGATTTTTTTCCTTTGAAATCAATAACAGGGACTAACCGAGTTTTTTCTACCTCGGCCAATGAAAAAACCAACTCTGATGGCGTACCATCACTTGCTGCAAAAATTAAACCAAATTTGGCATCGGCAGAATTCAATTCACCACTCACCAAACCTTGCAATACCCCTTGGAAATGCTTACGGTTCGCAACCGCTACCCGTAATTTCAAATCGACTTCAAAACCCACAAACCGCATAAAATCAGCGGCTGTTTTTACTGTGCGATCGAGACCTGGCGAGGAAACTTCCAAACGCTCGTACGGAATGTTTTCCACTGGCAGGGTGTAAGTCAATTGATGACTTACCTTTTCGCAATCTTGCACTGAAACTAAACGTTCAAAATCGGGGTTTTCAATCGTGATGCGCAGCAAACCGCGGCCCTCACGCTCAATATCAACGAGCGTATAGCCTAAATTTTCCACCTCGGCAGCAATAACTTGCTGTTCTTTCACGCGATTCCCCAAAAAAAAATGGGCTTCAAAGCCCATATTCTTAAATTCAGAACAGGCCAGCTTACGTTGATCGCAACATCGGCTGGTTACTACAAACAAACTACGAGAGCGAAATTATAGCTGATTTAGGAAAACCTGAGTGAAATCAGAAGCTTTCGCTGGGGGTGCGTGGCTTTCTGGGGCCTTTATGAAAAGGCTTGCGTCCTTTAGGGCCGGTTCTTTTAGGGCCATTTCCAGGTGAACCACCGCCTAGTTTGCCTCCTCCCCCAGTACCTGGTGGATTAAAGGCATGCCCATGGTGCACCTTTTTCCCTTTGTATTTACTGCTGCCGTTACTGGCTCCATGGCTATTACCGCCATTACCCGAACGACCTTGATGGGTTAAGCCGCGATGTTGGCTCGCTAACTGTAAGGCCTCTCTTGAACCCCAATAAGAAACTGAGGTTTGCATTGGATCAGGCTGAAAATCAGGGCTATCGACTGAGTTTGCGCCGCCAATGCGGCCGTGGGAACCTTGACCAGCCCCCTGGCGGTGACCTTGCCCAGAACGACCTTTGTCTTGACCGCCCTGTGGCACCTTTAAACCCGCCGCTTTCATTAATTGGGTAACGCCTTCAGGGGGAACCTCCTCCCATTTGCCCCGTCGTAAACGGGGTGGCAAGAGAAAAATACCGTAGCGCGTGCGAAGTAAACGCGACACAGTATGTCCCGTAGCTTCAAACATCCGGCGTACTTCACGATTTTTACCTTCAGTTAAGGCCACGTGATACCAGCGGTTAGCGCCCTCGCCTCCACCAGCAGAAAGGCGTAAAAAGCGAGCCTGCCCATCGTCAAGTTGAATGCCACTTTTCAGCTCAGTTTGTTGCTCATTACTCAGTTCGCCCAAAATGCGCACAGCGTATTCTCGCTCAACCCCATAACGTGGATGCATTAAACGGTTAGCTAGCTCACCGGAAGTGGTAAATAGCAATAAGCCTTCAGTATTAAAGTCTAGGCGCCCAACCGCAATCCAGCGACCCTGTCGGGCTTTAGGCAAGCGGTCAAAAACAGTAGGACGACCCTCAGGATCAGATTGACTCACAATTTCACCAGCGGGCTTGTGATACAAAATAACGCGCGGTGGTTTGGTATGAATTTTGCGATGTACCGGCTTGCCATTAATTCGGACTTGATCGGTAGGGCCCACCCGCTGGCCAATATGCGCCGGCATACTATTGACTGAGACGCGCCCTTGCACAATCAAGTCTTCCATTTCGCGACGGGAGCCCATGCCAACATCAGCTAAAACTTTATGTAATTTAATCGTATCTTCGTCATCCGCATCATCATCTAAACCGTCTAGATCTGACCAGACTTCATCGCGCATGCTTAAGGGCAAATCATCCACATTAGAAAACTGCAGATTACTTAAATCGTTGTTTGCGCTGTCTTCATCCTCAGAATCATCGCTGATATTTAACTCATTACTTTTTATTTCGCTAGCTTGATGTGAAATTGCAGATTCATCCTCATCATTTAATAAGGGCGTAGCAACGGTTTCCAATTCAGGGGCATCTAGAGCAGCATCAAATTCTCCCGATACAACTGCATTAAATAGGGCTGCGCTTTCTGCGGCCAAAGCTGGATCAGCTTTCGCTACCGCATGATTGGGTTTGTGGTTAGACTGATGATTAGGCTGGTGGCCACCTGAGCGATCGCCTTCGCGCTTCGCTTTATCACGAAAATTGCGTGATTTAAATGGATGCTTACTCGGGCGTCGAGGACGAACTGCTGAACTCGTATCACCACCTTCGCTATTTACTGCAGTTGCGCTAGCAGGGGTGGAATCAGCGGGCGCTGCATTCGCGGGTACTGCACTGGTGGGCGCTGATCCTGCTGCGGCGTCGTTGTTATCACTACTCATTGGGGCGGTCTATTGGGTTGGTTTCAATCACATCGGTAACGCTTAACTTCGTTTCAAACTCAATTACCGCTTGCGCCAAAGGCTCCATAGATGGATTAGCGTCTTCTAGCATCGGCAAGCTTTGTAAATTGCTTAAACCAAGATCATTTAAAAATTGTTTGGTCGTCGCGTACAAGCCAGGGCGACCGATCGTCTCTTTATGGCCAATGACCTCAACCCAAGAGCGGTCTTCTAACTGTTTCATCACATTGGTACTGACGGTAACACCACGAATTTCTTCAATCTCACCACGCGTGACGGGTTGACGGTACGCAATAATCGCCAACGTCTCCATGACTGCCCGTGAATATTTAGGGGGCTTCTCCGGCGTGAGGCGATCGAGGTATTCGCGCATCGATAAGCGGCTTTGAAAGCGCCAGCCGGTAGCAATGCGGACTAATTCCATACCACTCTCTTGCCACTCTCCTTGCAGTTCGAGCAAAATAACTTCCAACTCTTTGGCACTCACCTCTTCGACAAATAGACGGGTTAAATCAACCGTGGTGATGGGCTCTTGAGCACAGAGGAGCGCAGTTTCAACAATGCGCTTAGTTTGAATTGCATCCATAAAATTCTGCCATCAGGGTAGCCTGAAAAGCATTTAAAAAGGTAATCTGTTCAGGTTTATTGGGGGTGATTTTCTTTTACTTCGCGCCACATACACAAAATGCGATGCTTGTAGCTATGTGCTCTAAATTCACCAATTGGTGAGTATAAAGGAGGCTTAGAGATTACGGGTGGTTTTCTTAAGGGCCTTAAATTCTTTCATCAGGGCATTGCGCTCTTCATCACTGAAGGAATCGGAGCCATCTAAACGTCGAGCACCATCAAAACGCTTATCCCAATAGACCTCTCGCATATCGTCAACCCGCACACTGGCATTTTTGGCGGGCGAATGTAAAAACTTGTTATCCCCCACATAAATGCCAACGTGAGAAAAGGTTAAACGCATGGTGTTAAAGAATACCAAGTCCCCAGGCTGCAGTTCCTCACGGGAGACTGGCTTACCCACTCGACTCATTTGGGATGACTTGCGGGGCAGCAAAAAGCTCAACTTATCATTAAAAACATAACTTACGAAGGAGCTAGCGTCAAAGCCAGACTGAGCAAACTCACTACCCCAACGGTAGCGCACACCAATCATTTCCATCGCCTGATTAATGAGATTTTCCGAGTTACCGGTAACCGAACCAACGAGCTTATCTGTGACCCGCGCGAATAGACTTTTACTGCTGTCCTTGCCAGTGTCTTTATACGCGTCTTTCGTCGTCTCGCTAATGGCGTCTTTATTCGCTTCTTTACCGTTATCGGCTAGCGATTGAGCCTGTACCGCGGCCGAAAACACAAAAGCCAAGCAAATTATTCCGGCTAAAGGCTTGAGGCAATTTATAAGCCCTTGATTTGCAAGGGTAATCTGTTCATTTTTCAGTGACATTACTCGATTCTATCAAAAAATAAAGGGGCTGGGGAAGATTAAGTGAGTTCCGCAGCTTTAAACAGATCGCGCGTGTAAGCATGGCGCGGGTTAGCGATGACCATTTCAGTATCCCCCCGCTCGATAACCTTGCCCCCTTTTAGAACCATAATCTCATGCGACATAGCCCGAATCACGGCTAAATCATGGCTAATGATGAGATAAGCCAAATTATATTTGTGCTGCAGTTGGCTGAGCAAGGCCAGAACTTGTTTTTGAATCGTCACATCGAGTGCAGAAGTGGGTTCATCTAACACTAAAATTTGAGGTCGCAAAATTAAGGCTCGCGCTATAGCGATACGCTGGCGCTGACCTCCCGAAAATTCATGGGGATAACGATTTAATACTGAACGATCTAAGCCAACCTCGCGCAAGATATCTACCACCCGGGCCTCACGCTCAGGCGCACTTAATTTTGGAAAATGCACATCAAGACCCTCGGCTACTATTTCCATCACCGTCATGCGGGGAGATAAAGAGCCAAATGGATCTTGAAAAATCACTTGTAAGTTTGAGCGCATTGCGCGGCGTTGGAGCGCGTTTAACTTGCCCCACACTTGCCCCAACACATCCACCTCACCCGAGGTCACGGCACTTGAATCACCTAATAAACCGAGAATAGCCATTCCTAAAGTTGTTTTGCCAGAGCCAGATTCGCCAATCACGCCAATCGTTTGACCTTGCCGTAAGGTCAGACCAACCTGCTTTAAAACCGTATGTCGCGGCGCTTTGGCAAACCAGCCCTTACGCGCAGAGCTGGGATATGAAACGGATAAATCATGCGCTTCTAGCAAAACCGGTGCTAATGGCATCAGTGGTAATAATTCCCGTACAGGTTCGCTATTTACTAAAGCTGCGGTATATGCATTCTCTGGATGCTTAAACACTTGCTCGGTTGGTCCTACTTCCATTAGGCAACCTTGATTCAGTACGGCAACCCGATGCGCAAAGTGGTGCACTAAATTCAGATCATGGGTAATTAATAAAATAGCCATGCCACCATCCGCCTTGGCTTCTTCTTGTAAATCTTTCAACAAATCTAAAATTTGTAATCGCAAGCTCACATCTAAAGCGGTAGTCGGTTCATCGGCGATTAAAAGTCGGGGCTTACAAGCCAGCGCCATCGCAATCATCGCGCGTTGACGCTGCCCACCTGATAACTGATGAGGATAGTCGTAAAAACGCCGCTCGGCTTCTGCAATGCCAGTTTTTTTCAAGAGGCTGATTGCTGCACTAACGCACTGGGCCTTCGAGAGTAGCGGTTGATGAATCAATACCGCTTCTATTACCTGATTGCCAATGGTATATAGCGGATTTAGCGCTGTCATTGGCTCTTGAAAAATCATCGCAATTTCGCGCCCCCGAATCGAGCGAATTTGCTCAATTGGCAAACTTAATAGATTCACTTCGCGGCTGGCATGGGCATCTAACCCAGCATCGCCATGCCACCAAATTTTGCCGCTGACCTTAGCGCCTTCGGGCTCTAATTGCAAAGGTGCTAAAGCAGAAAGGGTTTTACCAGAACCCGACTCGCCCACTAAGGCTACCCGCTCGCCAACGCCAATGGATAAATTAAAGTCGCGGAGGGCAAATTTTTCACGGCGCCCAACACCAAAAGAAATGGACACATTTTCATAGCGCAACAAACTGGTTCGATCTAACTCAGACACCACTCGGTAACCCCGCTAAAGAACCACTTTTCCGCGAATCAAATGCGTCACGTAAAGCCTCGCCCATAAAAGTCAGTAAAAGTAATAGGGCCACTAGCACAATAAAAGTTGAAATTGAAATCCACCAGGCATCTAAATTTCCTTTGCCTTGGGACAGTAATTCACCCAAGCTAGGAGTACCAGGGGGAACACCTAAGCCTAAAAAGTCTAGGCTGGTTAAAGAAAGAATCGCCGCACTCATGCGAAATGGTAGGAAGGTAATAACTGGTGTCAAACTATTTGGCAGAATATGACGCCGCATTATTTGTAAATTGGTGAGCCCAAGGGCCCGCGCAGCACGTACATATTCAAGCGCACGATTACGAAAAAATTCAGCGCGTACATAATCGGAAAGCCCCATCCATCCAAAAGCAGCTAATAAAATAATTAATAACCAAATACTCGGATTGAAGATCGAGGCAAAAATGATAAGTAAATATAATTCGGGCATTGCCGACCAAATTTCAATGAGACGTTGCGACACTAAGTCAAACTTACCGCCAAAAAAACCCATTAAGGAGCCTGTGATAATGCCTACTGAGACACCCACTACCGTTAAAGCAATGCCAAACAAAATGGATAAACGTAAGCCGTAAATTAAACGTGCAAGCACATCGCGACCACGATCATCGGTGCCAAGCCAATTTTCAGCCGAGGGGGCTGCAGGATTTGGTTCGCGGGAAAAATAATTCAGCGTCTCATAGCTATAGGGAATTAGTGGATAGATTGCCCAATTCCCATGCGTCGTGATATTGCGACGAATATCGGGATCTAAAAAATCAGTTGGGGTAGCAAAATCGCCACCAAACACTGTTTCCGCAGGGTTATGGGCAATCGGAAAATAAAACTGGCCTTGATAGCGAACAATCAATGGTTTGTCATTGGCAATGAGTTCTGCACACAAACTTAATCCAAAAAGAATCGTAAAAATCCATAGGCTGGCATAGCCAATACGATTGGCTTTAAAGCGCGCCCAGCGATTCAAGAGCCTCCTCCAGCACCGAACTGAATACGCGGATCAATGAATACATAACAAAGATCAGAAATCAACTTGGTAAATAGCCCAATTAATGTGAAGAGATATAAAGTACCAAACACCACGGGATAGTCACGGCGCATAACTGATTCATAAGATAACAAGCCTAAGCCATCAAGTGAAAATAAGGTTTCGATGAGTAATGAGCCAGCAAAAAAAGCGCCAATAAAAGCCGCTGGGAAACCCGTCACCAATGGTAATAAAGCATTGCGAAATACATGCTTCCACAAAACCTGACGCTCTGTTAAGCCTTTAGCCCTTGCCGTAAGAACGTATTGTTTTCGAATCTCTTCCAAAAAAGAATTTTTGGTCAGCATGGTAATGACCGCAAAACTGCCTAAGACCATGGCCGTAATGGGTAAGACTAAATGCCATAAATAATCTAGAATTTTACTGAGAAGATTTAAATCATTCCAATTGTCAGAAGTAAGTCCTCGCAAAGGAAATATTTGTAAAAAACTGCCCCCACCAAACAAGACTAAGAGTAAAACGCCCAAAACAAATCCTGGAATGGCATAGCCCACCAAAATCAGTAAGCTAGTCACCGCATCAAAACGCGAGCCCTCACGCACTGCCTTCGCAATACCTAGGGGGATCGAGACTAAATAGGTAATAAAAAAAGTCCATAAGCCAATACTGATTGAAACCGGTAGCTTCGTCACAATTAAATCCCAGACCCGTTGGTGTTGGTAATAACTTTCACCCAAATCAAATTGGATAAAGCGTTTTAGCATGGTGAAGTAACGCTCTAGAGGCGGCTTATCAAAGCCATACAAGGCTTTTACTTCCGCTAAACGTTCAGCATCTAAACCTTGACGTCCCCGATAATTACTGCCACCGCCGGATGACTCAGCGCTCACCGCTGCGTCGCCCTTCCCTTTTAACTCCATCATTAATTGCTCAACAGGACCTCCAGGCACAAACTGTACAACTACAAAGGTGAGGGTCAAGACCCCCAAAATTGTGGGGATCATTAACAGTAAGCGCTTCAGAATATAGGCCCAGATTTGTCCGCGCATTATTTTTCCTCTCGCCACCAGTTCGATAAAATCCAGCCCTCAGCCATGTAGTACAAAGGCGGCTTGGGAAAGCGCATCTCTTTACGATAGGCGATCCGATGCGTGGGGTTGTACCACTGCGGAATGACGTAATAACTATTCCACAAGACGCGATCGAGAGCACGACTAGCCGTGGTCAGTTGTTCACGAGTTTCGGCTTTTACAATTGCGTCAATGAGTGCATCGACTACTGGTGATTGCACCCCGATGACGTTATCAGAACCCTTTTCTTTGGCCGCATTACTACCAAAACGATCCCATAACTCATTACCAGGGCTTTGCGAATCAGGAAAACGAATGGTGGTCATATCAAAATCATACTCATCCATACGCTTTTGATGCAAAGCAAAGTCGCTAGTGCGAATTTCAACTTTAATGCCGAGCTTCTCTAAATTGCGCACATAAGCTGAGATGACACGCAAAAAGAAGGGGCCATCTTCAACCATCTCAAAGCGAAACTGTTCGCCTTTGGCATTACGTAAGGCCCCATCCCGATAAGTCCAGCCCGCTTGGGCTAACAAATCACGAGCGCTACGTAAGTTTTGTCGCAAACTGCTTGGCGGAGCAGTTGACGGAGCCGCAGGCATCGCACCAAAAACTGCAGGGGGAACCCACTGGGGATAGCGCGCCTGCAAGGGTAGCAATAATTTCATTTCAGCAGCAGTGGGAACCGTTTCGCCAGCAAAATTGGCACTCAAATCACTATTGGTAAAGTAACTATTAATACGACTATATTGATTATAAAAAAGCTGTCGATTAAGCCATTCAAAATCTAAGGCGTAGCCTAAGGCTTGGCGTACTCGTGCATCTTGAAATAGAGGTCGCCGCAAATTCATCGCGAAGCCTTGCATGCCAGCGCCATTAAAATTCGGAAAATCTTTTTTCAATAAAGTGCCATCATTAAACTTCGGCCCGACAAAACTTTTCGCCCAATTCTTGGCGCGATACTCGACTAATGCATCAAACTCTCCAGCTTTAAATGCTTCTAATCGGACGGCATCATCGCTATACAACTTATAGACCACGCGGTCGAAATTAAAGAAACCGATCCGGACATTGACCTTGAAGTTGGGTTGATCAGCCCAGTAGCGGGGGTTACGTTTAAAGATCATGGTCTTACCCGCTTTATATGACTCAATTAAATAGGGTCCGCTTCCCAAGGGGATTTCAAACGCTAACTTATCAAAAGCAGTTATCGAGCCATCAGGTCGCTTGCCCCAGAAGCGTGAAAAAATAGGTAGGGAGCCAACCATAACCGGTAACTCGGTATTGCGATTTTTAAAATCAAACCGAATCTCGCGCTCCGAAATCACGACTGCTTGTTTTACATCGGCATAGACGGTGCGAAATTGGGGGTTAGCTAGCTTGCTCATTAAAGTGTCGTAGCTATGTTTCACATCAGCCGCCAAAATAGGGCTACCATCTGAAAAACTCGCTTGCGGCCGAATTCGGAAAGTAACTGACATTTTGTCTTTGGCCACCGCAATATCTTCGGCAATGAGGCCATAAGCGCTAGATACTTCGTCGGCACTGCCTACTGTCAGCGATTCAAACATCAGTTGCGCTACGCCTGGAGCGGTAACCCCACGCAGCGTAAAAGGATTGAACTTATCAAAACTCGTGCGCCGGTCCGGATTGGGCAAAGTTAAGGTGCCACCCCGTGGCGCTAGGGGGTTGACATAATCAAAGTGGGGAAACCCAGTGGCATACTTAGGGTTACCGTATTGGGCTATTCCCTCACTGGCTAAGGCTTGGGGCACCGGTAGTAATAAAGCGAAGCTAACTGTCAGATAGCTCGCTAGGGTGCGAATTGGGGGTTTAAGACGAAGCATATGCAACAATTGTAGATAGCAAACCACATTTGATGCAAAGGATCTAAGATGGGCTTTCTCGCTGGCAAAAAAATTCTCATTACCGGACTATTGTCAAACCGCTCCATAGCCTATGGCATCGCCACTGCCTGCAGGCGTGAAGGGGCTGAACTCGCCTTCACTTATGTCGGCGAGCGCTTCAAAGATCGAGCCGTTGAATTTGCTAAAGAATTCGAAACTAGCCTCATATTTGACTGCGATGTTAGTAGCGATGATCAAATAAAAGCCTTGTTTGTGGATTTAGGCAAACATTGGCCCCAATTCGATGGGCTAGTTCATGCGATTGGCTTTGCCCCACGCGATGCAATCGCGGGCGAATTTTTAGACGGCTTTACCCGTGAAAATTTTCGTATTGCCCATGACATCTCGGCCTACAGCTTCCCAGCTTTAGCTAAAGAGGCCATGCCTTGGCTTAGCGCTGATGCCTCTTTACTAACCCTGACTTATTTAGGCGCTTTGCGCGCGATTCCGAATTACAACTTAATGGGGCTGGCGAAAGCCTCCTTAGAATCGTCGGTACGTTATTTGGCAAGTTGCTTAGGACCCAAAGGTATTCGCACCAACGGAATTTCAGCTGGTCCAATTAAAACACTTGCTGCCTCTGGTATCAAAGACTTTAGTAAGCTTCTCAATATCGTTGCTAGCTCGGCCCCCTTACGCCGCAATGTCACTATCGATGATGTTGGCAATACGGCAGCCTTTTTACTGTCGAATTTATCGAGCGGTATCACTGGCGAAATTATTTATGTCGATTGTGGTTTTAGTCACACCGCAATCGATTCAGGATCAGTTTGAAGCCAGTCGCACTGCGCGAGGCGCTCAGTTTTTGGCTTAAGCTCGGTTTTATTAGTTTTGGCGGCCCCACTGGACAAATCGCTATCTTGCATCAAGAAGTCGTTGAAAAACGCCACTGGATATCAGAGCGCCGTTTTTTGCATGCGCTAAATTACTGTATGGTTTTACCGGGGCCCGAAGCCCAGCAACTAGTAACTTATATTGGCTGGTTAATGCATCGCAATCTTGGTGGAATTTTAGCGGGTAGTTTATTCGTGCTGCCATCCTTATTTATTTTAATTGCGCTTTCGTGGGTTTACATCCGCTTTGGGCAAGTACCGATTATTGCGGCGATTTTTTTTGGCATCAAACCCGCCGTTACTGCAATAGTCATTCAGGCAGTTCAGCGCATTGGCTCACGAGCGCTTAAACATCAAGCGCTTTGGTACATTGCAGCAGCCTCCTTCATCGCCATCTTTATTTTCAATTTAGCGTTTCCAATAATTATTATTTTGGCTGCGCTAATCGGCATGTGGGGAGGCAAGCGTTATCCCACTGTGTTTGCCATCACAGGAAGTTCCCATGGCAAAAAATCTGACGGGACAACTGTACCGGCCCTAATTGATGATGACACGCCAATACCCGAACATGCCCGTTTCCATTTAAAAAAATTCATCATGCACTCAGTTGTTGGTCTTGGTCTATGGATTGCCCCGATAGCCTTACTCATTGCACTCTTTGATTGGAAATCACTTTACCCGCAACTGGCTTGGTTTTTTACCAAAGCTGCCCTTCTCACTTTTGGCGGCGCTTATGCTGTACTACCCTATGTTTATCAGGGCGCGGTTGATCAATACCATTGGCTTACTGCAGGGCAAATGATTGACGGACTTGCTTTAGGTGAAACCACGCCTGGACCTTTGATTATGATTGTGGCCTTCGTTGGTTTTTTAGCGGGCTACGCCCAACATCTTTTTGGCAGTATGAATGCCTTTTGGGCTGGTGCCTTTGCTGCGACTGTCGTTACTTGGTTTACTTTTTTACCATCTTTCTTATTTATTTTGCTTGGCGCACCGCTCATCGAATCGACACATGGCAAGCTGAGTTTTACAGCGCCCCTAACTGCAATAACCGCAGCAGTCGTTGGCGTGATTGCCAATCTTGGCCTGTTCTTTGCCTACCACGTCTTCTTTCCCCATGGTTTAGCAGGTACGATTTCTTGGTTCAGTATCCTGATCTTTATTGGCGCAGCCATTGCCCTGTTACGCTATAAAAAAGGGGTCATGCCAGTTCTGGGTTGCGCAGCACTAGCGGGGCTGGCAAGCTTACTATTGCCGTAGCACAATAGCGTATGCGCATCGAACCGAATACCATCAAACACCTGCAAGAGTGGGTTGGCAAAACTGAAGTCGTCCATGATCAAGTTACCGTAGCGCCAATCAATTGCTTGGCTGCCACACTCGATTACCCCGATCTCGTCAATTCCTCTGAGCCTACAGCTTTAGCGTTACCCGAACTATGGCATTGGCTTTATTTTTTGCCGCATGCACGCCAAACAGAAATTGGTCCTGATGGTCATCCCCAACGCGGTGGTTTTTTACCGCCCGTGCCATTGCCACGACGGATGTGGGCAGGTGGGCGCCTCGACTGGCCTAACCCTCTTAACCCATTACTTGTCGGCGATCAAATTGAAAAGGTATCAACTATTGAATCAGTAACGCATAAAGCAGGCCGCAGCGGCGATCTTATATTTGTCTTGGTACGCCATACCATTTCAAATCAAGCGGGTTTAGCTTTAATCGAAGAGCATGATATTGTTTACCGCGATTCGCCTAGCGCTAACGAAAAACCGATCGTTCCTACCCCCGCACCCCAAAATGCGCGCTGGACTAAAACAATTACCCCGACCGATGTCCTTTTGTTTCGTTATTCTGCCCTTACTTTTAATGGCCATCGAATTCATTACGATCGACGCTATGTCACTGAGGTTGAGGGCTACCCTGGCTTAATCGTGCATGGGCCCTTAATTGCAACTTTACTAGTTGATTTAGTGCGGCAAAGTATTTCAAATTGCACCCTCAAGCATTTTGAGTTTCGTGCCATCCGACCTAGCTTTGACCTTAACCCATTTACCGTTTGTGCGGTTCCAGATATCACTAGCGATCCTAGTGGTAAAACCATTCAGGTGTGGGCACAAGATCATGAAGGCTGGCTCACCATGCAAGCTACTGCAGTTTTAAATTAAATATCTCCCCTTTCAACCATGAAAAATTACTCAGCTGAATTAGCCCACTTCGCGGCAAACTTATCTGCTCAAGCAATTCCTGCCAGCGTCATGAATCGCGCCGAGGATTTATTAGTTGATTGGTTTGGTTCAGTAATCGCCGGAAAAAGTGCTAAGCCAGTAGAAATCATCGCGCAATTTGCCCAACAAATGGGGCCCCATTTCAGTCATTCCCAAACTAATCTTGCAGGTACTGCAGAAATACTCTTGACGCGTCAACCCTCTAGTCCCTACTTAGCAGCCATGGCTAATGCTGCGGCTTCACATGTGGCCGAGCAAGATGATGTGCATAACGGCTCAGTTTTTCATCCCGCCACCATAGTCTTTCCAGCAGCGCTAGCCTGTGCTCAGGCCTTAGGTCGGTCAGGCGAAGAATTGTTAGTGGCGGCAGTAGCAGGTTATGAAGTCGGCATTCGGGTGGGAGAATTTTTAGGTCGATCGCACTATAAAGTCTTTCACACTACGGGCACTGCTGGCACCCTCGCCGCGGCAGCAACCGTAGGTCGCTTACTCAATCTCTCTACTGCGCAAATGCTGCATGCCTTTGGCTCTGCAGGAACCCAATCGGCTGGTTTATGGGAATTTTTACGCGATGCTGCAGATTCAAAACAATTACATACCGCGCATGCCGCAGCGGCAGGCCTCATGTCTGCCTATCTAGCCCAAGCCGGCTTTACTGGAGCGCAACATATTTTGGAAGGGCCGCAAGGTTTGGCGGCAGGCACGTCGAGCGATGCCGATCCTAAAAAATTATTAGATGGCCTCGGACAACGGTGGGCCTTAGCAGAGACCAGCTTTAAATATCATGCCTCGTGCCGCCATACGCACCCTGCGGCTGATGCCCTTCTTCAGGTCATGCAGAGGTATCAACTGCAAGCGAGTGATATTCAGCGCATTGAAGCATTGGTGCATCAAGGTGCCATTGATGTTCTCGGACTTGTAATTGATCCAAGCTCAGTCCACCAATCCAAATTTTCAATGGGCACAGTCTTAGCTTTAGCGGCTTACTATCAATTTTTAGGCTTATCTGAATTTGCCACCCACTATCACGATGAGGCCATTTGTAATTTACGTGATCGTGTAACCATGATTTTAGATGACGAGGTTGATCAAGCTTACCCCCAACGTTGGATTGGCAAAGTCAAAGTCTTTTTGACCGATGGTCGATGCCTTGAGGGGCGCGTCGATGAACCCAAAGGCGATCCTGGCAATACCCTTAGTCGCCCCGAAATAACCGCAAAAGCCATGCGCTTAGCACAATTTAGTGGCGGGGCAAGTGCAGCTGAAATGACTGCAGCGATCGAAGCCCTTTGGCACATTCGTAGTTGTCCTAAAATAGGTTTTTTATTAAAGCCCTGTGATCATGAGCCCTCTTGAAACTTCGCTCGCCTTTTGTACCAACTTTTTGTTTGTCCCTGGCACTAGGTCTGATCGCTTTCTTAAAGCCCTTAATAGTGGGGCTAGTGGCGTCATTATTGATCTCGAAGATGCAGTTGGTCCAAATGATAAAGAAACTGCGCGAACCCAATTACGGGAAGCTTGGGGCACGTTTAGCGCGGCTCAAAAAAAACAGCTGGTCATCCGTATTAATGCCCCAGGAACAAAATATTATGGTGCCGATTTATCCCTGGCACAGGAAATCTATGCGCCCTGTTTACTAATTCCAAAAAGTGAATCGCTCGACCAAATTAATGGTGTTGCGCAAATTTTACCCAACACTGCCATTATTCCTATGATAGAAACTGCGCTCGGCCTTGATCGACTCAAAGAAATTGCCAATGCCCAACAAGTTTTACGTTTAGCTTTGGGTAATTTAGATTTACAAGCTGATTTAGGAATGGTGTGTGATGAGCAAGAAAGTGAACTACTCACTGCCCGTTTCCAATTAGTCTTTCAATCACGGGTGGCCGAAATTGCACCCCCAATTGATGGCGTAACAACTAGCACGACCGATGAAAACAGGATTAGCGCTGACGCTGCCCGGGCTAAACGCATGGGCTTTGGCGGTAAATTATGTATTCACCCTAAACAAATTGGCTTAGTACGCCAAGCCTTTGACCCTAGTAGTGCCGAAATTGAGTGGGCTAAACGGGTTATAAAAGCGGACTATGAATCCCACGGAGGAGCTGTCAAATTGGATGGGCGCATGATCGATCGGCCAGTCGTAATATTGGCGCAAAGAACCCTCAATCAAGCCAAATAGCCCTTATTTTGGCGCTGAATTGCTGGTAAACACCTATCTTTTCAAATCATTGCTAGTGGCAGAATAAACGAGTTATCTATCGGAGGCCTGCCCAATGAAATTACTAAAAATGCGCCACCATTTTGCGAAGCCAGTCTTTTCTCTACTTTTAGGTATTAGCGCCCTATCATGCCTAAGCTTGGCCTACGCCCAAAGCAAAGCCGATGAAAAATTTCCTACTCGGCCCATTAGCTTAATCGTCCCCTTTGCGGCAGGTGGGCCAACGGATATTGTGGCGCGCCTAATTGCAGTGCCAATGGGTAAGTCACTGGGCGAAACCATCATCGTTGAAAATGTCTTGGGGGCTGGCGGTACGGTTGCTGCTAATAAAGTCGCCAAAGCTAAACCGGATGGCTATACCTTATTTATTTATCACATCGGCATGGCTACTGCGCCTGCTCTAAATGATAAATTAGCGTATGACCCAATGAAAGATTTCGAATACATCGGTCAAGTAGTCGATGTACCCATGGTGCTATTAGCACGTAAAGATTTCCCTCCTAATAATCTCAAAGAACTCATTGCTTATTTGAAAAAGAATGAGAAAAAAGTCACCATGGCTAATGCTGGCCCAGGAGCAGTTTCACAATTATGTGGCTTAGTCTTTATGGATGCAATTGGTGTAAAACTCACAACCATTCCTTATAAAGGCACTGGCCCCGCATTCAACGATCTTTTGGGAGGGCAAGTGGATTTATTATGTGATCAAACTACCCAAACCTTACCGTTTATTAAATCCGATAAAGTCAAAACCTATGGGGTCACCACACCAAAACGGTTACCCAGCATACCCAATATCCCTACTTTAGATGAGTCTGGATTAAAAGGCTTTGATGTCAAAGTGTGGCACGGTATCTATGCACCTAAGGGCACGCCTGCGCCCGTACTAAAAAAACTCAATACGGCTTTGAAGGCGGCTTTAAGTGACCCCACCATTAAAGCGCGCATGGATGAATCGAGTATCGATATTGTGCCAATGGCAAAAGTATCTGAGCAGGGCCTAAAAGATCACCTTGAGAAAGAGATCAATCGCTGGGGCCCACTGATTCGGAAAGCCAATATTCCTGATTAAGCTTCATCTGTAAATCCCTTTATTGGGTTTGGCCGGTAGTAGTTAATTGCCAAACTCAATAAAGCCCAAAGGCACAAAAAGGGGTCGATTAAGTAGTCCCATAAATTGCTCGACTCATGCCATTGAAATGCCCACGCTGCTAAAGCCAGTGCGATTGCCAATACCAAGCCATAGCTACGCGCCCACCAAACAATTAAGGCTACTAGTAGCACAGCCAGCAAAAAAATCCACGACCCATATCCCCATGCATACGGGTCAAACATACTTAAACCTAGGGCGAGTGGATAAAAAACCAGTGCGATAAAAACTAAGCCTAATTTGAACTGCAGCGGTAGCAATAATTTCTCGCGCAAGAAAAAACTAGCCCATAATAAAAAGAGTGTAAGCACACTCAAATCACCAACCATACCCCGTACATATGCAACTAAAGGTAACTCGAGGGGAGCGCCTAAATAATTCCAATACTCGCTGGGCAAAAATAAAGTCCCGGTTAAGCCACAAAGCAATAAGCTACGCATGAGTAATGAGAAACTTTGCGCAAAAATCAACTCACTAAACCAAAGTAAAATGATTGAACAAGTGATGGCCATTTCTAACAAAGCGAGTAATTGCTGTCCTGACAATGCGTTAATGGTATTGATAAGTGTGCTCATGATGGGCTGAGGTCACTCCGCCGATTTTTAAGCCACTCTGCAGGCAGCTGTAAGTGACGAATTTTTTTTCTATCCCAGGTGTAAACCAAATGCGCATCGCCATTGCTGGTCACAGTTAAAAATGGATAGGAAAATTCGCGGCGTTCGGCTTCAGGTAATTTGCTATCGTCTTCAAGCACAGAAATTAAGCGCCATGAAGAATATCGAGTCTCTTGCGGAGTCGCCATCAATAAGACTAAGCGATGCCGACCCACTGCCAAATCATTTAATACCAATAATCTAGTGCCATCGGGTAATTGCACTCCGGCAATCGCAGAATTGGGATTAGGCAACAGCAGGTCACTAGCCTGCTCCCACCAATAACCAGCGGAATGGGTCATACTAATTGGAATTTGGGCTGGCCCAATGCTACGCGCTTGTCGAAAAAAAGCTGTAGCTTGTTCGGTCGACTCAATAAAAACAAGCGGCTGTAGGCTTGTTCTTCCCGAGCTCATACGACGCTTATCAATGACTCGGTGCGCATCAAGACGCAGGAACTCACCAAACTTACCCAGCAATTCATGATAAGAAGGTAAGCCTAAACGACCATCAGCAAAACGGATAGCAGATGATTTCACTAAAGAACTGAGGTTTAAGAAAGGCGAAGTAATTAAGCGGTTTGGCCGCTCCCAATTAATACCTTCATCATTAGATACGATCGTGCTAATTGAACTACCAGCCCAACCACCCACAGATACTGTGACAAAAAATAGTCGTAAGCGTCCATCGGTATCCCATGCTGGAACTGGGTTACCCAATTTAGCGATATAACGCGATAGCCCTTTTTCGGCAGTAACGCGATCCATTACTACGGTTGGCTCACTCCAATGACCCGTTTTGGTATTGAGCATCGAAGAAAGAATCACTACATCAGCCGCCCCCTCACGGCTTCCAGCAAACCAAAATGCCCTTAAATTACCATCACTTAATGGAATTAAAGATGCTGCGTGCACAGAGGCTGCCATTGAGCTAGCAACCCAAGCACCAGTCTGCTGAGGATCAAACGCGTTCCACATTAGATTCGCAGCTACATTACTAGGCGTTTTTTCTCTGACTGCTGCCCCAACATCAAACAAGGGTGGCCTAAACTCAGACCAAACTGGTAAGCCATTCAGATAAAAAATGGCATAAGCAGCAGCAAGCAATAAAGCCGTTAAACTAAAAATTCGCTTCATCGACAAGCTTCCTTTAGTCGCAGGCTAGTTGATAAATCAACAGCAGGTGCGGCAATCAGGTATTCGTTCAAAAATAAATTTTGGTTAATTTGACCTAACAGAATCGCCAAAATTTCATCCTCGCTTTGCCGTGCGCGCATTTCACTACGCTGTCCAATAATTTTACAACCCTCGCACAAAACCAATTGTTCTGCAGGTGATGAATGCACGGCAAATAAAGGATATTGGCTGCTGAGCTTAGCTATATTGTGGGCTGCATCTTGTTGATAGCCATGAATTCGAGCGCCAGGCATAAGCAAGCGATATTCTTCATCTTTAGCCCGATAATCACACGGTACCCATACATCTTGATTCTCGATTGCTGCAATTGTTGTCGGACTATAACGCCCTAATTGCGACTCTAATGGCCCAAGGCTGCTAGCTAGCAAGGTGCAAGCAATAAAACTGCTCACTAAAGCGCTTAGTTTAGTTGCCTCCCGGCGCCAGAGCCCGATTAACACAGTGCCTAACGCGGCAGCCAATAGAACCCAATGCCAAAAAGCAAACGGCCATGATAAATTCCACCCAAACCAAACGAATGCCAGCACTATCAAGAGCTCAAGCAGTAAGGCAAGTTGAAATCCCCAGAGCGGCAAACGATTCCAATGTATAGCAATGAGGGCAGCAACAGCTGGCATGACCGGCAATAAATATCGACCGGAGCGTTGACTTGGCAAACTAAAAATTAAGAGGAAAGTAAGGATGAGTAACCAGAGGAGCACTTCTTCCATGCTGCTACGATGGCGCTCGCGCCAACTTTGCGCCAAGGTAGAAAGCAAAACAAAAATAAATAAACCCGTGTTCGCGAGGAAAGCCACTAGTAGCATCCATAGGCTATCTCCACCCCATAGCAAATCCTGTAGATAGGCAAAATTACGTATCTCAAATTTACCCGCATTTTCGCCGACCACGAATTCACGCCAAACTGCTGCCGGCTCTGGATCAATTACAAACCATAAAGAAAAAATTGCTAGCGCTAGAATGCCAATGCCGATGATCTTTAAGCCATCGCTACGCATGACTTGAGTAATAGAACGATGTCGAAAACGCCAATACCAAAGGCTTATAGCAAGGCATACCGGTACAACATAGGCAAATGACTTATAAAGAAAAGCAATGCCAAAACACCCCGCTGCGCAAAATGGAAAAAGCCATTTTGATTCAAACGCTGCGCGACCCCAATACAACAAAGCAAAGAACGGTAAGGTAAGCCAAAAGACTTCGGGTGGATCGGTGAGAAAGGGGCGCCCATATCGATAGCTCGCAAAAAAACTGAGCCAAATGAAGGCTGCCAAACAGCCAGTACGCCAGTCGCGGGTAAAGCGCCGCACCGCTAGGAATAGAAAAAATGCGGTAAGGCCAGTATATAAGACACTCGGCCAGCGCAAATTCCATAAAGACCAATGATTACCCCAGCCCGCTGTGGCGATGCCTTGCCAAAATAATAAGGGGGGCTTAGTATTTTGCATCCCCTCTAGGGCCGATTGCAGTGGCAACCAGGTCTGCGCTTCTGCAGTCATACGCGTAATATGCATATACACATATTCGTCACCATTTTTGGGGGCAAAGCGACTATCTAAGCCAAAAAGGTAGGTGAAAATAGCCAGAGCCAGTATCAGCCAAGCTACTCGAATCGATATTTGTCCCCGCATCCCCCTAGTTTATCTAGTTATCGCTTGTGCCTCTTTTTAAGCGGTTGTCATACCCGCAAAATACCCCTAGTAAGAGTCCAAATAACAACGAATAGGACTCAATTAAGGAGAAACTGCGTTCTATTAGCAGTTTTTGGCCGAATCGTTTAGCATCATCAATGCCCAATATAAATTCAACCAGGCACCATGAAAGGAGTCTTCATGCAATCCGATACACCACGTGAGGTTTCAAAGCTAGAACGCAATTTTGAGCGCTGGTCGATTCCGTTTGGCAACCTACTGGTCTCTATTTTTCATCGGCTGGCTTTATTTGCTATTGGTATGGCTACGGTTTGGTCAGCGGGAGACGCCTTTATTGCCATGTTCCAAAAAGGCTTTGCCACTGTTGGTGAACTCATTTTGCTATTTATCTATCTAGAAATTGGCGCCATGATTGGGGTTTACTTTAAAACCAACCGGATGCCAGTTCGCTTTCTCATAGCCGTGGCAATAACGGCAGTGACCCGTTTGATCATCGATATAGTTAGCACTAATCATGAAGCTAATCTGCAGATATTAATTATGGCGGGAGCGATTTTATTATTAGCTTTTTCCAGCGCAATCATTCAATA
The DNA here is from genome assembly GCF_021395195.1 of Polynucleobacter sp. IMCC 29146. Classification (NCBI taxonomy): domain Bacteria; kingdom Pseudomonadati; phylum Pseudomonadota; class Betaproteobacteria; order Burkholderiales; family Burkholderiaceae; genus Polynucleobacter; species Polynucleobacter sp. IMCC 29146. The sequence continues at coordinate 190,210 of NZ_JAJVCR010000004.1, read as the reverse complement.
CTCTTCAACTACATTTCCTGATAAAGTCGACCCTAGTTAAAGCATGCAATTACTCCGTAAGTCAAACGAACGTGGTTATGCAGATCATGGTTGGCTAAAAAGTTTTCACTCTTTTTCTTTTGCGGGGTATCACGATCCCCGCTTTATGGGCTGGGGCAATTTAAGGGTGATTAACGAAGATTGGGTGGCAGCTGGCAAAGGTTTCGGTAAACACGCTCATCGGAACATGGAAATTATTACGTATGTACTCGAGGGTGTGCTTGCACATGAAGATAGCATGGGTAATGTCGAAGGCATTCCACCAGGTGACGTACAACGGATGAGTGCAGGCACAGGAGTAACCCACAGCGAGTTTAATCATGCGCACGATACCACCACCCACCTCTTACAAATTTGGCTTGAGCCAAGTACAGCAGAAATTACCCCTAGTTATGAGCAAAAAACGATTCCCACCCTAGGAAAAGAGGGTCAGCTGCGCTTAATTGCTTCGCCTAATGGTGCTCATAATTCAGTAGTTATGACGGCTGACGCCAAACTCTATGCTGGTTTATTTTCTGGTGCGCAAACTGCTGATCTCAAACTTAATCCTCAGCGTAAAGCTTATGTTCATTTAGTTCGGGGAACATTAATGGTTAATGAACAGCTTCTACAGGCAGGTGATGCCTTACTCATTGCCGAGGAAGAACATCTCCACCTTAGGCAGGGGCAGGCTGCGGAAGTGCTAGTGTTTGATCTGGCACCTTAAAAATTATCTGTAAAATCAAACCATGAAATTTCAGGACTATTACGAAACGCTTGGTGTTGCCCGCACCGCAACTCAAGATGAGATTAAACAATCCTACCGTAAACTGGCGCGCAAATACCATCCCGACGTAAGCAAAGAAGCAGGCGCCGAAGAGCGCTTCAAGCAAGTTGGTGAAGCCTTTGCGGTACTCAAAGACCCAGAAAAACGGGCAGCCTACGATCAAATGGGCAGCCAATGGAAAAGCGGTCAAGACTTTACTCCGCCACCCGATTGGAATTCAGGCTTTGAATTCAACGATGGCAACTATGGTGGTGACCAAAGTGAATTTTTTGAATCCTTATTTGGGCGACAAGCACGTGGAGGTCAACGTCAACAAAGACGTAGTGCCAATATGAACTTTAAAGGCCAAGATCATCACGCCAAAATTATGATTGATCTCAACGATGCCTTTCAGGGTGCTAAGCGCAGCATTAGTCTGCAAATGCCTACTTATGATCAGAATGGTAATTTAGTCGCACAGGAACGCAAACTTGATGTCACTATTCCCAAAGGTATTCGCGCTGGGCAAAGTCTTCGCTTAGCGGGGCAAGGTGGGCCAGGCATGGGTGAAGGTGGAGCTGGCGATCTCTACTTAGAAATTGCTTTTCATCCTCATCCGCTTTATCGCGTTGATGGCCGCGATATCTATATGGATTTACCGCTTACGCCATGGGAAGCTGCGCTGGGCGCTAGCGTCACCGTACCCACTCCTGATGGTCCAGTAGCGATGAATATTCCCGCCAACTCGAGTGGTGGTCGTAAACTCCGCCTCAAAGGTCGCGGCATTCCTGGTAAAGAAGCGGGTGATCTTTATGCCGTGCTCACCATTACTTTGCCGCCAGCAGATAGCGAAGCCCATAAAGAGGCCTATAGTAATTTTGCCAAAGCATTTGACTTTAACCCACGTGCGTAGAAAAAGGGGAAGATGCCATGATTCAGACTAATATCACTATTTTTCAAACCAGTGTGGTCGAAGAAGAAGTACACATGACCATTGTGGAATTATGCCAAGCAGCAAGCACGCCTGCAGATCAAATTATGTCTTGGGTTGCTGAGGGCGTTTTAAGTCCAGCAGGCTCTAGTCCGCAAGATTGGCGTTTTAGTGGCAACTCCCTCCGTCGTGCTCGCTTAGCCGCTTCGCTTACTAAAGACCTAGAACTCAATACCCCAGGAGTTGCCTTGGCGCTCGATTTATTAGAAGAAATTGCCGAGTTGCGCGCGCGTATGCTACGCAGTAATTTACTTTGATAAGGCTTTCTTTTTTGCCATGGATGGTGCGGCAGTTTTGCTCGCCAAAATAGCATCAGCACGGGCTTTCTGAATCTTCCAATCCTCATAACCACCCTCGTACTCGCGCCAAAAGCCTTCGCCTTCGTTCGCAATAATGCTGGTGACTACGTTGTCTAAAAAATAGCGATCATGGCTGACAAGAAAAACTGTACCTTGGTAATCTTGTAATAATTGTTCCAACAAATCTAAAGTATCAATATCTAAATCATTCGTTGGCTCATCTAACACCAATACATTGGCAGGTCGAGCAAATAAGCGCGCCAATAATAAGCGATTCCGCTCGCCGCCCGAAAGTGTACTCACGGGTGAGTTCGTTCTTTCGGGGGAAAATAGGAAGTCATTCAAATAGCTCTTGACATGTTTGCGATTACCGTTAATTTCTACCCATTCACTTCCAGGGCTAATGTAATCTTCCAGTGAAGCATTCAGATCAAGGGCTTCACGCATTTGATCAAAATAGGCTACTTCAATTCGGGTTCCCATTGTTACCGTTCCAGAGTCTGGCGTAATTTCTCCTAAAATTAACTTGAGTAAGGTTGTTTTACCAGAACCATTAGGGCCCAGTAAGCCCACTTTATCGCCGCGTAAAATCGTCGCAGTAAAATTACTCACAATCGGCCGCTCATAGGCTTTAGAAACAAATTGCAGATCGGCGACAATTTTGCCACTGCGCTCACCTGCCGATACCGCTAGCTTCACTTGGCCCATCGCATCACGACGTTCTGCCCTACTTGCGCGCAATTTTTCCAGACGCACAATGCGGCTCATGCTCCGAGTTCTGCGCGCCTCAACCCCTTTGCGAATCCACACTTCTTCTTGGGCTAATAACTTATCTGCCCGCGCATTAGCAAGCGATTCAGACGATAACTCATCTTCTTTCAGTTTTTCATAAGCCGTGAAGTTGCCAGGATAAGTACGAATAATGCCTCGATCGAGTTCAATAATTTGGGTACAAACGGCATCCAAGAAAGCCCGATCATGTGTCACTAACAAAATGGCGCCATTAAAATCGTTTAATAAACTTTCCAGCCAGCTAATGGAATCTAAATCTAAATGGTTGGTAGGTTCATCCAAAAGCAAAACATCGGGCATGGCCACTAAGGCTTGTGCTAAAGCAACCCGCTTTTTATTCCCGCCCGATAAAGTCGCAATTTGTGCCTCGGGATCTAAATGCAAGCGATCCAGAGTTTCATATACCCGTTGCTCCCAATTCCAACCACTAATAGCTTCAAGCTTCGATTGCAATTCATCAAGGCGGTGATGTGCTGCATCATCCCATTCGCCTACACTCAATTCTTCGTACTCTGCACGCAAGGCCTTGGCGATAGCCACGCCTTCTGAAACAACAGTAAACACTGATTCATGAGCTTCAAAAATAGGTTCTTGAGCAACATAAGCCATGCGTAGACCTTGTTGATATTGCAAGGTACCATCATCAAGCTTCTCTAGGCCAGCTAGAATTTTTAGTAAGGATGATTTGCCAGTGCCATTGCGGCCAATTAATCCTACGCGCTCTCCTACTTCTAAGGAAAAAGCGGTGTTTGCTAGTAAGTCCACATGGCCAAAAGCCAGTTTTGCATCAGTGAGTACGATTAAAGCCATGGCGCATTATCGTCGGTTTACCAAATCCAGCGCTAAAGCTTCGGCAACCCGAATACCATCTACTCCAGCGGATAAGATTCCGCCAGCATAACCAGCCCCCTCCCCTGCAGGATATAAGCCCTTGATGTTAACACTTTGATAGTTAGTGCCACGCGTAATACGTAGAGGAGCTGAAGTCCGCGTTTCAACGCCAGTCAGAACAGCATCGGCCATGGCAAAGCCTTTAATTTGCTTTTCAAATGCCGGAATTGCTTCCCGAATTGCTTCGATTGCATAGACTGGCAAACTCGTCGATAGATCAGTGAGATGAACACCCGGCTGATAGGACGGCAAAACAGCACCGAACTCTTTAGATGGTCTTGCAGCTAAAAAATCGCCTACCAACTGGCCCGGTGCCTCATAAGTCGAGCCACCCAGAGCATAAGCCTGAGACTCTAGAGTGCGTTGAAATTCTATCCCCGCTAAGGGGTGGACTGGCCCAGAACCTGATGCGTTAGCTGGTAAAAAATCAGTGGGAGTAATTCCAACGACGATGCCGGCATTGGCATTGCGCTCATTACGTGAGTATTGACTCATACCATTCGTAACAACACAGTGAGGCTCTGAAGCGGCAGCCACCACCATGCCGCCTGGGCACATACAAAAACTATAAACCGAGCGCCCATTTTTGGCATGGTGAACTAATTTGTAATCAGCAGCACCAATTAAAGGATGACCAAGATGCGAACCTAAGCGGGCACGATCAATGACAGACTGTGGGTGTTCAATACGAAACCCCACCGAGAATGCCTTAGCCTCCATAAACACTCCTGCTTCATACAATACCTTGAAGGTATCGCGAGCACTATGACCTAAAGCTAAGATAACATGATTTGCTAATAGCTCCTCACCGCCTTCTAATTGCACTGCCTGAATCGCCTGAGCTTCGATACGAAAGCCCACAACTTTGCTTACAAAACGAATTTCGCCGCCTAAGCGAATGATTTCTTGGCGCATTTTTTCCACTACACCCACTAAGCGGAAGGTACCAATATGAGGTTTAGCCACATATAAAATTTCTGCAGGCGCGCCAGCTCTCACAAACTCTTGCAACACTTTGCGCCCGTAAAATTGAGGGTCTTTAATTTGGCTGTATAGCTTTCCATCTGAAAAGGTTCCTGCACCCCCTTCGCCAAATTGCACATTCGATTCCGGATTTAAACGATTTTTCCGCCATAAACTCCAGGTATCCTGAGTGCGCTCGCGAACTGGCTTCCCGCGCTCAAGGACAATGGGCTTAAAGCCCATTTGCGCCAAAACTAGTGCGGCAAAAATACCGCAGGGCCCAAAACCAATGACTACCGGGCGCTCAGTATTAGCTGCTGAAGCCTGCGTTACAAAGTGGTAACTGGTATCGGGTGTTAGTCGAATCTGCTGATCACCCTTAAAGGTCTTTAAGATTATCTGCTCATCACCCACCGCAACATCAACGGTATAGATAAATGCAAGGTCAACATTTTTGCGGGCGTCATAACTACGTTTAAAAATGGAGAATTCGGGCACCTCAAATGCATGCAGTTTAAGCCGTTGAATAATTTTCTTAACCAGATCCTCGGGGGAATGGTCAATAGGCAGGCGCAGTTCAGTAATTCGAATCATTAGGGGGTATTTAACCATTCTTTGGCATACTCAAAAGATGAAACTGCTAATTCAATCATGGCAAGAGGCGGAAGCCCTTGCGGCTCCAATACGCCGTGAGGTCTTTGTAGAGGAACAACACGTGCCAATTGAATTAGAGCTAGATAGCATCGATTCTCATGCTTGGCATGCCCTTGCCTTCCTCAATGGGGTCTGTATTGGCACGGGTCGCCTATATACAATAGATGGTATCGGCCAGATTGGGCGCATGGCGGTATTAGCGGCTTGCCGTCGACAAGGCGTAGGAAGTGCGCTATTGTCGACACTCGTGCAATACGCCCAATCGCTTAATATTCATTCCATTTACTTAAACGCCCAAATAGCGGCTATACCCTTTTATGCCAAATTCAATTTTATTCCTGAGGGAGCCATTTTTAACGAAGCTGGCATTCCCCATCGCACCATGCGCTTAGATTAACAACTATGGCCCTACGCGCAACGATCCATAAAGTTGAACTACACCTGGCCGATGCCGATCGCAATTATTATGCGAGCCATACATTAACGATTGCCAAACATCCATCGGAAACCGATGAACGTATGATGGCGCGTTTAGTTGCATTTTCACTGCTTGCACAAGAAAATTTAGTCTTTAGCAAAGGGCTAAGCGATACCGATGAACCAGATATTTGGGTCAAAGATTTAACGGATGCAATTCAATTATGGATTGAAATTGGTCAACCTGAAGAGCGCCGTATTCTCAAAGCCTGTGGTCGATCAGATCAAGTCGCGATCTTTTGCTATGGCGGCCAAGCAAGTAAAATTTGGTGGCAAGCAATTCAACATAAAGTGACGCGTGCGCAAAATTTAAAGGTTATCGCGCTACCTAAGGAAGCAATTGAAACACTTGGTAAGTGGGTTGAACGCGGCATGACTATGCATGTTAATGTACAAGATGGTGAAATGCTCATCTCAACAGAGCAAGGCCAAATTACCTTAAGCCCTGAACTTTGGTACCAAGCAAAAGAAAAGTAATCTGCTGCTTAGTGTGCCAAAAACTTAACGATCAACGTGCTTATCGAGCTGCAGATTCAATTCTCGAGCAGTTTCAAGTAAACCCTCATAGCCAGAGCGTACATGGGCTGGCAAATCGACGTCACCAATCATCGAACCAATAGTTTCAGTCAAGCTATACAAAATACCTTTCGCGGCACCAAGAGCAATGCTCTGACTAGCAATTAAATCGCCAACATGGTTAACAGCGGCATCGAGTTGTTCAAATTTGGGCTTTAAATTTTGCACAGAATTCCTTGTTGATTTGCTTTTGCCTAGTTTATCAGCGCCAGCCGATAAAATACAATAACTAACCTTCAATTACCTTGCTGAGCCCCACCTCATGAACTTTACCCTTGTTTAAAGCCCAAAAACAGTATCTTTCCAGTATTGTGATGGCGAGCATAGGAGCTGTACTCTTTTCTGGCAAAGCCATCATCATTAAATATGCCTATCGCTATGGTGTTTCGCCTGAAGCCCTATTAGCCCTTCGCATGCTGATTGCATTACCGCTATTTTGGTGCGTCTACTGGTTTGTATCTCGCAATAACAAAAAACCAGCGCTTTCCAAAACAGATTATCTTAAATTGCTCGGTTTAGGTTTTATTGGTTATTTTTTTTCGAGTTACCTTGATTTTTTAGGACTGCAATTTATTTCGGTAGGGCTAGAAAGAATTATTTTGTATCTCACGCCAACTATTGTCATCCTCATATCTTATTTTTTTCTGCATAAAAAAATTACTCGTCTGCAGTGGTATGCAATGATTGTTGGCTATCTCGGGGTGATTCTGGTCTTTTTGCAAGATGCCGGCTCCAAGGGAGAAAATGCGTGGCTCGGGACGCTACTAGTCTTAGGTAGCGCCTGCATGTATGCTGCATATTTAATTGCTGCGGGCGAAATGGTAAACCGCATTGGAAGTATGCGTCTTGTTACTTACGCTACTTCCGTTTCTGCTCTCTTTAGCGCAATCCAAATTGGCTTCCATGAACCAAGCGCCCTATTTACGCAAATGCCACAAGTTTATTGGTTGAGTTTAGTGAATGCCAGTATTTGTACGGTCATTCCCATGTTTTTAGTGATGCTGGCAATTCAACGGGTCGGCTCTTCAGTAACGGCACAAGCAGGTATTTTGGGGCCCCTAGCAACTATTTTAATGGGCTGGTACTTTTTGGATGAAACCATGACCCTCATGCAAGTTTTTGGTATGGCGCTAGTCGTGGCTGCCATGTGGTTACTAGTTCGTAACCGGGAAACTATCACCAACTGAAATCTACTTGAATTTATTAATCTACTTTAGCGCCAGATATTTTGACTACTTGCGCCATCTGCTCATAGTTGCGGCGCAAGAGTTGATTCAATTCTTCTGGCGTCATGGTACCAACCTCAATACCTTGTGCTTTAAAACGTTCGCTTATCTCAGGCCGCTTTATGAGCTGGGAAATATCGGTCGAAATTTTATTAATCACCTCTTTCGGGGTAGCTGCTGGCGCCAACAAAGCAAACCAGCTATCAAAAACATAACCTTTAAGGGTATTGTTAATTGGCTGTACCCCAGGCACAAAGGGAGTTAATTTTTCTGAAGTTACCCCCAGAAAACGAATTCGGCTATCTTTAGCAAATGGCAAAGCAGAAATATTCGCAGCTATCACAGCTTGAGAGCGACCCGCTAATAATTCATTAATCGCTTCGCCAGTTCCCTTGGTTGGAATATGCGTCATCTCCAAGCCAGCTAACCCAGTAAAATAAGCCATCGCTAGATGTGAGGCGCTGCCATTTCCAGCGCTAGCATAATTAAATTGTCCAGGCTTCGATTTCACTAAAGCAATGAATTCGGCTACTGTCTTGGGTGGAAATTCGGCATTTGTCATCAATACATATCCCGTATTTCCTAGATACGCTGCCCCCGTAAAATCTTTCAAGGGATCGTAAGGCATTTTAGAATAAAGTGAGCCATTGATATTGTGGCTTGCAGCTGCAACCACTAAGGTATAGCCATCGGGTGCAGACTTCGCAACCAAGTTGGTGCCAACTGTACCGCCTGCACCAGCCCGATTTTCTACTATCACCGATTGGCCAGAAACAGTAGCTAGCTCATTTGAAAATGAACGTGCCAATAAGTCTTGCACTCCGCCAGCAGAAAAGGGTACGATTAGCTTAACAGGCCGAGACGGCCAAGCGTCGGCAGCATTAACTTGGAGGCTAAAAAAAGCCAAAATAACTAGTAGAAAAGTACGCATAGCCTCTACAGTAGCAGAAATTACCTGAGCTGTAATGATTATTGCCCTCAATTCTTAGGCCTTAAATTAGTCGACCCCTTTTTGCTGGGCGTTTTTAACTGAGAAGAAATCACAATGCCCGCGACAATTAATCCAAACGCAGCCGCATGAAATAAATGGGGCATATCCCCCAGCAAAGCGGCGGCAAAAAGTGCCGTGAATAAAGGAATTAAGTTGCCAAAAAACCCCGCTATATTAGGCCCGGCAATTGCTACCCCTGCACTCCAGCATCGATAAGCAATTAAGGCTGGGCCAAGGCCACAAAAAATAAGTAAAGGCCAAGATAGACTCGGGCTTAAATCAATTTGCGATAAGCCCAAACTAAATTCAAAGCCCGCAAATACTAGTGACCAAATTAGACCCAAGACAATTTGCGCTAATAAAAATTCAGTCCACGGCCATTGCTTTTCTGGGCTTTTACCAGGCTTGCTTAGCATCCAGCTATAACAGGCCCAAAGCAAGGTGGCTGCAACCATCAACATATCGCCAGGCACAAACTTAAGCATCAAAATACCATCTAAATTGCCTCGGGATAAAACAACCGTCACGCCAATGATAGACACTACCGCGCCAAGCATTTGCCAAGGGTTGACTCGATTTTGATAAAAAATAGAACCAATTAACAACATCCAAATGGGCATACTTGCGCCAATTAAGGTGACATTAATCGGCGAAGAAGTTTCGAGAGCGATATATAAAAAAGCGTTATAACAACCTACGCCCAATAAGCTTAAGGTCAAGAAACGTTTTTTATGCTGCCACAATAGACTTTGGGGTAATAAAATTTTCCACGCAAATGGCATCAGAACTGCTGCAGCGATTATCCAACGAAATAAATTAAGTAAGGCTGGTGACAGATGCCCAACAAACCATCGCCCCACTATTGCATTTCCGCCCCATAAAATCGTCGCCAAAATTAAGTAGGCTGCCGCATTTAAGGTTAAGCGCTGATGGGTTGAAGACATGTTAAAAACCGCCATTAGGCGGTTCAATTACTTTCAAAATCAAACAAATTTACGGTTTTATTTGGCTAATGCTTTAGCAGCCGAGCCAATAATAACCAGCGACCAACCCTGCAATACAAGCTCAATGGCAATTAACATGCCCGGAACCCACAGGCTCGAAGAAGGCCAACTACTCATAATTAAAGCAGCCAGAATAATAGAAATTAAGCCCGAAATTGCGGCCCAAACCCAGCCATTCATCAGCCGATGCTGAAATGCTGTAAAAATACGCAGCAGGCCAGAGAAGAAAAAGAATACTGCTAACCAAAGCGTTAAGCCCGCCAAACTAGCTAGGGGGAAAAAGCATACATATAAGCCTGCAGCAATATAGAGTAGCGACATAATCAATTGAATACTTACAGATTTCCAGCCATGTGATTGCAGCGCATGGTAGCCTTGTAGCAAGCCTGCAGCGATCGCAAAACCGCCCAACACACTAACCGAAATCAGCGAAAATACCGTTTGCCCAAAAAAACCGATTGTGCCTAAAACCAACATCATCACACCAAGACCAATGAGTAAATTAGCATTATGCGCAACCTTGCCTAAGACAAGGCCTTGTAATGCAGTAAGTTCTGGGATTTGAGATGATGACATGGTTTTCCTTGATGAAGTGGGTAAAACAAATATCTTACTCGGTATTTGTGAACCCAATTTAATTAATCGGCTTCAAGCGTTTAGAGCGATAAACTTCTCGACGCGAGCGTTTACTTAAGACTAATTGCCACAATTGACCTTGGCGTGAACGAAAAAAACCAGCGCAGGACAGCAGATAGTATGACCACATCCGATAAAATCGCTCACTGTATTCGCTTGCTACCTGCGGCCAAGTTTGCACAAAGTTAGCATGCCAAGCAAGTAAGGTTTTATCATAATCTTGGCCAAAATTATGCCAATCCTCAATTAAAAAACGGCCATCTAAAGCTTTAGTTAATTCAGCTGAGCAAGGAATCTTGCCATTCGGAAAAATATAACGATCAATCCATGGGTCAGTACGCGTTACTTCTACATCACTGCCAATGGTATGCAATAAAAATAAACCATTGTCTTTTAAAAGTCGCTTGGCAGCATCAAAATAAGCCAAGTAATTTTTTTCACCGACATGTTCAAACATGCCAACCGAAACAATTTTATCGAAGGTGCCTTGTAAATCACGGTAATCAATTAACTCGATCGTTACCGGTAGGCCCCTGCAACGCTCTTGTGCCAATGCTTGCTGCTCTTTAGAAACCGTAATACCAAGCACCTCTACACCATAGTTTTTAGCTGCATAGGCAGCTAAGCCACCCCAGCCACAGCCAATTTCTAATAATTTTTCACCTGCCTTGAGTTCTAATTTACGACAAATCATTTCTAATTTATCGTCTTGTGCTTGCGCCAAATTATTAGCCTTCTCCCAATAAGCGCAGGAATACATCATGCGGGGATCTAACATCCGCTCAAAGATATCATTGCCAATATCATAGTGTTGCTCACCAACCTGAAAAGCACGCTCTTTTGATTGCAAATTAAATAATTTGGCACGTATTACTTCGCCAACCATTCTAATTCGTGCAAACCCATGGACCGTTTCATTAAGGTCTTGACTAAGTAGGCGACAAATCATTTCATCGAGTTGGGCACAATCCCAATAGCCGTCCATGTACGACTCACCCAAGCCAAGCGACCATTTTGATAAAATCGCGTCATACGTCTTTGGGTTGTGTACCTGAATATCCCATGGCTGCGGACCATTAATTTCGATACCGCAATTGGCAAATAACTCCACCAAAATAGGGGGAGGGACATTCCGCTCGCTTAAGTAGGGCTGACTAATAGAATTCATTGTGAAATCAATAGATTAGACTAGACAAGTTGGTTTTCCATAATCATTCTACAATTGATCTTTGGATTTTTAAAGTAAAACTGTGAAACAGCGTTATACCCATATTGCTATTGCCCTACACTGGATTATGGCAATAGTGGTGCTCACGACTTGGTCGATCGCCCTTATTGCAAACGATATGCCCGTGAGCCCCGAGCGTATTTTGGCGATTAGTTGGCATAAATGGCTTGGGCTGACTGTTTTATGGCTGGTTTTTGTGCGCCTCTTTTGGCGTGCGACCCATCCCGCACCAGAATTAGCCGTTCGGCTACCAGCCTGGCAAGAACACATCATGCAACTTACCCATTTAGCCTTTTATCTACTGATGATTGCCATACCTATCTTGGGCTGGCTAATGAGCTCGGCGAAAGGCTATACCGTTAATTATTTTGGGCTCTTTGAATTACCCGATTTAGTACTTAAAGATAAAGCTACGGGCCGCTTACTGAAACAAATTCATGAAGTGCTCGCTAATCTTCTCATTAGTTTAGTGGCCTTACATGTACTCGCTGCCTTAAAGCACCATTTTTGGGATAAGGATGGCTTACTTAAACGCATGTCTTTTTTTAAATAATTTTAGAGATCAATTCAAGATGCAAATTTTGCGAGCATTAACTGCCAAATCAACTCTATTAATAAGCGCCATTTGTAGCTTAATAAGCTTATTTTCTGGGCCTGTTCTGGCAGTGGATTTTAATTCGCTTGATACCGCTAAAAGTAAAATTACCTTCACCTGCAAACTAATGGGCTCGAGTATTAATGGTAGCTTTGACCAATTTGGGGGGATAGTGAGTTTCAACCCAGATAGCCCCGAAAAGGCGAAAGCAGATCTATGGATTGCGTTGGCAAGTTTTAACGCTGGGGGCGATGAATTGCGCGACGAGGCTCAAGGCAAAGAATGGTTCAACAGTAAAGCATTTCCCAAAGCGCAATTTGTATCTGAAAGTATTAAAAATTTGGGGAATGGTAAGCTCGAATTAAAAGGTAAGCTCACGATTAAAAATAAAACCCAACCCCTTACAATTATGGCAAGCTATCAGGCCCAAGGTAAGCAAATGACCTTTAATGGTAGTTTTGAGTTACTGCGCCTGAATTACGACTTAGGAGCAGGGGCTTGGGCTGATACCAAGTCGGTTGCCAATGAAGTACCAGTAAAAATTTACCTCGTTTTAAATTCAAAATAAACTGACCGAATTTTTTATTACTTACGGAGAAATCAATGCAATCAAAATTATTTATCAATCTATGTAGTACCGTTACCTTCATTTGCAGTTTGAGTTTCAATATGCAGGTTATGGCAGCAGCCGAAAATTACGTCACAGAGCCTAATCACACCTTTGCTGAGTTTTCTTATAACCATCTCGGTTTATCTAACCAAACTAGTCGCTTTAACACGGTTAGTGGCACTATTACGATTGACCCCGTTGCCAAAACGGGGAAAGCAGATATTACGATCGATACTAAGTCGGTTGATACAAGCTCTAGCGCGTTCAATAACCATATTCAAGCTGAAGACTATTTATCCACCACGCAGTTTCCCACCGCAACATTTAAATCCGATAAATTTACTTTCTCAGGTGATAAATTAACGGGGATGCAGGGCGTTCTTACTTTAAAAGGTGTTAGCAAGCCTGTAACGCTTGAGGTTTCTAACTTTGATTGTAAAAAACATCCCATGATTGGGGTTGATTTTTGTGGCGCAAATGCAATCACAAAAGTAAAGCGCTCGGAATTTAATATGGGCAAAAATGTCCCTGCGGTAGGTGATGATGTCACGATTCGAATTGCTATTGAGGCTAAAAAGAGTAGTTAATAGCCAAACAAAAGCCGCTGACCTATTTCAGCGGCTTTTTTTATCGACGGGTTTAACTCCCTATTGCGACCATCTACCAGGTACTGTCTAAAAAAAATCCCTAAGCAGGGGCTGTCGTAAGCTGTTCAACTGCTCTCACTTGTTCGATCGCAGACTCCAAATGAGCGACAGTGCGCTCAATATGTTGCAATTTTTCTAGGCCAAATAAACCCACTCGGAAGGTCCGAAAATCGCTACGTTCATCACATTGCAAAGGTACCCCTGCGGCAGTTTGCATGCCTAGGGCCATAAACTTTTTTCCATTCTGAATTTCAGGATCAGTGGTGTAACTAACCACTACCGCTGGAGCTTGAAAGCCTTCTGCAGCAACTGAACTAAAACCATTTGCTACCATTAAGGCGCGTATCTTTGCGCCTAACTCAATTTGTTTCGCCTGCAGGTTGGCAAAACCTAAGGCTTGGGTCTCTTGCATTACATTGCGCACTAAACGTAAGGTATCTGTTGGCATCGTGGCATGGTAAACATGAGCCCCTTTTTCATAAGTCTCCATCGTAACTAACCACTTCTTTAAATCAAGTGCAAAACTATTACTTTGGGTTGTCTCTATTTTTTGACGAGCGCGTTCGCTCATACCAATTAAGGCGCAGCATGGGGGCCCGCTCCAGCCCTTTTGTGGCGCACTAATGAGAATATCAACATTACAGGCTTTCATATCGACCCACATCGCACCAGAGGCAATGCAATCCAATACAAATAAGCCGCCCACTGCTTGCACCGCTTTGCCTACAGCTGTTAAATACGCATCAGATAACATTAAACCAGCCGAAGTTTCTACATGGGGAGCAAAAACAACTGCGGGTTTTTCCTTCAAAATAAGGGCAACTACTTGATCGATTGGCGCAGGCATAAAAGCCCCATCAATCTGATCGGCTACTTGACGTGCTTTAAGAACCTGTAAGTCAGTTGTGATTTGCGCCATTTCAAATATTTGCGTCCAGCGATAACTGAACCAACCGTTACGCAAGATAAAGCATTTTTGATTCACGGCAAATTGACGTGCAACAGACTCCATGCCGAAGGTGCCGCTACCCGGAACAATTACAGTTGAATGGGCCTGGTAAGCACATTTGAAGATGCGCGAAATATCGCGCATCACTTGACCAAAATCATGCGACATATGATTGAGTGAGCGGTCGGTGTAAACCACTGAAAATTCGAGTAATCCAGCTGGATCAACGTTGGGAAGTAAGCCTGGCATAGGAATTCCTTGAAAATAAGGGAAATGCGGGTTAATTAAGGTTCATTTTACTGGTGCCCAAAAGCAAGAGCCAAACTTCTATAATGCACCTATGAATCTAATGCGCCCAATTCTTGATCACCCCTTATGGGTACTACTCATCACCTTTTCCGTACTTTCTGCAGCCGTTTCGCTTGGCGCCGCCTTGCGTCGCATCGAAGTGAAGCGCAATCCCCAAAGTACGGCCGATGCATCGATTGTGCAAAACGCCACACTTACCTTATTAGCCCTCATGATCGGTTTTACCTTTTCCATGTCGATTAACCGCTATGACCAACGTAAATTGTATGAAGAGGCTGAGGCCAATGCAATTGGCACCGAATATCTGCGCGCCGATCTATTGCCGACCGCCTATGCTACAGCGACAAAATTAAACCTCAAAAAATACTTGCAATATCGCATTGCCGAATATCAAGCACTCGCTCCCAGCGACATTCAAAAACTCGATATCGAACTAGAGCGCCAACAAAATCTACTATGGACCACTGTTTTACCCGCACTGAAAGAGCACCAAACGCCCATTCATGCCTTAGTGGCTGCTGGCATGAATGATGTCATTAATTCTGCTAGTTATACCCAAGCTGCCTGGCTCAATCGTATTCCTGCTCCCGCCTGGGCTTTATTGTTTATTATCGCTATCTTTGCGAGCATTGCTGTGGGTTTTAGCGCCAATAGCTTTAAAGCGAATCGCACGCTTTTTTTATCAATTCCGCTAGTGGTTTCAGTATCGTTTTTTCTGATCGCGGATATTGACGGCCCTCGTCACGGCATCATCAAAGTTTTGCCCGTTAATTTAATTGGCCTTGATCTGCAACTCAATAAACCTTAATCATGAATCTGTCCGAAATCGATTTCACTCGCATGCAAAATATCATTCTTACTGCGGTAACTGATATTGGTCTAAAAATTGTTGCGGCGATTTTATTTTGGTTTATTGGACGAGCTTTAATTCAGTTTACTGTTAAATTAGTTCGCGCTTGGATGGAAAAAAAAGTTCTAGACCCAACCGTCGAGAACTATGTGGCCGCAGCAATTTCAGTAATTCTGAATATTCTGCTAATCATTGGCATCTTAGGTAATTTTGGCCTCCAAACCACGAGCTTTGCCGCGCTATTTGCCACCCTTGGTATTACCATTGGCGCCGCCTGGGCGGGGTTGTTAGCCAACTTGGCAGCGGGTATTTTTCTCATTGTGCTTCGTCCATTTAAGGTGGGCGACTACGTGGTAGCGGGCGGCATTAATGGCAATATTACGCAAATTGGGCTCTTCTCTACTACCATTACTACGGCTGATAACGTCGCAACGCTAATCGGGAATAATAAAATTTTTAGTGATACGATCCAAAATTTTAGTAGCAATGCTTATCGACGACTTCACCTTAAGGTGCAGCTCACTAGCGGAGTAGATTATCAAGCGGCGATGACTTTATTACGTGAAAAAGTTGCGGCCATACCTGGTGTTCTGGCTAACCCAGCGGTAGTAATTGATATCGGCGACCTGAATTTAGTTGGACCCGTTTTAGTCGTGCGTCCTTGCTGTAGTGCGTTTGATTACACCCCGGTGCATTTTGCCACCAACCGAGTCATACTTGAAACATTAGAGGCCGCTGGTTTCGCCCCCAAGATGACAGGCCAAAATCTCTTGATCAATCAATAAAATTAATCTAATTTTGCCCCAGCCTGCTTCACTACTTTAGCCCATCGAGGCGTTTCAATAGCTAAAAACTTCGTGAATTGTTCAGCACTTAAAAAGGCGGGGTCTGCCCCTTGCGCTATCATGCGCTCTTGAATTGTCGGTGTTTCAAGCGTTTGTTTAAAGGCATTACTCAATTTTTGAATCGCCTCTGCGGGCGTATTACGCGGTGCAAGTACACCGTAAAATCCGACCACCTCTAAGTTAGCTACACCCGTTTCAATTACCGTTGGTACTTCAGGTAAAGCAATACTTCTAGTTTTACTAGTTACTGCTAATACTTTAATTTTGCCTTGTTTTGCATAATTTGCTACTTGAGGAATCGATTCCGCCATAAATTGGACGTGTCCAGCCATCAAATCAGTAAAAGCGGGTGCACTACCTTTAAATGGAATATGCACTATATCAATTCCAGTTTCCTGTTTTAGCATTTCTGGTACTAAATGAGAAATCCCGCCGTTGCCTGCAGAGCCATAATTTAATTTGCCTGGGTTCGCTTTTGCGTAGGCAATAAATTCTTTAAGGGTTTTGACTGGCACATCATTATTGACAATTAAACCAAGGGCTTGTTGTGCAGTACGAGCGACCGGCTGAAAATCATTCAATAAAATATAAGGTGGTGGCGTGTAAATAGCAGGGTTAATGACCATCGTACCAGTATTACCGAGCAATAGGGTGTAGCCGTCTGCAGGCGACTGAGCCACAAAGAGTGCCCCAACCGTTCCTCCAGCACCTGCTTTGTAATCAACCAAAATAGGCTGACCCAAAATGGCCTGTAACTTATCAGTTAAGAGTCGAATATGAGTATCTAAAGGGCCGCCAGCAGGAAAGCCGATCACAATTTTGATCGGTTTATCCGGATAAGCGGCTTGCGTATGGCAAGAAAGCCCCAGCAAAAAACTAGCTAAGCAAGCGCAAAGCAAAGGTCGTAAGCGGTAAGTAGTCATCAT
Source organism: Polynucleobacter sp. IMCC 29146 (assembly GCF_021395195.1). NCBI lineage: Bacteria > Pseudomonadati > Pseudomonadota > Betaproteobacteria > Burkholderiales > Burkholderiaceae > Polynucleobacter > Polynucleobacter sp. IMCC 29146. The sequence continues at coordinate 172,967 of NZ_JAJVCR010000004.1, read as the reverse complement.
AGATGCTATCTTACCTAAAATAAGCTTAGGGGTGGTTAAAATGACTGATGATTTTTAATGCCGATGAAGAAGAGCTAGGGCCCAGCAAATCCGCGCTTAAACGCCAAATGACCCAACGTCAAAAATTGGCTGAAGTTCTTTCTGAACTCAGCAGCGATGCGCTGGCTAGTATTCCAATCGAAGAAAGCCTACGTGCTGAAATTGCCGAAACCAAAAAGATTAAAACTTTTGGGGCAATTAAAAGACACAAACAACATTTAGGCAAACTCATGCGCTTTTTAGATGAAGCTGAAATTGCCGCTATTCAGTTACGCCTTGATGCAATTCAAGGCCTTAGTCGGGCTGAAACGGCAAAAATGCATCGCTTCGAAGCCATGCGCGATAAACTCATTGCCGATGATGGCGCACTAACTAAACTGATTGAGCTCTATCCTGCCTTAGACATTCAAACGATGCGGAATTTAATTCGCAGTGCCCGCAAAGAGAAGGAGTTAAATAAACCACCCAAATCATATCGGGAAATTTTTCGTCTACTGAAAGAGTTAAGCGAGCCCTAACAAAGGGCTGCTTACTGTGTTTCCATTTTACTGCTGCTCAATTCCCGCATCTTTAATGGCCTTGGCCCACTTGATGGTTTCAAGTGTATTGCGCTTAGCCAAGGCAGACGGTGGTCCTGGCTCAACCTCAAAACCTAATGAAGCAAAACGTTCTTGAACGTCCTTGTTACGAGCAGTTTGATTCAAAGCCTCATTTAGCTTTTGAATAATTGCTGGCGGAGTTTTAGCTGGGGCATAAGCAGCAAAGTACGCAATAATTTCATAGCCTTTAATACCTAAGGCTTCATTTACGGTGGGTAATTCAGGAATAGCTTTAGATCGTTTTAACGAAGTTACGGCTAAGCCCCGAATTTTGCCAGCCTGAACTTGGGGCAAGGTTACTGCAAAGTCGGCGGTAAACATCATCACCTGCCCACCAATTAAATCGGTCATCGCATTGGGGCCGCTTTTATAAGGCACATTAATCATCTTCACTCCAGTCATCGAGGCTAAAACTGAGCTCGAAACTAGCTGTGAACTGCTTGCGCTTGCAAAAGTGACTTTACCAGGAGAATCTTTAGCGATCTGGATAAACTCTTTGAGTGTTTTAGCAGGAATTTCATTATTAATCGTCACAATAAGGGGTACTTCACCCATGAAACCAATGGCCTCAAAAGCAGTATCTTGATCGTAAGGCAATTTCTTCATTAAACTTTTTAATGCTGCATTGGTACTATTGGTGCCAATTAAAATCGTATAGCCGTCAGGATCAGCCTTGGCTACCGCATCAGCGCCTAACATGCCGTTAGCGCCCGGTTTATTCTCAACCACTATCGGCTGACCTAAAATCTCCGACATCTTGGCTGCAAAAGCACGGCCAATCTGATCAGTAGCACTACCAGCAGCAAAAGGCACAATCGCTTTAATCGGTTTATTGGGATAGTTTTGCGCTGTTGCTTGTGCATTAGCGTCTTGAACTCCAGTTGTCAATCCGATCAACAAGCTGGTAATAACTATAAAAAACGGTAAACGCTTAAATAACTTATCTTTAGTCTCGAGCATGGCTTTTCCTTTTTTTAATGGTTTATTTTGACTGAATTTCCATGGTAAGTAAATGAAATGATAGGGCTTTACCGTGCATATCTAAATTCAGGGAATCATTTACACCACCATCTAAAACGCCTTCGAGCACAAAATTCATAGCACCCAGCTTTGGTAGCAAATACCGTACGACCTGAGTGGGGTGGCGAAAGGCAAAATGGGTAGCAACCCGCTCTACTGTAAGCTGTTCTACTAACCATTCATAGTCCGCTAATTGATAAGCAATAACGCTAATATTAGAGCAGTTACCTTTATCGCCCGTACGGGCATGCGCTAATTCATATAAGGTGATCGAGTTCATCAGCAGTCTGACAAAAAATAAAATGTAGCGGGAACGTGCTCACGCTCAATTAAGCAAGATTGGATAGAAAGTCTTGGTCTTTTCGCTACGCGAACGCCGCCGCCACCTGCAGGACCACCGGTCCACAATGCTGTTACTTCGCGGAGGAGTAAATCAATCATTTTCAAATCACAGTGTTGCCCTGCAACGCGTAAACGTACATCATGAATTTCACCATGGGTAGGATTTTTTATTGCATTTTTGAGAAAACTATTGGCATCATCACCAAAAATGCTGCTGATACCAATTAAATCAAAACGTAAGGTCATCGCTGAACCCAAACGATTTTGTAGTATTTCCATTGCAAGTCTTGCCCTGCCTTTTGCATTTGGCCCGGCATACGAAATCTCCCCCTCGCCAAACCAACCGCCATCAAAAAAAACATTTGTTTTTAATGTATTAGTGCGCGGGTGACCCAAAACACCAGATAAGCGCACTCGATGCGGGGCGATTTCAGTTACTGTAGCCTGAGTAATATCAGCCACCACATCAGGCGTAATATAGGCAGCAGGATCATGGAGTTCATATAAAAGTTGTTCTTTTACGGTCCGTTCATCAACCAAGCCGCCGGTATTGCTTGCTTTGGTTATCACACAGCTACCATCAAATGCAATTTCTGCAATTGGAAAACCAATGTTATGAATCTCGGGCACATCCTTCACTCCAGGATCAGCAAAGTATCCTCCAGTCACTTGCGCACCACATTCCAACAAGTGCCCAGCCATCGTTGCACCTGCAAGCGCATTCCAATTATTGTCACTCCAGCCAAAATATGCCATGGCAGGCCCTAGGGTAAGCGATGGATCAGCAACACGGCCAGTTACGACAATTTGTGCACCTGCCAAAATTGCATTGGCAATTTCTCGCGCACCTTGGTATGCATTCGCACAGACGAAATTCGCCGCATCAAATTGTTCGCCTAAATGCTGGCGCAATAAGGTCTCAACTTTTTTACCATCCAACCTATCGCCCACCACAATTGCAATCCGAGGGCTAGGTAAACCAAGGCGTTTTGCCAAAGCCTGAATGACTTTGCCAGCCCCCTCTGGGTTTGCTGCACCAAAATTACCGACAATGGTGATCTGATGCTGCAAGCAAGCCGCCAATATAGGCTCCAGCTCAAGTTCTAATAAAGGCTCATACCCTAATTGTGGGTTAGCGCGTTTAGCTAATTGATGGCTTGCTAAGGTTCTTTCTGCCAAATTCTCAAAAATAATGGCCGCAGGACCGCCCCGCTCGATTAAGGTTTGCACCACGGGTGCAGCTGCATCGGTACGATCACCCGAAAAACCAGCTCCGCAGCCAACCGCAAAAATCGGCATTACAAATCACCGCGTTTTTTCAGCCACGCATCTCGATAGATATTCGTCATACCAATCATGATCGAAGTAGTCCAAGCTACAGAAAATAGGCCAGAAAAGGCAATAAAGAGGGGTAATACTTTCCATTCAAAAGGCATGATATTGCTAATGAAACCAATTGTGGTGTAGGTACTTCCAGCAAATAAAATGGCTTCGATAGGGTTCAGCACTAAACCTAGTAATAACAACATTACAGCCCACAGAATCACTTCAATAATATGAATTAAAGCAATAAAAGCAAATGATAAATAGAAATGAAATAGTACTAAATTGAATTTTTTACTGACAAAATCTAATTTGGTGATGTTATTAAAACGCATCAAAATAAAGTTAATCGTAATGCCATGAAATAACAAGATGAAGACTAAACCCCCTAATCCAAAAGCAGATTGAATCGCCAGATCAGTAAAGGAAAAATGCTCTAAGTTAAGGTGAATTGAATTCATCGATAAATTATCTCAAATACGCTAGCTATGTTAAACAAGCGACATAAAAGCGCTTAATTTCAGGATCGCATTGCACATCCCTTACTTGAATCGGTTTTTGTAAGCTGATGCCCTCAATTGAACGGCAGCGACTTAAGGCCACATAAACCTGACCCGAAGCAAACGTACCCGAGGAAAGATCTACTCTTACCTTATCTAAGGTTTTACCCTGACTCTTATGAATGGTTACGGCCCAGGCCAACATTAAAGGAATTTGGGTATAGGTGCCAACTACATTGGGCTTTATTTTTCCCGACATCATCTCAATTGCGTATTGATAAGATTCCCAATCAAATGACTTAACCTCCACTGTATTCATGTAGGAAGCACTCTGAATCTCGACCTTGACCGCATCGCTTTTTAATTCCTTCACCACCCCAATACTGCCATTGACCCACTTCTTTGGAAAGTCTTTGTCATTGGCAGTAAACATAACTTTTGCGCCAATTTTTAAGGCTAAATGAAGGGGCGAAGGAAGGTTGCGCTCGTCGATATTAAATTTGCCATCTAGCTTACCTAAATATGTTTTTGCCGGAGAAGTAATTGCTACAAGTTCACTATTATTAATTTGGTCGGCCCGTGCATTGGTAGTAGTGAGAGTGATACTTAACGGGTCAAGATCTTGCTTGGCTGTTGTCGCTGATTGAAAGCATTGGGCGTTAAGACGCTCTAAGGTCGCATCAATATCTTCATTCAGCCGAATTTGATTCAGCATCTGCGTAAACTCACCATCTTTTTGGCGAAATATTTTTTGTAGCTCAATCATGGTTACCGCTTTACGATGCAAGACCATGGCACAAAAAAAGTAAGCGCCTTCGTAACCGCGCTCACGCAATATTTCCATATCTTCACTTCTTACGACCGGAGGTAATTGAAATAAATCACCTACAAACATAACTTGTATACCGCCAAAAGGCTCTCCTCGTTTGGGCCCATTCGCGCGTAAAAATAAATCCATTGCATCAATCAAGTCGGCACGCACCATTGAAATTTCATCAATAATGAGTAAGCGCATCCCTTCATACAGGCGCTTATCGCGCAGCACCTTAATATCTTCTTCAGGAAATATTAGTCGAGGAGGAAAACGAAAAAAAGAGTGGATGGTCACACCACGCACTTGCAAGGCTGCTACTCCAGTAGGGGCCAAGACCACTACATTGCCAGCAAGGTTTTCACGTAAATAGCCAATTAAGGTTGTCTTGCCAGTGCCTGCTTTGCCACTCACAAAAATATAGGGGTCACCCCGAGCAATTGCCTCCATCACCGCCTCATATTCAGGGGTGATTTCAATTTCAGAATTAGCGACATTTGTCATAGGTGCAACAATAACACCCTAAAATAGGTACTTCAGATAAGATTGGCGGATTATATTAATGAGATCAATTCGAGCATGAACGAAAAGTCTAAATCAGAAGAATTTACCGAGCAGTCAACCCTTACTCCGCAAGCGCCTGCCTTATTTAGCCGCTGGCTACCCCCTGGGCTTGGTAGGAAACTAATTCTTGCATTCTTTCTTGGTATGGGGTGCTTTGGCGTTTCTGAGGGGCGCTACTTGTGGTCCCTGTATTGGTTGGTGGCTATGACATTTTCACCGCGCATGGTGGGCCATTTTGTGCGGGGCTATGGTGGACTGATGAAAAAAATTAACCACACTATCAATCGACCATAAATCCGAGAATTGGATAAAATCAAAGCCGATATTAGAGCTTGCTTTATGATTAGCCTAACGCCTTACCGTGCCCCTTTAATAGGTTTGAAATGAACAAAATAATTGCCTTATTTTTGCTATCCATTGCCATCTATGGCTGTCAGGTTGCGCCCTATTCGGACTCATCCCCCGGCATGCAAAACACGATTCAGAATCAAATTACTGAGGGCGGTTGCATGGGTATGCCATGCAATTATGGCAACTAATAAGCTTAACTAAAAAGCTCGCTTACCCCAAAAAAAATGACCCTCACTCGAGAGTCATGATTCAAGCAGCCAAATGCTGAATTATTAAGAACTTAACCGGCTGATTTATCCTGAATTGCAAAAGACAAATAACTTAAAAAAAGCGCTATACCTAAAGACGCTAAAAATACAGCGACTTTTGACTGGCCAGCAGGGAAAATTAAATAAAATGCAGTGGTAATACTAATAATCATTCCAGCAATACCAGCTAGTTTCAAAATCTTATCCATCGGGCTTTGAGATTCAGTAAAAAGCATATTCAATATCCTTTCGTTAAGCAAAAATATTCACCGTAAAGCAAGTGAAATAATTCGCACCTTAACCCACTTGCCATTCGCTTACATTACATCGTGGTCCAGCCAGAGTCAAGACTAGCCGCAACATATTCTTAAAAATATCAATTAGGCGCTCTAAACCCAATTAAAATATAGGCTTATGGCTGGGCTGAATCGGTTAGGCAGAAGTCTTCATTTGTTCGGTAGGGAAGATAAAGGCGCCAATCACAACCAAGAAGCAAAATGCTGCAAAGGCCTGCAGCATTAAAGTAAAACCACCGTTGGCATAGAGTAAGGCCACTAAGCCTACCGAAGCGCCTGCTGCAGTAAAGCCCAGGAAATAGCGAACCGCAAAAGCGCGGGCGCGCCACTCATCCGAAGTATATTTACCAACCATCGTGTCGTTTACAGTTACCTGACCAAAAATACTAATCACAATCCCAATCGAAACGAGAATTAGCATAAAACCAGATGTTTCTGCTGCAACATACAGCATCGCTACTAAAAAAATAGCTAGTGGCATAAAAATCTTTTTAAGCGGATATTTATCCAGCAAATTACCAATCGTATATTGGGCTAAAGCACCAAACACATAAACCGTAGAAGCAATTAAACCTAAAAGCGCAGTATTTTGGGTGATCTCGGCGAGTCTTTCTTGAAATAATTTTGGCAGCGCTACCGTGATCGCATTAAAAGTGGTTGAGCTAGCAATAATTGTCAAGACTAAGGACACCACCACTAGCGCCATCACATTTTTTGATACTCTGGCATTACCCACGCCCAAGGATTTTTTGGCAATTTTTTCATCATGAATGGTTTTCATAAAAATGAGCCCAATGACGATGGCAATGACACCGGGTAAAACAAAAGCCCAACGCCAGCCTAAATATTCACAAATTAAGCCCGTGATGAGTGCTGATGAGGCTACTCCTAAGTTACCGTAAACACCGTTGATACCTAGTTCCCTCCCCAGTTTTGCTGAGTAAGACGTCAGCATAGCCATGCCTACAGGGTGATAGATCGAAGCAATGATCCCAACTGCAAATAGTGCAATCCCTAGCTGCATTGGTGTTTGTATCAAGGCAGTGCCTAAGAGGGCAGATCCCATGCCAATAAAAAAGATGGCAAGCATATTTCTTCTACTCCAGCGATCGCCTAGCCACCCGCTAATTAACGACCCAGCACCAAAGGCAATAAAGCCAGGGGTAGCATACGGCAGTAGCTGCGCATAGGTCATATTAAATACTGGCGCCATCACAATGACTGCGGCTGCAAACACCAGCATGGCATAGTGATCAATAAAATGCGCCAGATTAATAAAGCCAATGACTTTTTTGGGTGAATTCATCGCCAACCCCTTATAAAACAGATGTTTATCCTAATTAAGATAGAAATTCTATTCCTGATTGTCAATTTTTTGATAATTACCCCAATCTTATCGGGCTCAATTACACTAACTACTAATAAACGTCTTAATCCGGAGGCAACCATATGAAATTTGAAACTAAGGCTGTACATGCTGGCTACAAACCCGATCCAGTTACCAAGGCAGTAGTGCCCCCAATTTACCAAACAGTAGCCTACGCCTTTGACAGCGCACAGCATGGGGCCGACTTATTCGATCTAAAAGTGCCTGGCAATATCTATACCCGTATTATGAATCCAACCCAATCAGTGCTTGAAGAACGTGTGGCTGCGCTCGAGGGCGGCATCGCTGCCCTCGCACTGGCTTCAGGGCAAGCTGCAGTCACTTACGCAATTCAAACTATCGCTGAAATGGGCGATAACATCGTTTCTTCAAATGCCCTTTATGGCGGAACCTACAATTTATTTGCTCATACATTGCCTCAATATGGAATTGAAACTCGCTTTGCCGATTATCGTGATCCCAAAAGTTTTGAGCCGCTAATCGATGCCCGTACCAAAGCAATTTATGTTGAATCGTTGGGCAATCCCCAAGGTAACGTGACTGATATTGCTGCCATAGCGGAAATGGCACACCGCCATGGCGTCCCTCTCATTGTTGATAACACGGTACCTAGCCCCTATTTATGCCGCCCCATTGAGCATGGTGCCGATATTGTGGTGCAATCTTTAACCAAGTATATGGGTGGCCATGGCAATAGCTTAGGCGGCGCCATCATTGATTCTGGCAAGTTTCCTTGGGCCGAACATAAAGAAAAATTTAAGCGACTTAATGAGCCCGATGTGAGTTATCACGGCGTGGTTTATACCGAAGCGTTAGGACCCGCAGCTTATATTGGTCGCGCACGGGTAGTACCACTAAGAAATATGGGCGCTGCTATTTCACCGTTTAATGCCTTTTTAATTTTGCAAGGAATTGAAACCTTGCCGCTGCGCATGGATCGTATTTGTGAAAATACGTTAGCGGTAGCTAATTTTATGAAACAACAGGCGAAGGTGCAGTGGGTTAACTATGCAGGCTTACCCGACCACCCTGACCATGCCTTAGTAAAAAGAATAATGGGCGGCAAAGCATCGGGCCTAATGACTTTTGGTGTTAAAGGTGGGCGAGCTGCGGGTGAACGTTTCTTAGACGCCTTAAATTTATTTACCCGTTTAGTCAATATTGGCGATGTCCGCTCTCTCGCTACACATCCTGCTTCAACCACCCATCGCCAGCTTTCGCCAGAAGAATTGGCTAAATCTGGGGTTTCCGAAGATACGGTGCGTTTATGCGTTGGCATTGAACATATTGATGATTTAAAAGAAGACCTCGCCCAAGCTTTAGCCAAGGTATAGAGTAAATAGGAGAGTCAAGCTGAGAGTTGCATGCCACATTGCTACCCACACACATTACTGAGTAGTGATTTAATCAATATGCCTACCAAGCTGCCGGAGACATTTAGGATATTTTTAATTGCCTAGTCAATTGCAGTAATGGGTAACTAAATCTTAAATGCCTGGCGTCCGATCAACTTCCACTCACCACCTTCAATTCGAAATACATAGATAATTTCTAATTCGACATGCCCTGGTTTGCCGCCCGGCGCAATATCAGCCGATACATGATTACGTACAACGGCAAGATCCCCCATCATGACAATTTTTTGATTAGTCACATCAATTTTAGTAAATACCGACTTCCGTTCAACTAGAGCATCGATGAATTCTTTTTTGTTCTGCACCCTGCCATCCGAATGCCCATAATTAACTTGGGCTCCTGAAATTGCACTGAGCTTTTGCGCATCGCCTGAAAGAATGGCAGCATTCAACCTTTCCATCGCCTTAGATACCTCTGCTTCGGTTGCAGGTTGAGCAAATGCACTTGAAAAGCTGATGGCAAAAAGAGCCACTAATTGTAATAAACGAATCATAGTTGTCTGAACCATAGTTGTCTCCTAGGGGTAATTTTTTTAATGTCGGTCAATAATTTATAAAATAAATAATCGTCTTTTTTCTTCACTATACCTGAATAGCAATAAATTACTACTTCTGCCACCGCTTCAGTGCTTCATCATCGGTAATGCGAGCATCGACCCAATGCTCGCCAGTGGGTGTAGCCTCTTTTTTCCAAAAAGGGGCAGCGGTTTTTAAGTAATCCATAATAAATTCGCAGGCGGCAAAGGCTTCGCCACGATGTTGGCCTGTCACTGCTACCAAAACAATTTGCTCGCCAGGCAACATTTTGCCGATGCGATGAATCACTAATGTGTCGCGAATCTGCCAGCGCGCCTTCGCTTCGGCAATAATTGCTGCTAGCGCTTTTTCGGTCATGCCAGCATAGTGCTCTAACTCCATGCTGTTTACCTGACTACCATTATTCATATCGCGCACAGTACCGACAAAAGAAACAATTGCGCCGACCTCTAAATCACCAGAGCGTAGCGCAGCAATTTCGGTGCTCAAATCAAAATCAGCAACTTGAATACGAACTGTCATTTCAGCCGCCGGTAACAGGGGGGAAAAAAGCGACTTCATCGCCGTCGCTGATGCGCACATCTTCTGCCGCAATGTGTTGGTTTACAGCACAACGTATGGGCCGTTCGGCATTAAATAATTGCGCCCAAACTTCACCCCGCTGCATGAGCCAAATCCGCAACTCTGCAGTATTCACTACAGATGGCGGCACACTAACCAATTCCTCGCTTAAACCGAGGCCTTCGCGTAGGGAGGCAAAAAAGCGTAACTGTAGTTTCATCGTGCCATCCTAAACGATTTTATAGATTGAATGATGCTTAACTCAGGAGCCCACTAAAAGGCATATAAGTTACCATTGCACCGCGTTGAATTGCTTGATTTGGCGGACAGTCAACTAGACCATCGCCCCATGATGCGCTTGTTAAGACCCCTGAGCTTTGATTAGGAAATAAATCGAGGCCGCCTGCTGCGTTCTCCTTAACTCGCAAGAATTCATTACGGCGATCGGCTTTGAGCCAATCGAAATCTGCCCGCATAAAATATCTTGGTGCGTTTATCTCATGACGACCCTGTAAGCGCAAAATAAATGGCCGGACAAATAATAAAAATGTAACGAAGCTCGACACGGGATTACCTGGCAGACCCATAAACCAAGTTTCACCACTCGCAACATCAGCCCCTTTACGCACCGCACCAAAGGCCAATGGTTTACCAGGTTTAATTGCTATTTGCCAAAGGTCTAAGCGTCCTTCTGCGCTAACAGCGGGCTTAATATGATCCTCTTCCCCAACCGAAACCCCACCTGATGTAATGATCAGGTCATGATTTACACTTGCCGCCCGCAACGCCGCGCGAGTAGCGTCTAAGCGATCGGGTACGATACCTAAATCAGTAGGGATACATCCTAACGATCTTAAGCAAGCTAATAAAGTATCGCGATTCGAGTTATAAATTCCGCCAGGCTTTAATGGTTCGCCAGGCAAAGCTAGTTCATCACCAGTAAAAAATGCAGCAACTCGCACGCGGCGTTTCACCATTAAATGGGTAAGACCAGCAGATGCAGCAACCCCCAATTCTTGGGGACGTAAAAAAGTACCCGCTGACAAGGCCACTTTGCCGGCTGTAAGATCTTCGCCACGGCGACGAATCCATTGCCCCGCGAGAGGTAAATGCAGAATCTGTACGCGATCTGTTTGTCCCGCAATTTCACTTGGTAACAAGCTGGTTTCTTCTTGCATGACTATCGCATCTGCACCCTCAGGAATCGGAGCGCCAGTGAAAATACGTGCAGCTTGCCTTAACTCTAATGTCTGACCAACTGTTCCCGCAGGAATACGTTGACCAATGTGCAATGTCATATCAGCAGCGCTTAAATCGGCACAACGTACTGCATAACCATCCATCGAACTATTATCGAGGGGCGGTACATCTACTAAACTAGCTAAATCAGCTGCCAACACTCGTCCTAGAGCTGTCTGAGTTGGCTCACGCTCTACTTCGCTAACCGCCTGAGCATGCGGCAGTAAATGATCTAAAGCTTCTTGAGCAGTGAGCATAGTTTTTATTGAAGATGTGAAGTAATAAAAGCTTTCACCTGATTGACATCGGGTCTCATTGTCTGCACCCGTTGCGGTAAAGTTTTAATACTTTGAAAAGCAGGCGGACAATCAGCCGGGCGCCCTAGCGCAGCTTCAATGGTCTCTGCAAACTTAATTGGCAGAGCAGTTTCAAGCACAATCATGGGTATCCCCGCCTGTAGATGATGGCGTGCTACCTGCACACCGTCAGCGGTATGCGGATCGATCATCACGCCATACTGCATATCGATATTACGAATCGTGTCGAGGCGATTTTGGTGACTACTACTTCCAGAAATAAAGCCAAACTGCTGTATCGCTTGAAAGGCTGGGTCAGTCGATAAATCAAAGCCGCCAGTCTTCTCGACTTGCTTAAATAAAGCAGCAGTCCGTTGACCATCTTGACCTAATAAATCAAAAATAAAGCGCTCAAAATTACTGGCTTTCGAGATATCCATTGATGGACTAGTGGTATGTAAAGTCTCCGCCGCTTTACGAGCGCGATAAATGCCTGTGCGGAAAAATTCATCAAGTACATTATTTTCATTCGTAGCTAACACTAAATGCTCGATTGGTAAACCCATCATGCGCGCTATATGGCCTGCACAAATATTACCAAAGTTGCCTGAAGGAACAGCAAAAGACACCTGCTCTGTATTCGCTTTAGTGGCCAGAAAATAGGCTTGAAAGTAGTACACGACCTGAGCTACAACCCGCCCCCAGTTAATTGAGTTCACAGTACCAATGTGGTAGCGGGCTTTAAATTCTAGATCATTACTTACTGCTTTAACAATATCTTGGCAGTCGTCAAACACCCCTGTAAGCGCTAAATTATGGATGTTGGCATCAGGTAAAGAATACATTTGTGCGGCTTGAAACGCGCTCATTTTACCTTGCGGTGACAACATAAATACCTGAATACCAGCTTTACCGCGCATGGCATATTCTGCTGCGCTACCCGTATCACCCGATGTCGCACCCAAGATGTTAAGTTGTTGCCCCGTTTTTTGCAAAGCATATTCAAATAAATTGCCCAGCAACTGCATCGCCATATCCTTAAACGCTAAGGTAGGCCCGTTAGAAAGACTTAAAAGGCTGAGGCTAGTACCCTGCTCTTCTCCCAAATAATGCAAAGGAGTAATATCGCTTGCTAAATCAGTGCGCCGACCATTGCAATAAACCGCTGCGGTATAGGTTTTACGAGTGATGTCAAGTAAATCTGCTGCTGGTATGTCATCACAAAACAAATGTAACACCTCATATGCTAAATCGGCGTACGTTAATTTGCGCCAAGCATCGAGTTGCGCCGAGCTGACTTGTGGATAATGCACTGGCAAATATAAACCGCCATCGGGAGCTAAGCCACCAAGTAAAATGGCCTGAAAGCTGACTAGCGGGCTATTACCGCGGGTAGATTGATACAGCATTGTGCTTATCTATACGTAGCCGCACTTACGATAAGTTTTCAAGCCGCAGCTTAACAACGTCGGCCATAACAGTCGGCAAACATTGAATCTCTTGAATTGCTGCCAACATATTTTTTTCTTTAGTCGCATGAGTTAACATCACTAAATCAGTTTGTCTTTCACCTTCGAGCGCTTCTTTTTGGATGAGCGCGTCAATTGAAACATGATGTGAAGCCAAAATTTTCGTAATTTCTGCCAAGACCCCTGCCTGATCTGCCACACATAGGCGCAAGTAATAGCTACTCGTAATTTCGCTCATGGGCAAAATAGGTAAGTTTTGCATCGCCTCGGGTTGAAAAGCTAAATGGGGAACACGATTTTCCGGATCAGCTGTCATTAAGCGAGTTACATCAACTAAATCGGCAATAACGGCGGAAGCGGTTGGCTCAGAGCCGGCCCCTTTACCGTAATACAAAGTTGTGCCTACTGCATCGCCAAAAACTTGCACTGCATTCATCGCCCCCTCAACGTTGGCAATCAGGCGCTTGGCAGGAATTAAGGTGGGATGCACCCGCAGTTCAATGCCTGCAGGCGTACGCTTGGTAATGCCAAGTAATTTAATGCGATAACCCAGTTGCTCGGCATAGCGAATATCGATAGCTGACAATTGAGTAATACCTTCAATATGGGCCTGTTCAAATTGCATCGTAATACCAAATGCAATGGCACTCATAATGCTCACTTTATGCGCTGCGTCGATACCCTCGATATCAAAAGTAGGGTCGGCTTCAGCATACCCAAGGCGTTGCGCCTCCTTCAGGACGGTAGCAAAGTCTAAGCCCTTATCGCGCATTTCTGACAAAATGAAATTGGTCGTGCCATTAACAATTCCAGCGATCCATTCAATACGATTAGCCGATAAGCCTTCGCGTAATGCTTTGATAATAGGGATCCCGCCAGCAACTGCAGCTTCAAAGGCCACCATGACACCTTTTTCATGCGCTGCTGCAAAAATGGCATTTCCATGCACGGCAATTAAAGCTTTGTTTGCGGTAACGACATGCTTGCCAGCAGCAATGGCTTCCATCACTAAATCTTTGGCGATGCCATAACCACCAATAAGTTCGATCACGATATCAATTTCTGGATCGGCAATTACCGTGCGCGCGTCAGCAACCACTTGAGCCCGACCTTGCACCAATTCTTTAGCCCGAGAAACATTTAAATCGGCAACGGTATGAATGTGAATACCACGCCCCGCGCGCCGTTGTATTTCCTCTTGGTTGCGCTCAAGCACCGCAAACACGCCGCCGCCGACCGTACCAATTCCTAAAAGACCGACCTGAATCGGTTTCAAGCCATTTTTTTTCATGATGATTTAGCAGTCGTTAACGCTTTGTTGGTGCCGTGTTTTAGTCGATACCGCTCCAGAAACTGGGCTAAGCGGCCAATCGCTTCACGTAAAACATCCTCATGCGGTAAAAAGACGACGCGGAAATGGTCAGGCTTGACCCAATTAAATCCAGTACCTTGCACTAATAACACTTTTTCTTCCCGCAAAAAATCAGTAATCCATTTTTGATCGTCGGTAATGGGGTATACCTCGGGATCTAATTTTGGAAAAAGATATAAAGCAGATTTAGGCTTGACACAAGTCACGCCGGGAATAGCGGTAATTAAGTTCCAGGCTAGTTCACGCTGGCGAGCTAAACGTCCGCCACTGGCTACCAAGTCATTAATGCTTTGATAGCCACCCAATGCGGTTTGAATTGCATATTGACCTGGTACGTTTGCACATAAACGCATCGAAGACAACATATTTAAACCTTCAATGTAATCTAAAACGTGGCTTTTATCGCCGGAAACCACCATCCAGCCAGCCCGATACCCACAAGAGCGATAGTTTTTCGATAAGCCATTAAAAGTAATGGTAACGACATCGGTCGATAAAGCCCCTAAGGAAATATGTTCAGCCTGGTCATAAACCATCTTGTCGTAAATTTCATCGGCAAATAAAATGAGGCCGTGTTCACGGGCAATCGCTATTAAACTCAAGAGCACTTCTGAGGAATAAATAGCACCAGTCGGATTGTTGGGATTGATTACTACAATTGCTTTAGTGTGTGGTGTAATTTTGCTGCGTAAGTCGTTTAGATCGGGCGCCCAGCCATTGGCTTCATCACATAAATAATGAATTGGGTTACCACCCGATAAACTTACTGCCGCTGTCCAAAGGGGATAGTCTGGGGCAGGCACCAACACTTCGTCACCATCATTTAACAAGGCATTCATAGCCAAAACAATCAATTCAGATACGCCGTTACCGGTATAAATATCATCTAAAGTGACACCTTGGATATTTTTTTGTTGACAGTAATGCATGATCGCTTTACGCGCAGAAAAAATGCCCTTTGAATCGGAGTAAGCGGATGCATTACCCAAATTACGAATCATGTCGAGTTGAATTTCTTCGGGAGGATCAAAGCCAAATACCCCCACATTCCCGATATTCAGTTTGATAATTTTCTGGCCCTCTTCTTCCATTTGCTGGGCAAGGTCGAGCACAGGGCCACGAATGTCGTAGCACACGTTATTGAGTTTTGCGGATTTGAGGACGGTTTTCACAATCGGTCTACTGGTCATCTATTGGCCATCTAATGCCCATTCTTAAGGAATAGGTATATAGAGAGGCTGGCTATAATTCACTCAATTATGACAGAGCGCGCACGTGAAGCTTCATTCTGACGACCATTCCGGCCTAAATACGATTTCGGGCTATGGTACTGACTATATTCAGATCAACCAGAAAACCTATCAGCATGCCGTCTTAGTCAGCCCCTCGGGCGCAATAGTGGCTTGGCCGGTAGCAAACTTTGCAGCGCTGACCGAAGCCGATTTTTTGCAAATTTGTGCGCGCCAGCCCGAATTATTTATTTTGGGCACAGGGGCTCGTCAGCATTTTCCTCGGCCAGAACTACTAAAACCCCTTATTCAAGCACGCATGGGTTTTGAAATCATGAATTCACAGGCAGCCTGCCGCACTTACAATATTTTGATGGGCGAAGGTCGGCAAGTATTGGCTGCTATTCTGCTTGATACCGTATGAATAAGCCCCCTGTCAAACTTGGCCTAGCGTTTGCTGTGCTAGTGGTCTATACGATCATTTGGTTCGGCACTTTGAACTATCGTCACCTAATTCCTTCTGACGAAGGTCGCTATGCTGAAATGGCGCGCGAGATGCTTGCTAGTGGCGATTGGATTACGCCGCGCTATCACGACTATCTCTATTTTGAAAAACCCCCTTTACATATTTGGGCAACCGCTGTCATCTTTCAGGTTTTTGGTATTGGGGAATGGCAAGCCCGCTTATGGTCTGGCTTGTTGGGTTATCTCACGATTCTGCTGGTCGGCTTTACAGCTTGGCGCTTGTATAGCCCGCGTGCAGGACTATTGGCAGCAGTGGCCTTGGGTTCTGCCCCGATGTGGGTGGTGGGTGGACACTTTAATTCACTCGATACCGGTTTATCGGCCTGCTTAGCAGCCGCGCTATGCACTTTTTTGCTAGCGCAAGCGAGCCCTGAAACGCGTACCCGCAGCCGCTGGATGCTCGGGTGCTGGGCAGCCATGGCCTGCGCAACCCTCAGCAAAGGCTTAATTGGCATTGCGTTGCCTGCCATGGTTTTTGTGGTGTATTCAACGGCGACTTGGAATTGGCAAATTTGGAAATCATTATCTTTACTCAAAGGCTTATTACTATTGCTTGCCATCACGGCCCCGTGGTTTATTTTAGTGTCACTACGCAATCCTGAGTTTGCCCAATTCTTTTTTATCAATGAACACTTTCAGCGCTTTACCCAAGAAGAACATAGTCGTCCAGGTCCAATCTATTTTTTTCTGCCCTTTCTGTTATTGGGATTTCTGCCGTGGCTACCGCAAGTCGGCAGTGCAATGTGGCAAGCATGGCAACAGTTCCGCACTCAGCGCCGGATCCAGTTTTCTAGTCTTGGCTTATTAAGCTGCTGGGTTCTCGTCATTCTCGGTTTCTTTAGCGTTTCACAATCAAAATTACCGGGCTACATCATGCCCACCTTTCCGGCCCTAGCCTTGCTGGCTGGCTATGCCATTGATCGCAGTTTGGGCGAGCGTACTCACTTATCTACTTACTGGAAGGTACAAGCGCTATTTTTTGTCGTGCTAGGTTGTGTTGGCTTTGCTTTTTTACCGCTAATTGGCTTTGAAGCCAAGCCGGATGAATTATTGGCCTATGCCAGTTATACACAGTGGGTTATCACTGCATTGCTTATGCTTATTCTATTTAGCCTTGCTGCAGCACTATTGGCTAAACGCAATGCGTTAGCCAGTATTTATTGTTACGCGCTCGGATTCTTTTTCACCTGCACCATTGCCGGCACCGGTCATGAAGCTCTGGGACGTGCCGTTTCTGGAGTTGATTTAGCCGCCCAAGTAAAAGCCCAAATTCCTCGTGATGCCACCATTTATTCCGTGCGGATTTTAGATCACACCTTCCCTTTTTATCTTGGTAGAACCATGGTGATGGTCGAGTTTCCAGACGAACTTGAATTTGGCGTTAAACAGGAACCAAAGCGCTGGGTGCCTACCCTTGATGAGTTTATCGAGCGCTGGCAAAATGAGCCCACTGCCTATGCGCTGATGGTGCCAGAGCAATATCTGGCCTTACAAAAATTAGGCTTACCGATGCAGGAAATAGGTCGCGATTCTCGGCGAGTGGTAGTGGCTCACCCAAGTTTGCGAAAATAGCACCATGAACGAAAAAACCGCTGCAAGCCAGATTTCGCCACCAGACTTTATTCCTTTTACTCGGCCAAGCTTTGATGAGGCCACGATTGCTGCGGTGGCAGCAGTAATGCAATCGGGCTGGGTTACTTCGGGCCCGAAAGTCGCCGAATTTGAGGCAGAGTTAAGCCGTTATTTTGGAGACCGCCCAGTGCGTTGCTTTGCCAATGGCACAGCAACAATGAAAATTGCCTTGCAAATAGCAGGTATTGGCGTAGGCGATGAAGTGATCACCACACCGCTATCTTGGGTTGCCACTGCCAATGTGATTTTATCGGTTGGCGCTAAGCCTATTTTTGTCGATGTCGACCCGCGCACTCGCAACCTCGATCTCTCACAAATTGTTGCGGCCATTACCCCGCAAACCCGCGCCATCATGCCAGTGTATTTAGCGGGCTTACCCGTTGATATGGACGAGTTATACGCCATTGCCAAATCCCATCACCTGCGAGTGATTGAAGATGCTGCACAAGCATTTGGCTCACATTGGCGCGGCAAACGCATTGGCAGCATAGGTGACTTAGTCAGCTTTAGTTTTCAAGCAAATAAAAATCTGACTACCGTTGAAGGAGGCTGCCTCGTTCTCAATAACTCCAATGAAACTGCCCTAGCTGAAAAACTGCGTTTGCAAGGCCTTACTCGGCATGGCCCAGATGGGATGGATGTCGATGTCTTAGGGGGTAAAGATAACCTTACCGATATCAATGCCGTTATTGGTTTACATCAGCTTAAAAATCTGCCCACTTTTCAAGCGCGACGTGTCGCCATTGCAAAACAGTATTTTGAGTTATTAAAGGCCGGATTAAATACAAGTGCACTTAAGGGCTTTGCCCTACAACTACCTCCCGAAAACTTTAGTGATAGTAATTGGCATTTGTTTCAAGTGCTGTTACCTTTGCAGCAATTAAAAGTAGAGCGGTCGCAAATCATGACCGAATTAAAAGCACTGGGTATTGGCACAGGCGTGCACTATCCCATCATTACCAATTTCTCGCTCTATCGAAAATTAGGTTACCTTGCAGAAACGACGCCAGTAGCCGAAGTCATTGGCCGCTCAATTTTGACCTTGCCCTTATTTCCTGCCATGAGCGATGCTGATGTCAAACGCGTTTGCAGCTCTTTAATCGGGGTTTTTCAGCGCCATTATCAAGCCAGCGCATAATTACGCTATGACGGCCTCAACGCAACTCAATTCGCTCATCAATGTACCGCAATTAAGCATTATTGTGCCGGTATACAACGAAGAAGCTGGCTTACCCGCGCTCTTTAGTCGCCTCTATCCTGCACTGGATACGCTGGCTCAAAAACGTCAGCTACAGTACGAAATTATTTTTATTAATGATGGTAGTCGCGATCGTTCTGCAGCCATGTTGGGTCAGCAATTTGAAGCACGCCCAGATACCACACGCGTCGTGTTATTTCAAAATAATTTTGGCCAGCATATGGCGATCATGGCTGGCTTTGAATACGCTCGCGGTGAATACATTATCACTTTAGATGCGGATTTACAAAATCCCCCCGAAGAAATCGATGCGCTAGTCCAAGAATTAGTTGCAGGGCACGATTACGTGGGGACGATTCGCACTAATCGTAAAGATACCTTATTTCGTAAAAGTGCCTCGCGGCTGATGAATCACTTACGCGAAAAAATTACCCATATCACCATGACCGATCAAGGCTGTATGTTACGCGGCTACCGGCGGCGCATTATTGATTTAGTAGGAAAATGCAATGAAAGCAATACTTTCATTCCAGCTCTGGCTTATACCTTTGCTACCAATCCTACCGAAATTACTGTGCAACATGAAGAACGGTTTGCTGGAGAGTCGAAATATAGCGTTTACCAGTTGATTCGTCTTAATTTTGATTTAGTCACTGGATTTTCGGTGGTGCCCTTGCAAATTTTTTCCATTCTTGGCATGTTATTGGCCTTGGCAGCAGGCAGTTTATTTGCCACCCTCTTAATTCGGCGCTTTATTATTGGCGCTGAGGTCGAGGGTGTGTTTACCCTTTTTGCACTAACCTTTTTCCTCATTGGAGTCATGTTATTTGGGCTGGGTTTATTGGGCGAATACATTGGGCGCATCTATCAACAAATTCGCCAACGGCCTCGCTACGTAGTGCAGGCCGTACTCGAAAAACCTTAAGTTATTTTTATGCGCGCAGTTGTTTTTGCCTATCATGATGTTGGCGTGAATTGCTTGCAAGCGCTTCTCGACGCAGGTATAAAAGTTGATTTAGTCATCACCCATACCGATGACCCCAATGAAAATATTTGGTTTGCGAGTGTAGTAGAGCTCTGTAAGCAAAAAAATATTCCTTATGTACAGCCTCTGGCTAATGAATTAAATGCTCTTTTACCCCACTTACAAACCCTTCAACCAGACTATATTTTTTCGTTTTATTACCGCTACTTAATTCCTGCCACCCTTTTAGCCTGTGCCCGCATTACTGCCCTCAATATGCATGGCTCTCTACTGCCTAAATATCGGGGGCGTGCCCCAGTTAATTGGGCTATTTTGCACGGTGAAACTGAAACGGGCGCCACCTTGCATGTCATGGAAGCAAAACCAGATGCTGGCGATATTGTTGGTCAAGAAGCGGTTGCCATTGGCCCAAATGACACCGCCACAACTGTCTTCGCAAAAGTTAGCGCGGCCGCGGTTCACGTACTCCAAATTGCTCTGCCGCAGCTGTTGCTCGGGCAAATCAAACGCTTACCCAATCACCTCAAACAAGGTAGTTACTTTGGTGGTCGCAAACCTGCTGACGGCAAAGTTGATTGGTCGCAAACTGCGCAATCGATTCATAATTTGATTCGTGCGGTTGCGCCCCCCTATCCAGGGGCGTTTACCACTTGGCAAGGACGGCAAATGGTCATAGCAAGCTCGATTTTATTGGCCTTACCACCCCCACAAATTGAGCTTAGTGAGCTGGGTGTGCAGATGGTTGATAATCAGGTGTTTGGCATTTGCGGTGATCGACAGGTCATTCAGATCCTGCACTGGTATCCCGCTTAGTGCTTAGCGTGCATTTGTATTCAATTTTTTAGACGAGGCAGCACCGATGAAAAAAATCCTCATTCTTGGGGTTAATGGTTTTATTGGCCACCATCTTTCCAAGCGTATCCTTGCGACCACCGATTGGGAAGTGTATGGCATGGACATGCAAAATGATCGTCTAAGCGATTTGCTGAGTAATCCGCGCATGCATTTTTTTGAAGGTGATATCACAATTAATCGTGAATGGGTTGAGTATCACATTCGTAAATGTGATGTCATCTTGCCCTTAGTCGCCATTGCTACGCCAGCCACTTATGTGCAGCAGCCGCTTCGTGTATTTGAACTCGACTTCGAAGCAAATTTACCCATTGTGCGTTCAGCGCTTAAGTACAAAAAACATTTGGTCTTCCCCTCAACCTCTGAAGTTTATGGCATGTGCAGTGATGCCGAGTTTGACTCAGCTACTTCAAATCTAGTTTACGGACCCATTCATAAACAACGCTGGATTTACGCCTGCTCTAAACAATTAATGGATCGGGTGATTTGGGGTTACGGCATGGAAGGGTTGCGCTTTACCTTATTCCGTCCATTCAACTGGATTGGTCCAGGCCTGGATAGTATTTATACGCCTAAAGAAGGTTCGTCACGCGTTGTCACCCAGTTTTTAGGGCACATTGTGCGGGGTGAGCCAATTAATTTAGTCGACGGTGGCGAGCAAAAACGGGCGTTTACTTATATAGATGATGGCATCGATGCGTTGATGAAAATCCTCGCCAATACTAATGACATTGCGAATGGCAAGATATTTAATATTGGCAATCCTAAAAATAATCATTCTGTACGCGAGTTAGCCACCATGATGCTCGAAATTGCTTGCAGTATTCCCGAGTATGCAAAAACTGCGCAACAAGTCCAGATTATTGAAACGACCTCTGCCGCCTATTATGGTGAAGGTTATCAAGATGTGCAAAATCGCGTTCCGGCGATTGATAACACCAGGACCGAGTTACATTGGCAGCCAAGTACGACCATGCATGATGCCTTGAAACATATTTTTGAAGCCTATCGGCATGATGTTCCTAAGGCGCGGAACTTAGTCGATCAAGACAATTAAGTTGACCACTTAGCCCATGGCAAAAATCGCCCTCAAGGTGGACGTGGATACACTACGCGGCACGCGCGAAGGGGTGCCTAATTTAGCCCGCGTTCTGGAGCATTTACACCTGCACGCTACATTTCTGTTTAGTCTGGGGCCCGACCATACTGGTTGGGCGCTCAAGCGCGTTTTTCGACCTGGTTTTTTAAAAAAAGTAGGGCGAACTTCTGTCGTTGAGCATTACGGTATTCGCACCTTACTTTATGGGGTCTTATTGCCAGGTCCCGATATTGGTCAATTGGCTCGCGAGGAGATGCAAGCGATTCATCGTGCGGGTCATGAAACCGGGATTCATGCTTGGGATCATGTCGCTTGGCACGATGGGGTTCGTAACCGCAATGCTAAATGGACCCTCAAACACATGCAGCTCGCCTACGATCGCTTTCAAGAAATTTTTCGTCGTCCGCCAAGTACTGCTGGCGCGGCTGGTTGGCAAATGAATGAGGTAGCGCTTCAGCAACTAGATAGCTGGGGTTTAAAATATGCCTCAGACGGTCGTGCACCCCTAAATTTAGCGCCTTATCGCCTGCTCTTCCCCGCAGAAAAAAAAGGTGCCCCACCCAGCAAAAGTCAATGCATTCAATACCCCACTACCTTGCCAACCCTAGATGAACTGATTGGTGTTGCAGGTATGGATGCTTTTGCTGCCGTTCGACATCTACTAAGTCTGACCCAAAGCAACCCCAATGATCAAGTCTTTACCCTTCATGCAGAACTAGAGGGGCAGAAGCTCTTGCCGGCTTTTGTAGAATTAATCGAGGGTTGGTTGTTACAAGGTCACCATTTAGTCACCTTGGGCGAATTACACCAATCTTGGGTGGCTACGCAGCAACTCGATAAAATTATGGCTTGTCCCTTAAGTTGGGGTACCGTCCCCAATCGCAGTGGTGAATTAATGGTCTTACCGTAAGTTATTTTGAAATACTTTTTAACCCTAAAGGATTGATATGAGCATTGCTATTGGCCAACGTTTACCGAATTGCACTATTCCTGCAACCTCGCAACGCATATTTTCTCCCGCAGCATATGCGGGTCGTAAACTGGTTTTATATTTTTATCCTAAAGATTCAACCCCAGGATGCACGGTTGAGGCTGGCGAGTTTCGTGACGCCATTGATGCCTTTTCTAAAGCCAACACCTTAGTTGTCGGGGTCTCACGCGATAACCTGAAATCACATGATCATTTTCGGCAAAAACTGGATTTGCCATTTGAATTGGTGGCCGATACCGAAGAAAAACTCTGCGCCCTTTTTGGGGTAATCAAAATGAAAAATATGTACGGCAAGCAAGTCCGCGGAGTTGAGCGAAGTACCTTTTTATTTGACTCGACTGGTAAGCTCTGTAAAGAATGGCGCGGCCTCAAAGTACCTGGGCACGCAGCCGAGGTTTTACAAGCGGCAGAAGCCCTTCAATAAAAAAGCAACAATTAACCCTTGCATTGCATTTAATTTGAGGTAAAGTAAAGGCATATGCACCAAAAACGATGGTATGGTTTGATCATCAGCCTTGGCAATACAAAGCCAAGTAAGCGCAACCTCCCCCACAGTTTGGCTAATTTTTATCATTTTTTTGTCAACCGCCACCGCGCTTTGCCTGGCGGTTTTTTCTTTTAGGAGCCCTGCATGCCTTTGCCCCCACTGCCGAAGCAAATTGCCGATCAAGTGAAATTGAACCGTAAAGAAGCTCCGGATTTAAAACAAAGGCTAGTGCCCCTTGTCAGCAATGCGGTGGATACCCTCTTAGATGCCCAAGTTGATCTTGAAGCCCTAAGCTCAGCAGATTGGGCAAATAGTGCTCAAGTTGATTTATCCGCCGCAGAATTAGCCCTTGAAAAAATTAAAGGTGATCATCGGCTGAAGCAAACTGAAAATAAAAATTCAAAACGCATTATCCGTAGCGGGCCACCAACTTTATTTGTGCTGGATACCAATGTTTTAATGCATGACCCTGCATCGCTCTTCCGTTTTGATGAGCACGACTTATATTTACCAATGACGACTTTAGAAGAGCTCGATAACCATAAAAAGGGGATGAGCGAAGTTGCGCGTAATGCCCGCATGGTCAGTCGTTCGCTCGATCAACTCATCGCGGGGACTACTGGCACTCTTGAGGAGGGCATCCCGCTGAACAAGTTGGGACACTCGGATGTTTCAGGCCGGCTGTTTTTTCAAACCCAATTATTTACCCATGTACTGCCTGAGGGGCTGCCCGAAGGTAAGGGAGATAATTTAATTCTCGGGGTAGTACGTGAGCTCAAGCAAACGAAACCCGAACAAGAGGTGGTCTTGGTATCGAAAGATATCAATATGCGGATTAAGGCACGGGCACTAGGCTTGCCTGCAGAAGACTACTTTAATGATCAAGTCTTAGAAGACCGTGACTTAATGTATACGGGGGTAATGCATTTACCAACCGATTTTTGGCCTAAGCATGGCAAAGCGATGGAAAGTTGGTCAGATGTCAAATCAGGCTCGATGTTTTACCGAGTCACAGGTCCATTAGTATCTAGTATGCTAGTTAACCAATTTGTCTATCAAGAAAATCCCGATGGCTCGACGCCGTTTTATGCGCAAGTAAGAGAAATTAATGGCAGGACAGCGCTCCTACAAACGCTGCGCGATTTCTCCCATCAAAAAAATAATGTTTGGAGCGTAACCGCACGCAATCGCGAGCAAAATTTTGCGATGAACTTGCTGATGAATCCCGATGTTGATTTTGTTACCCTACTCGGCCAAGCGGGCACCGGCAAAACCCTTCTTGCTTTAGCGGCTGGCCTTGAGCAAGTGCTAGATAGCAAACGCTATAACGAAATTATCATTACTCGCGCGACCGTACCAGTCGGCGAAGATATTGGCTTCCTGCCTGGCACCGAAGAAGAAAAAATGCAGCCTTGGATGGGTGCCTTTGATGATAATCTTGAAGTCTTGCATCGCAATGAAGATAACTCTGGTGAATGGGGTCGCGCTGCAACCCAAGAACTCATTCGTTCGCGTATTAAGGTCAAGAGTATGAACTTTATGCGCGGCCGCACCTTTGTCAGTAAGTTTGTGATTATTGATGAGGCGCAAAACTTAACGCCAAAGCAAATGAAAACCTTGGTTACCAGAGCTGGTCCTGGTACGAAAATTATTTGCTTAGGCAATATCGCCCAAATCGATACCCCCTATTTAACTGAAGGCTCATCTGGTCTAACCTATGTCGTTGACCGCTTCAAAGGTTGGCGTCATAGCGGTCACGTGACTCTCGCCCGTGGCGAGCGCTCACGCCTTGCCGATCATGCTGCAGAAGCCTTATAACTATCGCTTTAGTCTGCTTATTGGTCTTGCTGTTTTTGGTCTCACGGCGTGCGGCATGTTTGGCGGACGTTCAACTCAAGTCTCGCCATTTTCTTCGCCACGAGTAAGCCAGTTTAAGGAAGATACCAGCGTTGGCGCTGAAGATATATCCATTGCTGCTGTTGGTTTAGTTGATGTGCCATATCGTTTTGGAGGCAACACTCCAAATGGCGGTTTCGACTGTAGCGGCTTAATTGTTTATGTTTATAACAAAGCGGTTTCAATAAGACTGCCGCGAACGATTGAAGAAATGAGTAGAAAAGGAAGTGGCATTGGTCAACAAGCGCCAGCGCCAGGCGATTTGATCTTTTTTAATACCACTGGAGAAAAGTATTCGCATGCAGGAATTTATGTGGGTCAAGGTCGCTTTGTGCATGCGCCTAGCGCCGGTGGCACGGTTCGTTTAGACCGCATTGACACGCCCTATTGGGCCGCACGCTTTACTGAAGCAAGGCGCATCGTACCTAACAACTAAGTGG
Organism: Polynucleobacter sp. IMCC 29146; assembly: GCF_021395195.1. NCBI lineage: Bacteria > Pseudomonadati > Pseudomonadota > Betaproteobacteria > Burkholderiales > Burkholderiaceae > Polynucleobacter > Polynucleobacter sp. IMCC 29146. The sequence goes on along the minus strand of NZ_JAJVCR010000004.1, from coordinate 147,264 downwards.
CGCAATTAAAAGGGTTCGTACCCACTAAAGCTACTACCAGAACCATTGGAGCCATTACTCGATGAAAAGCCGGCAGCCCCGAGCGCCAAATTATCAAATTTAGTGTATGGGCCTTGCCAGCTGAGGCGAATCGTTCCAATCGGTCCATTACGCTGCTTGCCAATAATAATTTCCGCCACGCCTTTATCGGTAGTGGTATCGGGGTGATAAACCTCATCACGATAGATAAACATAATTAAATCGGCATCTTGTTCAATTGCACCCGACTCACGTAAATCAGACATGATGGGGCGCTTATTGGGGCGCTGCTCTAAACCACGATTTAATTGTGACAATGCCAGCACGGGGCATTGCAATTCCTTAGCAAGTGACTTTAAAGAACGAGAAATTTCTGAAATCTCAGTGGCGCGATTTTCAGAACTAGACCCGCCACTACCGCTCATTAATTGTAAATAATCAACAATCACCAATCCTAGTGTGCCGCCAAATTTTCGCGCAATACGGCGTGCTCGCGCGCGTAACTCGAGACTTGATAAAGCACCAGACTCATCAATTAAAATTTGGGTATTACTTAAGCGGGCAATCGCATCCGTAACTCGCGGCCATTCATCATCTTGTAACTTCCCGGTACGCATGCGTGATTGATCAACGCGCCCTACTGAGCCCAAAAGGCGTGAAGCTAATTGTGTTCCTGACATTTCCATCGAAAACACTACTACCGGTAAGCCCTCAACTAAAGCGACATTTTCAGCGATATTTAGTGCTAACGCGGTTTTACCCATCGAAGGTCTGCCAGCCACAATGACTAAATCCCCTTTTTGCAAGCCACTTGTTTGTTTATCTAAATCAATAAACCCAGTGGCAATACCCGTAATATCGCTGCCGCCCTGACGGTTATATAGCTCGTCAATGCGTGACACTACCTCTTGCAAGAGCGGCTCAATTTCTAGGTAATCGCCTTTGCGGCTACCCTCTTCCCCAATTTGCAAGATGCGTGATTCAGCTTCATCTAATAAAGTGCGAACGGAACGACCTTCAGGTACAAATGCAGAATTCACGATGCTGTCTGAAACCGCAATCAGTCGGCGCAAAATACTGCGGTCACGCACAATTTCAGCATAGCCTTTGATATTGGCTGCACTGGGCGTATTTTGCGCTAAGGAGTTCAGGTAGTCGATACCCACTAATTCACCCCCCTGCTCTGTCTTCATGGCCTCGTGCACGGTAATCACGTCAGCAGGGTGGTTATCGCCAATTAAGTTTTGTACTACGCGAAAAATTAAGGTGTGTTCAGGGCGATAAAAATCGACCTCGGTGAGAATGCCACCCAGCCTATCCCAAGCAGAATTATCGAGAAGTAAGCCCCCCAGCAGAGACTGTTCAGCCTCTACCGAATGGGGGGGTACTTTTAAGGCCTGTAGTACCGCATCCCCTGACCCCGCCATGCTAGGATTAAGCGTAATAGAACGGGAACGGGATTCAGCCATAAGGCTATATTAAGCCTGTTCGCCAACCACGCGAATCACGATGTTAGAAATCACATCGGTATGTACCGCCACCGCAACAGGATGATCGCCCACAATTTTTAAAGGGCCAGTGGGCATACGCACAAATGATTTTTCAATCTCAAAACCCTTGGCTTTTAAGCCATCGGCAATATCATGGTTGGTGACTGAACCAAACAAACGGCCATCGACTCCTGCCTTTTGACTGATTTCCAGCACTAAGCCATCGAGTTTTTGGCCAACTGTTTGCGCTGCAGCCAGTTTTTCTGCGGCCAGTTTTTCAAGTTCGGCACGACGCGTAGCAAAATCTGCAATCGCTGATTCAGTAGCACGACGCGCTTTACGTTGGGGTATCAAGAAATTACGTGCATAGCCATCTTTGACGCGCACGACATCACCGAGGTTGCCTAAATTAGTGACTTTTTCTAAGAGAATGATTTGCATTAAGGGCTCCCAATTATTTCTTGTGTTGATCTGAATATGGCAACAAAGCCAGGAAACGGGCGCGCTTAATCGCCGTATCTAACTGACGCTGAAATTTTGCTTTTGTACCAGTTAAACGAGCGGGCGTAATTTTTGCATTCTCACCAATAAAATCTTTGAGGGTATCGATATCTTTGTAATCGATTTGCTCAACACCGCCGACCGTAAAGCGACAATAACGCTTCCGCTTAAACAATGGGTTTTGCGCGGGTTTCTTTTTGAAATCGGGTTTCTTTCCAAACGCCATGATGAATTCCTCTTTAATCTTTCAATTGAATATGGGTAATATGAAATACAAGACGCTGATTACGTAAGGTTTTGGGGGCTAAAAATCCTGCAAACTCTGCCATACTTCCTAGGTTCATTTGCTCTAAACCCCGCTGTACAGGGCCAATCGCAATTGCCTCAACACGCATCTGAATTTTCCTTGGCATGGCTACTTCGCTAACCTCGCCAACATACTCAAGTTGGCAATGCATCACGGGTAGACCTGCTGGGGTAAATCGAATCGCGTCTTTGGATACCAGGGAAGCAGTTAGGGTGAAATGATTCAACGCCGTTCCGCCACTTGCTTACGCTCTATCGCCTCCGTATTTCTCTTAAATTAACTAGCTGATTCCGTCGCAACTGGTGCGTCGGCTTGCGCTTGCTTGCGTGCGTCTTCACGTTGCACTTCCTTCATCATGACGGAAGGCTCAACTTCAGCCTTGCTTGCCTTGATGATTAGGTGACGCAAAACCGCATCGTTAAATTTGAAGGCATGTTCGAGCTCTTCCAGCGTTTTCTGGTCACACTCAATATTCATGCAAACATAATGGGCTTTAGCAAGCTTATCGATCATGTAAGCCATCTGCCGACGACCCCAATCTTCAATGCGATGAACTTTTCCGCCTGCAGCAGCTAACACCGCTTTGTAGCGCTCAATCATCGCGGGCACTTGCTCGCTTTGGTCCGGGTGGACGATAAAGACTATTTCATAATGACGCATCTAACACTCCTTCTGGATAAAGTCATCTGGGCGTCTTGCTAACTTCTGATGGTTTTGAAGTCGGCAGCCAGTATGACAAGGGTGGAAACAAATTGTAGAAAAACTGCAACTCCGATTTATCTAAATTCAGATAAGAGGGCTATTCTAGCAAAAAAGACTGCTCAAGACTCAAATTCAGCGCCCTCGAGGCCTAAAAAGACGCTTAGGCAGGCATGGGAGCATTTTTTTGGGGGTTTAATGATAAATTTTCGTGGTTTTAAGGGCATTCAGTCGATAAAAGTTCTTGAAGTATCAAAACTACTGTATACAATATCAGTATGGACATAAATACAGTCGAATTTCTCAATTTACCCAAATTAACCCCCCGCCAGGGAGAGATTTTAGCCCTTATCTCTCAATCTATTGAAGAAAGTGGTTTGCCGCCTACCCGCGCTGAAATCGCTACTCGACTGGGCTTTGCTTCGGCCAATGCCGCTGAGGAGCACCTGCGTGCCCTCGCCCGCAAAGGGTATGTTGAGTTAAGTCCTGGTACCTCTCGTGGAATTCGGATTCCCCCCCAACATACGCAAAGGCGCGCGCAACATGCTTACCAAATGGCACTGCCCTCAGTGGCCTTACAGCAATTAACCCTACCCCTCATTGGTCGAGTAGCTGCTGGCTCGCCCATTATGGCAATTGAACATATTGAAAAACAAGTGCCAATTGACCCCAGCTTATTTAGTAAAGGTGCTGATTATTTATTAAAAGTAAAAGGGATGAGCATGCGCGATGCAGGCATTTTCGATGGCGATTATTTGGCCGTGAAAAAAACCAGTGAAGTGCGCAACGGGGATATCGTAGTAGCTCGGCTAGATGATGAAGTTACCGTAAAACGTTGGCACCAAAAAAGGACGGCGCAGGGCTTGGTAATTGAATTACAGGCAGAGAATCCCGACTTTAAAAACATCTTAGTCGATGCGCGCCAGCCTAACTTTGCCGTTGAAGGTCAGGCGGTTGGCTTAATTCGCTCGCAGGGTTTATAAGCCGAAGTTAGTCTTACTTTTTTGTCGGCGCAACCACATTGGCGTTTTTTGGCGATGAAGTGAGGATGATCTGTGATTTTGGTCCCACCATCGAACCATCAGCAACTTCAACCAGCACAGTGCGGTCACCCTTGGTAAAAACCAAAATACTCCATTTCGCCTTAACGGCGCTAATCGTAGTCCATCCTGCTTTAGGAAACTCAGACTGAAAAAATGCATAAATATCAGTTGGGGTTTGCAAACCGCTCAATACCACGCGCCCCACCCAGGCATCGCCTCTGCCAATAATTAAAGACTCGGCACCAATGATGCGCGCGCCAGTGGGTAAGGGTAAACCGCCCAATAATTCAGCTTGAGTTTGGTTAATTTCATCGGGCGTACCAGTGGCGATATCACCCGAACCCGAGCTTGCGCAGGCAATGAGGAAGCAGGGGAACAAACAACTAAATAAGATTTTGCGCATCACCGTGTCTTTCAGCGATATAGAAAAAGAACTATTCCCATTTTAGGGTGCATTCGAATTTCGTCAAGCAGTGGCATTGAGGCCTCAACTACAGGATAAAGGGGGCTAAATGAAGATAAGTGGAGGTGCGTGAGGGAATCGAACCCCCGTAAGAAGCTTTGCAGGCTCCGGCCTAACCACTCGGCCAACGCACCAAATTCTCGAAGCGAAAATGGGAAGCTTTTTAGGGCTTCCCATCGAACTTGGAGCGGGAAACGAGGCTCGAACTCGCGACCTCAACCTTGGCAAGGTTGCGCTCTACCAACTGAGCTATTCCCGCGTAATAGGGCGCTAGTTTAGCAAATAATCCCTTAACCTGCCTCTTTACTGCTTATCAACCAATTGAGGGAAGGCTTTTTGCAAATAATAAAACATCGACCACAGCGTTAATAGGGCAGCGACCCAAATTAACCAACTCCCTACCCGCGCACAATCAAGCCAGCCAAACAGGGTATCGTTAAGTAGCAAAAAGGGAATAGCCACAAGCTGCGCCCCGGTTTTTAGCTTACCGATGAAATGCACCGCCACGCTCCGTGAAGCTCCGACTTGAGCCATCCATTCGCGTAAGGCCGAGATCGTAATTTCACGCCCAATAATCACCAGCGCAACCCATACCTGCACCCGATCGAGATTTAATAAAACCAACAGTGCTGCCGCCACAATTAATTTGTCGGCTACCGGATCGAGAAAGCCGCCAAAAGCTGATTCTTGACCCCAGCGGCGGGCTAAAAAACCATCTAACCAATCGGTTAATGCGGCTAAGACAAAAAGAATGGTGCCGAGTAGATTTTTTTCAAAAGGAGTAAGCCAACTATTAGGTAAATAGAAAATACCAACAATGATTGGAATTGCACCTACCCGCAACCAAGTTAATGCAATCGGTAAATTAAAAGGCATCCTGCAAGCATAAACTAAACCTTGCCAGGATTTAAAAAACCCTTAAGGTTAATGAAGCTGCCGGTAAATTTGTTCGGCTAAAACCTGTGAGATACCCTCTACTCCAAGTAACTCTTCAATACTGGCATTCGCAACGCCGCGCAAACCCCCAAAACGGGCTAATAATTTTTGCCGCCGCTTGGCACCAATGCCTTCAATTTCCTCAAGCCGCGATACGGTGCGGGTTTTGGCTCGCTTCGCTCGCATTCCTGTAATGGCAAAGCGGTGAGCCTCATCACGAATTTGCGCTAACAACATTAATGCTGCACTATCGACTCCTAAAGCAATCGCGGCGCGATCGTCAGCAAAAATTAAGGTCTCTAAACCGACTTGGCGATTCTCGCCCTTAGCGATGCCAACAATCAAACTAATATCCATACCAAAGTCGACTAGTACTTGGCGAGCCATTTCCACCTGACCTTTACCCCCATCAATCAAAATAACTTGCGGTAATCGTTCGGGTGGAATTTCTTGAAAATTAGCGTAACGACGTTGCAACACTTGGCGCATCGCTGCGTAATCATCACCGGGGGTAATATCCTTAATATTAAAACGCCGATATTCGCTGGCTTGCATGGCATTTTTTGCATACACCACACAAGCTGCTTGAGTTGCCTCACCTGCGGTATGACTAATATCAAAGCACTCAATACGTAACTGCTCTAAATTGTCGACCTCCAAAGCCAAAATATCGGCTAAGGCGCGCGCTTTAGCGAGTTGTCCACCCGCTTCAACTAAACGCTTGGCGATGGCAATTTTTGCATTGCCTTCAGCCATCGCTAACCAATGGCGTCGTTGGCCATGGGGTTGATGCAGAAAATGGATTTTACGACCCGCTCTAGCTTGTAATACCTCTGGTAAATCAAACGCTAATTCAACGTCGCCTTCAGCTTGAGTCAAGTGACTCAAAATAATCGTCGGTGGAATAAAATGACTATCTGAAGCTACGTCTCCATCTAAGTAATGTTGTTGCATAAAAGCTTCTAAAATTTCTGCTGGGGCAGGCAATTCACCAGCCACCGAGCGCAAGGCCTTCGGAAAATACGCGCGGTCGCCTAAGTGACGTCCGCCACGAACCATTGCCAAATTAACGCAGATCATTCCCTCTAATTCGGCTACTGCCAAAATGTCCACATCGCCTTCACCATCGGCAACCGCGTCCATCGATTGTTGTTGCAAGACGCTCGATAAATCGGCAATTCGATCACGTAATACTGCGGCCATTTCAAACTCCATAGCAGCACTATGCGCCTCCATTTCCTTTTCGAGCTCTACCAAAACCTGACTATGGTCGCCCTCTAAAAATCGCATCGCTTGAGTTACATCTTGACCGTATTGCTCTTCACTTAAGCGGCCAACACAGGGCGCACTACAACGATGAATTTGATGGAGTAAACAAGGCCGACTACGATTCTTAAAAACAGAATCTTCACACGTTCTCAAACGAAATACCTTTTGCAAAATTTGGATGCTATTGCGCACCGCCCAGGCATTAGGAAAAGGGCCAAAATACCGATTACGCCGGTCGACCTTGCCGCGATAAGAAGCCAAACGTGGAAAGGAACTGCCACTCAACATGAGATAGGGATAAGACTTATCATCGCGAAACAAAATATTGAACGGCGGCGCCAATTCCTTGATTAAATTATTTTCTAAAATTAAGGCTTCAGACTCGGTCCGAGTTACAGTGGTTTCATAGCGCGCAATTTTTCCCACCATGCGTTCAATCCGCGGTGATAATTGAGTGCGCTGAAAATAACTGGCGACTCGCTTCTTTAGATCGCGGGCTTTCCCGACATACAAAATATGGCCTGCCGCGTCAAAAAAGCGATAGACCCCTGGTAAACCAGGGAGCCGTTTAACATCTTTTTGTAAGGTTTTGAAAAGCGAATCACTCATGCGTTGGGATATTTTCTGTCAAATCGTTGATAACTTTGGAGATGCAGGGGTTTGCTGGCGTCTTGCCCGCAGTTTAGCAATTCGCCACAAGCAAGTTGTTCGTCTTTTTTGTGATGATCTAACTACCCTTAATTTACTCGTTTCCGGTCAACTGCCGATGATGGGGCTCACAATCCATGCGTGGGAGGCAAGCTCTAACCCTCTCCTTAATAACACCTCTGCCCAGATGGCTCCGGATGTGGTGATTGAAGCCTTTGGCTGCGAGCTGCCCCAAGCCTATCTCACGAACCTCGTTATTGCCAACCACCAAGCAGTCTTAATTAATTTGGAATACCTCAGCGCCGAAGCATGGGTTGGTGAATATCATGCCAAAGCCTCTCCCCAGGCACATGGTTTAGCAAAATATTTCTTCTTTCCAGGCTTTCAAGCCAATACCGGGGGCCTACTCATTGATCCGGTTTTGCCAATACCCACTATAGCTGCACCGCCTGCCAGCCTTGCAAGCCTTTGGCAGCAAATGCGCCCGACAGCGCAACGCATTAGTATTTTTTGCTACCCCACAGCGCCCTTGCAGGAATGGCTTAAGAACCTTGCCACGCTAGATGCTGAATACGATGTTTTGCTCACCTTTGACCACGCCTCCTACTTAAATCAAGCGCTAATATTGCCTGAGTCGATGCGCCTGCATTTTTTACCTTTTATTCCGCAAGATGACTATGACTGGCTCCTGCACCAATGCGATTTCAATATCGTGCGCGGTGAGGATTCATTTGTTCGCGCACAACTCGCTGCTAAACCGTTTTTCTGGAACATCTATCCGCAAGACGACTTAGCGCATAAGGTCAAACTTAAGGCATTTCTCGACCTCTATTTAGAAAATGCCTCGCCCGCACTCATTTCAGCTTGCTGGCAAGCCTCTAAATGGGCCTCTCCTACAGTCTGGTGGGCCCTATTACCCGAATGGGAAACCCATGCCAAATTATGGCGTACCAAGTTGCTGGCCGAACAAGCTGATGGCGGCTTGGCAGCCCGTTTATTACGTTTTATCGAGTAATCGCCGCCAAATAGGTAAAATGGTGGGCTTTTGCGTCACCCAATCTCAATTTGTCATTAGGATCATTAGGAACACCCAAGATGAAAACAGCTCAAGAACTCCGCGTTGGTAACGTAGTGATGGTCGGCACCGATGCCATGGTAGTGGTGAAAGCCGAATACAGTCGCTCAGGGCGCAACTCTTCAGTGGTGAAAATGAAATTAAAAAATTTGTTAACAGGCACGCCGAATGAGGGCGTTTATAAAGCTGATGACAAATTCGATGTGGTGATCTTAGATAAAAAAGACTGTACCTATTCCTATTTTGCCGATCCCATGTATGTATTTATGGATGCCGAATATAACCAGTATGAGGTTGAATCTGAATTCATGGGCGATGCATTGCATTACCTCGAAGAAGGCATGCCCTGTGAAGTTGTGTTCTACGAAGGCAAAGCACTCTCGGTAGCAATGCCAAATTCATTGGTTCGCGAGATTATTTATACCGAACCGGCAGTTAAGGGTGATACCAGTTCGGGCAAAGTATTGAAAAACGCCAAATTAGCTACTGGCCATGAATTACAAGTGCCGCTGTTCTGTAACACTGGCGACAAAATAGAAATTGATACCCGTACAGGCGAATATCGTAGTCGCGCTAATTAAACGCCAGATCAATCAGGATTAGTTTAAAAACTGAGTGCGCTTAAATTAGCTGCAGCTGGCTCAGTAACTTTTTCGCCTGGACATATTCTGCCTGCTGCTGCAATTCATCCCAACTGAAGCCCGCAACGCGCGGCATTAGATGACTTAATCGCTGTCTTGAAGACTGCAATTTTGCGCTAGATACCTTTAACTCTGTGAGTAAACGATCTGCTAAATCGGGGCGATTACAAATTAATACTGCATCACAACCTGCTGTTAATGCTAATTGCGCTGCCTTGACCACATCACCTGCCACACTAGCGCCTTCCATGGCTAAATCATCACTAAAAATGACCCCCTGAAAAGCCAATTTCTGGCGCAAAATGGTTTGTAACCAAATTGCGGAAAACCCCGCCGGATGCTGATCGACTTTGGGATAAATTACGTGTGCAGGCATGACAGCCGCTAAACTCAAATGCAACCATTCATAAGGTTTGACATCATCATTCAGGATTTTTTTTAAGGGTCGCTCATCTACGGGTATAGCGACATGGGAATCCGCTTTTGCCCAACCATGCCCAGGAAAGTGCTTTCCGCAATTGGCCATGCCAGCCATTTGCAATCCCGCATTTAAGCTTTTAGCTAAAGCAAACACAATTTGTGGATCTCGCGAAAAAGAACGATCGCCAATCACTCCACTACGTTGAAAATCTAAATCTAACACTGGTGTAAAACTAAAATCAACTCCACACGCACGTAACTCTGCAGCTAAAACATATCCACAGGCAGTAGCAGTTTGCATGGCCCGGATTGCTGCAGTTGCAGGATAGTTTGTGGCTTTCACAGCTTTCCCATCAGCGAACCACATTTCACCCAAACGACCCATTGCAGGTAAATGCGTAAAGCCATCTTTTTTACAACGCTGCACTCGACCACCCTCATGATCAATCGAGATCAGCACATCGGGGCGCAAAGCCTTAATACTCGCAGTCAACTTAGTTAGTTGAGCCCGATTGGTAAAGTTTCTACCAAATAAAATCACGCCTCCTGTTAAGGGATGCAAAATACGCTGGCGATCTGTCGCAGTCAAACTAAGGCCAAGAACATCTAAGGTAATCGGTCCTGGCGCAATTTGTGGAGCTATTTTTTTCATGCTTGAGTACTCACAATGACAAAAGCAATGACCATATCTTGCTCATCGCTAACAGTCACTTGAGCATGCCAATCACGCTCTGCCATCCAATGCGCTAGCACACCGGTGTAATGGAGTATGGGCTTACCGCTCGCTTCATTCAATGTTTCAACCGAACGCCAGCTCATGGGTGTATGCATACCAAGGCCAATGGCTTTTGAAAATGCCTCTTTTGCGGCAAAACGGGTTGCCAAATAGGCCATGCCACGGCGATGATTGCGAGCCAAACGTTGACTAAACACCATCAGCTCTTGTTCACCTAAAATACGCTTCGCTAGACGACCCTGTGTACCCTCATATGCCGCAACCAAACGGGGTAATTGCAAAATATCAGTGCCAATGCCGATAATCATCTTTTATCAGCTCCACTGCGCGCATTGAGCATGATTTTTTTCATTGCCGTAATGGCTGGTTGCCAACCCTTAAATATAGCCTCTGCCACAATGGCATGACCAATGTTGAGTTCAGAAAGTTCACTAATTTGAGCAATTGGCGCCACATTACCTTCATGTAAGCCATGTCCTGCATTTACCCGCAAGCCTAAGCTTTTAGCTAAGCGGGCTCCCACAACTAAGCGCTGTAACTCTGCTGCTTGCGCTGCACCTTCTGTATCGGCATAGCGACCCGTATGTAACTCGACGACGGTAGCGCCAAGCTGTTGCGCTGCTTCTATCTGGGACAAAGTCGGATCAATAAATAAGGATACCCGTATGCCTGCAGCTTGTAATAGCTGTACCGCTGCTTGCACTTCTGCCTTCTGTTTGAGCACATCAAGCCCGCCCTCAGTTGTCACTTCGCTACGTCGTTCGGGCACTAAGCAAACATCATGGGGCTTGACTCGGCAAGCAATGGCGAGCATTTCTGGGGTGACCGCACACTCTAAATTCATACGGGTAGTGATTAAGGGTCGCAGAGCAAACAAATCAGCATCTTTAATATGGCGTCGATCTTCACGTAAATGCAAAGTAATTAAATCAGCTCCTGCTGCTTCAGCTTCGAGCGCGGCACGAAGAGGATCGGGATACAGGGTACCGCGAGCATTACGTAAAGTCGCTACGTGATCAATATTGACACCTAACTCAAGTGTCGAGTGATTAGTCTGTACAGAGAGGCTCATAGGGCAAGGTTAACTGATTTATAAAATGATTTAGATTTTTTTGAGATCAATCAAAATTTGTCGAGTTGTTAAGACTTGGTCTTGTAAATGCAAGCCCAGCAAAAACCGCATGAGCTGCTTACTTTCGGTGAGCGTCTCCGCTCCTGCATAATCACCCACCGCAATCTGCGCCAAAGTATCGCCACTTAATACCGGCCAGTGTCCAGGATCATCGGCTTGCCAAGGGCGAATACCACGCTCAGGTTGATAAACATATTGTTTACCAGTTTCGGGAACGGTATTCGTTTCAACGCAACGGTCTAAAGCAGCAGCATAGCCAGTTTCTTGCAAGAGACTTAACTCAAATGGTCGCAAGATTTGCTCAATACCTAAACGCGCCTGCTCTAACTCTGCCAGGGCAAGAATGGTTTGGGCATAACGATCGTAAAGCTTTTCGTAAGCATCTTCGCGGGCTAAAAACTTCACCAACAGTTCGTTGAGATAAAAACCACATAGCAAGGCATCGCCTACTAATGAGGGCGTACCCCCCACCCACTCAGATTTAGTGAGGGTGCGTAATTCAGAACGACCGCTCCAAGAGACTAATAGGGGCTGAAAGCGCTGTAATACCGGGCGTAATACCGAATGAGGACGTTTCGCTCCCTTCGCAATTAAGGCCATCCGCCCATGTTGACGAGTAAAAACATCAAGAATTAAGCTGGTTTCTTTATAGGGAATACTATGCAGTACAAAAGCGGGCTCATCGATGATTCGAATTGAAGCCATTTATTCCAAGCCCTGTGCTCGCAATTCAGCATGATCCTCGGCCCAACCCCGCTTCACCTTAACCCAGGTTTCTAAAAACACTTTACCGTCAAAGAGTTTTTCCATATCGATACGGGCTTCAGTTGAAATTTTCTTTAAGCGCTCACCCTTCTCGCCAATAATCATTGGCTTATGGCTGTCCCGATTAACCAAAATAGTCGCCGCAATACGGCGCATCCGACCATCCATTTTAAATTGATCGATGATCACCGAACTGGCATAAGGCAACTCTTCACCAGTGTAACGAAAAACCTTCTCACGCAAAATCTCGGCCGCTAAAAATCGTTCGCTGCGATCGGTTAATGTTTCTGGATCATACTGAGCCTCACCAAGAGGTAAATAATTTTCCAAAAGATCAAGCAGTCGCTTAACATCATCGGGATTTTTACCGCTCATGGGTACAATCTCAGCAAACTGCTGCGTTTGGTCAGGTCGACCGCCCAGCTCATTCCATGGCAAACCCATTTGTTTCATAAAATCGAGTAAGACTAAATCGCGCTCGCCAGGAGTTTGAAAGCGCCGAGAAAATAAATCCAGCTTATTAAGTACTAAAATAATCGGTAAGTCAGGTGGCAAAAGCTGCAATACTTTGACATCATCGGCCCCAAAGTATCCGGCCTCAACTACAAAACAAGCCACATTAACTCCCTGCAAAGCGCTGGTAACCGTACGATTCAGCGCCTTATTGAGGGTGTTCATTAATCGGGTTTGGAAGCCTGGAGTGTCGATAAAAATAAATTGTGCTTGGGGGCGAGTTTGAATCCCTAAAATACGATGGCGTGTGGTTTGCGCTTTACGCGAGGTAATGCTAATTTTCTGCCCCACTAAAGCATTTAACAGCGTCGACTTACCCATATTGGGTCTACCCACAATTGCAATGGTGCCGCAGCGAAACACACCATCAGCAAGCGTCTCTAGGGATACATCTGCTCCACCTTCAATTGTCATATTAGCCTTTTAGCTTCAGCTTCAACTGTTCATCGGTGGAGGCCGATTTGGCCGCTTTTTTCTTTGCCGAGCGGGTTTTCTTGGGTTTGCGAGTTTCTTGGGGCAGCGCTTTTTGTAAGGCACTTAAGGCTAACTTAGCTGCCGCTTGTTCAGCGGCACGGCGCGATGCCCCACCACCCTTTACTTGAATTTTTAAGCTCGCAATCACGCACTCGACTTCAAATTGCTGGCTATGCGCAGCCCCAGTTGTGCCGGTAACGTTATAGGCTGGCAAAGGCATTTGAAAACCCTGCAAATATTCTTGTAAAAGCGTTTTGTCGTCTTTACCCAGAGTTTTTGGATCAACATGCGCCAAGATCGTAGAATACAATTTATTTAAGCTTGCGCGTGCCGCATCAAATCCGCCATCAATAAAAATAGCACCAGTTACCGCCTCTAAGGTGTCAGCCAAAATAGAAGGTCGATGAAAACCACCACTTTTTAACTCGCCCTCTCCTAGGCGCAAATAATCGGAGAGCGATAACGATTGTGCAATTTCATACAACGCCTGCTGCTTTACCAAATTTGCCCGCACCCGCGACAAGTCGCCTTCATCTAAATCAGAATAACGTTCATATAACATTTCGGCAACGACACAATTCAAGACTGAGTCGCCTAAGAACTCTAAGCGTTCATTATTTTTTTTACTATGGCTGCGATGAGTAAGCGCTTGGTTTAGCAGCTCAGGTTTTTTAAAGCTATAGCCCAAACGCTCTTGCAGGGGTCCGTGGTCGATCACAGCGCGAGCGTTCATAGCTTACTCAAATCTGCCGATACGGCTTAAGGAACCTAAGTTAAGCCACACAAAAAAAGCTCGCCCAACAATATTTTGATCGGGGACAAAACCCCAGAAGCGCGAATCAGCACTGTTATCACGATTATCACCCATGGCAAAATAATGTCCAGCCGGTACTTTACAAGTCATACCAGAGCTTTGATATTGGCAATGCTCAATTCCTGGAAATTTTTCAGGCTGAAAAACACCCGTAGTGCGTTCGGGATCATTTAAAATTTTATGCACTACTCCACCTAAATTTGCTGGGTAGGTTTCGGTAAACTCTTTTTCATAGCGCATGTTTTCTGGATCTAAATAGGGTGCTCCGCCGCTATAGAGCAAAGGTTCGCCGTTAATAATTAAACGCTTATTTTGGTATTCGATGACATCACCTGGAATCGCTACCACCCGTTTAATGTAATCAACCGATTCATCACGGGGATAACGAAATACCACCACATCACCTCGTTTGGGAGTACCAAGCTCGACTACTTTGCGATTAATCACCGGCAAACGAATGCCATAGGTAAACTTATTGACCAAAATAAAGTCGCCAATTTGTAAGGTTGGAATCATTGATCCCGATGGAATTTTGAAAGGTTCAAATAAAAAAGAACGCAGAAAAAATACTGCACAAATAACCGGGAAAAAACTCGCTGAATACTCTACCCATAGTGGCACACGCTGGTCGCCTGCAGCAATACGGCGTGGGGCAAAATAAAAGCGATTAGCGACCCATGCAATACCTGTGGCGATAACTAAAATAAAAAGAATTAAAGCAAAATTCATTTATTCCACCTGCAAAATAGCTAAAAAGGCTTCTTGCGGAATTTCTACATTGCCAACTTGTTTCATCCGTTTTTTACCTTCTTTTTGTTTTTCCAACAGTTTACGTTTACGCGAAATATCGCCGCCGTAACATTTTGCTAATACATTCTTACGCAACGCTTTGACGTTTTCACGCGCCACAATATTGCTACCAATTGCCGCTTGAATCGCTACATCAAACATCTGCCGCGGAATAATGCCGCGCATTTTTGCCACTACGTCACGCCCACGTAATTGGCTATTACTCCGATGCACAATAACGGATAGCGCATCAACCTTATCCCCATTAATTAAAATATCGACTTTCACCACATCGGCAGCGCGGTATTCCTTAAATTCATAATCCATCGATGCGTAACCACGTGAGACAGACTTCAAACGATCGAAAAAATCGAGCACAATTTCTGCCATGGGTATTTCATAAGTTAACTGCACTTGGCGACCCAAATAATTCATATTGGTTTGCACGCCACGCTTACCCGTGCATAGAGTAATAACCGAGCCTACATATTCTTGTGGCATATATAAATTGACTGTCACAATTGGCTCTAGAATCGCCTCGATCTTACTTGGGTCCGGCATTTTCGATGGGTTATCAACGGTGAGCATGCTGCCGTCTCTTTGCTGCACTTGATATACCACAGTGGGTGCCGTGGTAATCAGGTTCATGCCGTACTGCCGTTCTAAGCGCTCCTGCACAATTTCCATGTGCAGTAAACCCAAAAAGCCGCAACGGAAACCGAAACCCAAGGCTTGCGAAACTTCGGGCTCATAAAGTAGGGACGCATCATTGAGCTTAAGCTTTTCTAATGACTCGCGCAGCACATCGTACTCGTTAGCTTCAACTGGGTATAGCCCAGCGAAGACTTGCGACTTCACCTCCTTAAAACCAGGTAGCGCTGAAGTAGCTGAGATGCGGCCTTGTTGTCCTGGTGCGTGGGTTGCTGTATCGCCTACTTTGGCCGCTTTTAATTCTTTAATGCCCGCAATGATGAAGCCTACCTGGCCAGCGCTTAGTGAGGGTCGATCGACTGATTTAGGGCTAAATACTCCAACATGCTCGACTAAATGCGTTGAGCCGTTGGCCATCAGCAGAATTTTATCTTTGGGTTTTAGCGTGCCATTCACCACCCTTACTAAAATAACCACACCCACATAGTTGTCGAACCATGAGTCAATAATCAGCGCCTGCAATGGCGCGCTAGCATCGCCCTTTGGCGGCGGTACCCGCCGAATCATTTCTTCCAATATTTCGGGCACACCTAGACCTGTTTTAGCTGAGCAAGTTAAAGCCTCTGTAGCATCGATACCAATGACATCTTCGATTTCTTGTTTGGCGCGCTCTGGATCTGCTTGCGGTAAATCAATTTTATTTAATACCGGCACAACCTCGACCCCAAGCTCGATTGCGGTATAGCAATTTGCCACTGTTTGCGCTTCTACGCCTTGGCTAGCATCAACCACTAGTAATGCACCCTCGCAAGCGGATAGCGAACGACTTACTTCATATGAAAAATCAACGTGTCCAGGGGTATCAATTAAATTGAGGTTATAAAACTTGCCGTCTTTGGCTTGATAACTTAGAGCGGCCGTTTGCGCTTTAATCGTTATCCCACGTTCGCGCTCAATATCCATTGAATCAAGCACTTGTGATTCCATTTCACGATCGGAAAGGCCGCCGCACAATTGAATGATTCGATCGGCCAAAGTCGACTTGCCATGATCGATATGGGCGATGATTGAGAAATTACGGATTAAATCCATTGCGCTTTATGAAGTCCATCAGAAAACGCCTTGCTGCAACACAGCAAAATGATGCGCTGCAAAAAGCCGTCTTACCCGCATTGTAATGGTTGCACAGAAACCCTACTTTGCAGGGCTTAGTGGATCACCCCAAAAGCAGAAAAACCGGCTTTTAGGGTGATTTAGGGCTTGTTTGGGCGTATTGGTAAAACTAAAGTGCTATCTGCGCGACGCACAAAAACAGCCGCCGGACGATTGAGATCTAAGCCCTTGGCAACGGTTTCAAATTGCCTAACTCCAGTTATATCTACATCGCCAATGCGCACAATGACATCGCCCACGCGCACGCCGGAACGTGCCATCGGGCCATCATTAATAGCAGTAACCTCAACACCATTCTTGATGCCTAAGCTTTGTTTTTTGGCATCAGTCAGCTCTGCGACTGCAACCCCAAATGCGGAATTCAAGGCACCGCTTTGCGGGGTTGAACTCTCGGCTTTTTTGCTTGCTACCTTTTCACTCGGCTCGGCATCGGCTACTACGACAGATAAATCTTTGATAGCACCCTTACGCCAAACTTGTACTGTTGCGCGCGTACCAGGTTTAGTCTGACCTACTTGGCGCGGTAAATCAGTTGATTTCTGAATCTCCAGACCATTGAAATTCAAGATCACATCGCCTGCCTCAATGCCACCAAGCGCTGCAGGCGCACCCGGCTCAACATTACGTACATAGGCACCACGCGGCTTGCCAAGACCCAAACTTTCAGCAGTCTCTTTAGTAATATCGCCAATCGAGACCCCAATTCGCCCGCGGACCAATTTGCCGTTCGCCCTTAACTGATCAGCTACTCGCATTGCCTCATCAATGGGTATGGCAAAAGAAATTCCCATATAACCACCAGAGCGACTAAAAATTTGCGAGTTAATGCCAATCACTTGTCCAGCGGTATTGAGCAAAGGCCCCCCAGAATTACCAGGGTTCACTGCCACATCAGTTTGAATAAAAGGTAAGTAATCGCCAGTATCACGGCTTTTTGCTGAAACAATTCCAGCCGTAACAGTATTTTCTAGGCCAAAAGGTGAGCCAATTGCTAAAACCCACTCGCCAACCCGTACCTTAGAAGAATCGCCCAGCGGTAACTTAGGTAAGCCGCTAGCCTCAATTTTAATAAGCGCGACATCGGTACGCTTATCAGCGCCCAATAATTTTGCTTTTAATTCTCGCTTATCAGTTAAGGTGACATAAATAGTTTCTGCACCTTCAATGACGTGAGCATTAGTCAAAATATAACCATTAGCATCAATAATAAAACCCGAGCCTACGCCACGGTCATTCTCCTGTGGCGGTCCTGGACGATTAGGGCCTGGATTAGGAGCTTGGTTAGGCGCCTTAGGCGAACCAGGTATGCCCGGAATATTGGGGAAAGGAATCCCAAAAAAACGCCGAAAGAACTCCTGCTGCTCATCTGTGCCGCCCTGGCCATTGGCACCAGCTTGTTGCACAGCCACTTTTTCTGTCGTACGAATATTTACGACCGCAGGGCTGGCTTTTTCGACTAAATCGGCAAAATCGGGAATTGCTACACGGGGGGGTTGCGCCATAACAAGCGGCGCAACAGGCAATTGCACAATGCCAACAAAAGCAATAACACTAAGGGTATGAAGCAATATTTTTTTCATTTGGATCAACTTGAAAGCGAGTTTCGGTGAGAACCCCGTAAAACAAAGATAACTGTATATCAGGGCAACTTACCAAAAATCAAGGTGCCGTTAGTACCCCCAAAGCCAAAATTGTTTTTCACAGCATAGTCAATGGGCAGATCGCGTGCGGTATTGGCGCAGAAGTCCAAGTCACACTCAGGGTCTTGGTTGAAAATATTAATCGTCGGCGGTGATTTTTGATGGTGTAAGGCTAAAACAGTAAAAACTGCCTCTAAACCGCCTGCCCCGCCTAGTAAATGACCCGTCATCGACTTGGTAGAGTTAATGACGACCTTTTTGGCATGATCACCTAAGGCTGCTTTAATGGCTTCAGTTTCATTTTTATCCCCTAAAGGGGTAGAAGTTCCGTGCGCATTAATGTAATTAATTTGCTCAGGGTTTAAACCTGCATCGCGCAAAGCATTCAACATGCAGCGGCGGGGACCATCCATATTAGGGGCCGTCATATGATAAGCATCGCCGCTCATTCCAAAACCCACTAACTCACAATAAATCTTGGCGCCGCGCGCACGGGCCTGCTCATATTCCTCTAAGACCATGACGCCCGCGCCTTCGCCCAGCACAAAGCCATCGCGATCCTTATCCCAGGGGCGGGAAGCGGTAGTGGGGTCATCATTACGAGTTGAAAGCGCGCGGGCCGCAGCAAAACCACCAACGCCTAAAGCAGAAATAGTCGACTCGGCACCCCCAGCAAGCATGACATCGGCATCGCCCGATTGAATTAAACGGGCCGCCAAACCAATGCTGTGTAGGCCGGTAGTACAGGCCGTTGCCGCTGCAATATTGGGTCCTTTTAAATTAAATAAAATACTTAAATGCCCTGAAATCATATTAATGATTGAGCCCGGCACAAAGAAGGGGGAAATCCGCCGCGGACCTCGTTCTAAAAGCTCGACACCGGTATTTTCAATCATCGGTAGGCCGCCGATTCCTGACCCAACCATGACGCCAATGCGCTCCGCATTCGCCTCACTTACTTCAATACCACTATCACGCAGTGCTTGGGTTCCCGCGGCAATACCATAGTGGATGAAATGATCCATATGGCGCGCCTCTTTAGCTGAGACATACTCTTCAATATTAAAGTCTTTAACCTCGCCAGCAAAGTGAACGCTTAGCGGGGTATGATCAAACTTGGTAATCGTCGCAATACCAGATTTACCAGCAAGTACATTTGACCAAGCCGTCGCGACAGAATTTCCAACTGGAGAAATAAGACCTAAGCCGGTAACTACGACCCGGCGTTGGTGTTTTAAAGCAGACACAGCGAGTCCAAATATTAGCCCTGTGATGCTTTAGATTTTGCGAAATCAATCGCAAGCTGAACAGTGGTAATTTTTTCAGCCTCTTCATCTGGAATTTCAATTCCAAACTCATCTTCTAAAGCCATTACCAACTCTACCGTATCAAGCGAATCAGCGCCGAGGTCATTCACAAAAGAAGATTCATTCTTAATATCTGCTTCTGGTACGCCTAACTGCTCAGCAACAATTTTCTTAACACGTTGTTCGATGTTGTCCATCAAGTCCCCCTAGGGTAGTAAAAAACGATTTAGGGATTTTATCAGTTTGGCAAAGTCACCCTCAGATTACTGCGCCAGACTCCTAAAACCCCATTCCATAAATCAGGCTAAATACAGGCCCCCATTGACGTGGAGGGTATTTCCCGTAATATAGCCCGCTGCTCCTGAAGCCAAAAAGACCACTGCCTGCGCCACATCTTCTGGGCTCCCTAAACGGGCCAAGGGAATGTTCGCTTTGAGGGCATTTTGTTGCTCTTCACTTAAGGCGCGGGTCATATCAGTATCGATAAACCCTGGAGCGACGCAATTCACGGTAATGTTGCGACTGCCAATTTCCCGCGCCAAAGCCCGAGTCATTCCCGCAACCCCCGCTTTTGCAGCAGCATAATTCACCTGTCCGGGGTTGCCCATGTGGCCGACGATCGAGGTGATATTAATAATGCGCCCAAAGCGGGCTTTCATCATCGGCCGCAAAACTGCCTGCGAAAGTCGAAAGACTGCGCTTAAGTTGGTATCAATCACATCTGCCCACTCCGTGGTTTTCATCCGCATCGACAGTTGATCGCGGGTAATGCCAGCGTTATTGACCAAAATATGAATGCCGCCAAATTCTTTGCACATGGCCTCAATTATTTGCTCACTTGCCGCAGCCTCATTCACATTCAGAATTTCGCCCCGCCCACCAAAAGCCTGTAAGCGTTCTGTAATAGCCAATGCACCAGCGGCTGAGGTGGCAGTGCCAATAACTGTCGCGCCCGACTGTGCAAGCGCTTCGGCAATCGCCGCACCAATGCCACGGGAAGCACCAGTAACTAAGGCAATTTGTTTGCTTAGATCAATTTTCATGTGACTTGTCCTAAAGCTGACTTCACTTCATTGAAGCTCGCATCATCAAATAATGCGAAGCCTTGTAATTGCGCATCGATGCGCTTGGTTAAACCTGCCAACACTTTGCCTGGTCCACATTCAATCACCTGAGTAATGCCTTGTGCGGCCATCGCTTGAATAATTTCTTGCCAACGTACGGGTTTAGCAGCCTGCCTTACTAGGGCATCTTTAATAGCCTGCGGATCACTCAAGATACTGACATCAACATTATTAATCAAGGGAATCGAAGGCGGATGAAAGGTGACATTTTCTAAATAAATCGCCAGTTTTTCAGAGGCTGCTTGCAATAAAGAGGAATGAAACGGGGCTGATACCGATAAGGGTAAAGCCCGTTTAGCGCCAGCTGCTTTTAATAACTCGCAGGCTTTGCTGACTGCTGCATTGGCGCCTGCTATGACCACCTGACCAGGGGCATTGAAATTGACCGCCTCAACTACTTCATTCGTCAAGGTGCTCGCCTCAGCACATACTGCTTGCACTTGGGCGCCGTCTAAACCCAAAATCGCTGCCATGGTTCCTGTGCCTAAGGGCACTGCGGTTTGCATCGCCTCTGCACGAAATCTAACGAGTGGCACGGCATCTTGAAACGAAATGACATCTGCGGCAACTAAAGCTGAATATTCGCCCAAGCTATGGCCAGCAACAAAAGTCGGTTTTGCACCACCACTTGCCAACCAAGCACGATAACAAGCAATACCTGCTACCAACATCACTGGTTGCGTATTGGTTGTGAGTGCGAGGGCTTCTGCTGGTCCAGCAGCAATTAATTGCGTGAGATCTTCGCCTAGGGCGAGTGATGCTTCGGCCAAGGTAGCCTGCACTTCGGGACGAGCGGCAAGCGAGTTCAGCATACCCACAGATTGCGAACCCTGTCCTGGAAAAACGAATGCAAATGTCATGAGAAAAAACCTGTTTAATATTTTAGAGCGACTGCGCCCCAAGCAAATCCGCCGCCAACGCCCTCTAACAAGAGATGTTGACCACGCTGAATTTGACCATTGCGGATACCAAAGTCTAAAGCCAATGGAATTGAAGCAGCAGACGTATTGCCATGCTCGGCCACAGTCACAATTACCTTATCCATTGAGAGTCCCAATTTGCGCGCCGTACCTTCCATAATACGAATATTAGCCTGATGAGGAACCAGCCAATCAATTTGTGTTGGCTGTAATTGTGCGCGCTCTAAAGCTTCAAGCGCAACCTGCTCTAAGGCCTTCACAGCAAATTTGAAAACAGCTGGGCCGTCCATCGTTAAGAATGGGGTGCCCTCAATGCCACCGGCAATTGCACGACCTGGTACACACAAAATGGCGCGTTGCCTGCCGTCAGCATGTAACGCTGCAGCCAAAATACCGGGTTCATCTGCGGCCTCAAGCACCACTGCACCTGCACCATCACCAAATAAAACGCAGGTTGTGCGATCATTAAAATCTAAGATACGGGAAAAAATTTCAGCCCCAATAACTAAAACTTTGCGGTATGTACCTGCGCGAATAAATGCATCGGCAATGGCGAGTGCATAGGTAAAGCCAGCACACACTGCCTGCACATCAAACGCCGCACCGCCATTGTGAATACCTAGCTTGTCTTGAATCACGCAAGCGGTACTGGGAAAGCCGCCCAAATGATCTGGAGTTGAGCTGGCCAAAATAATTAACTCAATTTGATCGGCACGAAGATTGGCGTCGTGCAATGCAGCCTGTGCGGCCAACATACCTAAGTCACTGGTTAATTCATTGTCAGCGGCAAAATGACGCGCTGAAATACCGCTACGCGTTTGAATCCACTCATCACTTGTCTCTATGCCCACTTGCGCTAAACGCGCTGCTAAATCATCGTTACTTAATCGTTGTGCAGGCAAATAACTGCCTGTTCCAGCAATGCGTGAATAAAGAGACCTTGAAGTCATGGCCTCACCTCTGCACTAAAAGCTTCAGCGATGCGTTCAACCATGCGATTCTTGCCAGCTTCATAAGCACGCTCCAGAGCGGCGGTAAAAGCTAGGCGATCGGCAGAGCCATGACTCTTAATCACACAACCGCGCAAACCAAGCAGCACAGCGCCGTTATAGCGCCGATGATCAACCCGATTTTTGACACGAACTAAAGGCAACATGGCACATAAGGCCATGAGCTTAGTTAGCCAAGAGCGATTAAATTCCGTACGAATCATCCCAGTCATCATTTTTGCCAGACCTTCGCTCGCCTTTAAAACAACATTACCCACAAAGCCATCGCAGACCACAATATCGACGGTGCCCTTAAAAATATCGTTTCCTTCGACATTACCAAAAAAATTTAATTGGCTATTACGTAATAATTCACCGGCTTCCTTCACGACTTCATTACCCTTAATGACTTCTTCGCCGATGTTCAGCAGGCCAATCGATGGTGAAGGCTTGCCATCAACAACTCGCAACATCACATCCGCCATTTGCGCAAACTGTAACAAATTCACCGGCAGACAATCGGCATTAGCGCCCAAATCGAGCACGGTAGTACTCGTACCCAATTCATTCGGAATTGCGGTGGCAATTGCTGGGCGATCAATGCCATCGAGCGTTTTCAATAGATAACGCGAAATCGCCATCAAAGCGCCAGTGTTACCAGAAGAAATAATTGCTTCGGCCTTTCCTGTTTTGACTTGATCAATGGCTAGACGCATCGAAGAATTTTTCTTGCGTCGCAACGCAACCTCAATTGAATCATCCATGAGCACGACTTCGTTGGCAGCAATAATCTCAATGCGCTTCAGCAATTCAGGCGCTGCCTTAGCTAACAATTGCGTCAGTAACTGTGAGTCACCCACTAACTGAATATGAGCGTCGGCGTGAACTTGGAGAAAATCAAGGGACGCAGGTACCGTGACTGCTAAACCCTGATCTCCGCCCATTGCATCTACTGCAAGCCTGACGTTCATCAGAGAATTCATGGGCGCTGGGGTTGCCAAATTTGCTGAGCCAAGAAAAAAGCGGCCAATTTAAAGCCGCTTCGATTGATTAAATGAAAAAATTAATCGTTCTTTGTTTTCACGACTTTCCGACCACGGTAAAAACCGTTGGGGGAAATGTGATGACGTAAATGCGTTTCGCCGGTGGTTGCTTCAACTGCCAATGCACCCACGGTCAAAGAATCATGGGCGCGGTGCATGCCACGCTTAGAGGGGGATTTTTTATTCTGCTGAACGGCCATATTGGACTCCTAAACAAGGGGGCATTCTAGCATAAAAATGCCTCTAAATACGGGATTCTAGGCATTGATGGGTAGGTATTAAAGGCCTCAATTAACCCAGCCGCCAGAGCTATTTCTTGATATTTTTCAATACCTTAAAGGGGTTTTCAGGTTCTTCAATTACACCCAATAATGGGCTTGGGGCACATAGCGCTTCAGGGTGTTTTGGCACTAATGGCAAGGATAAAAGAATTTCATCTTCGATTAGCGCCAATATATCAAAATGGGGGCTGCAGACTAAGGGGTCGAGAAGGTCATCTTCAATTGGATAGGCATCCGCAGCCGCTTCATCGGCCACAACAATAAATAAACGCTCCACGTTTAAGGAATACTGGAAAGTCTGTAAACACCGCTGACAAGTTAAGGGTGCTTGTCCATTAAGCCTCAAACGCAAGGTTTGCGCTTGGTCCCCGGCTTGATTAGCCGTAAACTGGGTTTGGATTTGCCAAGCAAAACCATTATCTGGGCTGCTGATAGCCAGCTCTAAAGCCACTCGGGGTAAGGCGCCCAGCGACAACCTACCCTCACCATGGTAGGTTTGCGGGGCACACAAATCAACCGCTTGTAATGCTTGCGGAGTTGCAGAAATTTCAACTTCAGGTAAAACTTGTTTACGATTCATCTCATCAGTCTAATTCAAGGCGCTATTTTTCATGACGAATTCCGACGTAGCAAGGCATCCAGCGCCAATTATTTTGGCCTCAAGCTCGCCGTATCGCCGCGAATTGCTTGCCCGCTTAGGGCTGCCCTTTACTTGCAGCACGCCTGCAATTGATGAAACTCCTTTGCCCCATGAAACTACCCTTGCTCTAGCCTTGCGTTTGGCTGAACTGAAAGCCAGAGTGATAGCGAAACAGAACCCGGGGGCATGGGTTATCGGCTCAGATCAGGTAGCTGATTTATTTGGCGCTGTATTAGGCAAACCGGGTAATTTTGAGCGGGCCTTAGCCCAATTACAGTTGATGCGCGGCAATGCTGTCCACTTTCATACGGCACTATGTTTCATGCGCGACGAGCAGTACACCACCCTGAGCGTGCCAACCACGGTACAGTTTCGCGATCTATCTGACGCGATATTAGAAGCTTATTTACATGCTGAGCAACCCTATGATTGTGCTGGTAGTGCCAAAGTAGAGGGGCTTGGCATCAGTCTCCTTGAGTCGGTTCAAAGCGATGATCCCACTGCTCTTGTTGGTTTACCGCTGATCGCATTAAGCGGATTATTGCGAGATGCCGGTTTTGCGCTACCTGCAAAAAATTGGTTCGCAACCAGTAAATGACTATCGGCACACTTTTTCTTATCCCGAATACCTTGGGTGCGGAAGGTCGCGCAGACCAATTGCCGTGGGTTTTGCCGGCCGCAACCATCACTCAAGCAGCCACGCTGAAATACTGGATTGTGGAGAATGCTAAAACCGCACGGGCATTTTTAAAGGCAATTGATACCGTTACGCCGCTGAGTACGCCTTTGCAGGAATTAGTGCTACTGGAATGGCGTGGCGCTGCGCAAAATGCAAAATACAATTCAAAAACACGTCCTGAGAGTTTGTTGCAAGCCTTAGTAGATGGGCACAATATGGGATTAATGTCAGAAGCAGGAGTGCCTGGAGTGGCCGACCCTGGAGCCGAATTAATTTTGGCTGCGCATGGTTTAGGTGCCCCCGTCAAACCCTTAGTAGGCCCTAGCTCTATTTTGTTAGGCCTCATGGCAAGCGGTCTAAACGGCCAACAGTTTGCCTTTCAAGGCTACTTACCCAATCAAAACCCAGAACGGATTAATCGCCTAAAGCAACTAGAAGCGGAATCGCGACGCTTACAACAAACACAAATTTGGATTGAGACCCCTTATCGCAATGCTGCGATGTTCGACGCTTGCCTGCAAGCATTAACAGCAGAAACCCGCTTATGTATTGGCATCGACCTGAGTTTAGCGAGCGAATCGATTCATACCTACACGCTCACCGAGTGGCGGAAACGCTACCCTGGTGAAAAAATGGCCGGTGAATTACAAAACCGTCCGGCGATTTTTTTGCTACTAGCTTAAGTACGTAGTAAAACGTACTACTTATTTCAGATTGGCATCTTTCATTAACGCTTGACCCATTGAGGTGCCCATTTCTGCGCCAAACTTTTTAGCTACCCTTTCAGCAAAATTTTCCTTTAAGGTGTAATCCAAAACATCTGGTGCCTTCAAAATATCGCGGGCTACCGAATCAACGGTACCAAACCCATCAGCCAGACCCAATTGAACTGCTTGCTCGCCATTCCATACCCGCCCCGAAAATAATTCAGCATTTTCTTTTAAGCGCGTGCCACGTCCCGCTTTAACTACTGCAATAAATTGTTGATGAATTTGATCCAACATCGATTGCACCATTTCAACCTGTTTCGGATTTTCCTTGCTAAAAGGATCGAGCATGCCTTTATTCGAACCAGCCGTGATCAAGCGGCGAGAAATTCCTAATTTATCCATTAGGCCAGTAAAACCAAAGCCCTCCATGACCACGCCAATTGAGCCGATTAAGCTAGCTTTATCAACTAAAATTTTGTCACCCGCTACCGCTACGTAATATCCACCCGATGCACAAATATCTTCTACCACCACATAGAATGGTTTTTGTGGATACAAAGTACGCAAGCGGCGAATCTCGTCATTAATCATGCCCGCCTGAACTGGTGAGCCACCCGGGCTATTAATTCGTAAGATCACGCCGACGCTATTGGTATTTTCAAAAGCCGCATCTAGCGCTGCATTCACGTCGACTGCATTCGCTGTCGTAGTCGGTGAAATCATGCCATCTAAACTAATTAAAGCGGTATGCTTTTCAATATGCATACCACGGCCTGGTATATGCAAATCAAATACCTGTGCAATGATACTGACAACTAACACTAGTAAAACTAAGCGGAAAATTGTTTTCCAGCGCCTAGCCTTACGAGTTTCTTTTAAATTTTCAAGCAGTAAATGCTCAAGAGCCTGTCGCTCCCAGTTTTCTTTCGGCTCCATCAATGCTTTACTTTCTTATTTATGTTCAAGGTTTGCTCGTACAAATGTTGATTGAACCACTGCGCTAATTCTTGCACATTATCAACGCAAATTAAGGCATTGGCAGTGCGCAGCTCCTCTAGCGGATGGGCGCCATAGGTAACGCCGACACTATCCACTCCGGCATTTTGCGCCATCAGTAGATCGTGCGTGGTATCGCCAATCATCAGCATTCGCCGCAATGGTACTTGCAAAACATCCGATAACTCTAACAGCATTGTCGGATTTGGTTTTGACGCCGTTTCGTCGGCAGTACGACTAGCGTGAAAAAGTGCTTCTAGCTGATGAAATCCCAAAGAGCGATCTAGGCCCTGCCGCGATTTACCAGTAGCCACGGCTAGCAAAAATCCCGCTTGACGTAAGTGCTCGAGCAATTCACGAATGCCGATAAATAAATGCAACTCATGATCGCGGGCTAAATAATGAAAACGAAAACGCGCAACTAAAGCCGGGTATCGTGCAGGCGCAATACTGGGAACGGCGCGCCGCAAGGAATCATCGATACCTAAACCAATCACCGAGCTAGCTAATGCATCGTTGGGCACTGGTAAGTCTAAATCGCGGCAAGCCTGTTGAATGCAATGCACGATGGTTGGGGTTGAATCCATTACGGTACCATCCCAATCCCAGACAATTAAATCGTAGCGTCGCTCTAGATTCTGTTGATGCGTGTGGTTCAAACGGACATTCCCTCAGCAACCTTCAATTAAATAACATCCCACTATACTGTTTTGTGGCTTACGGCGTCGCCGCTGGGTTGCTGCTGCTGGGCTCCACCTTCAGCCTCTTTAATAAGGCGTTGAACTCGGCAGGTAGCGGTGACTCAATGCGCATTTTGGCACCGCTGCGCGGATGAACAAAACCCACCAAATGGGCATGTAAATATAAGCGTTTGGATTTTAAGCGGCGATCCTCTTCCTCTAGGCCGTACTTATCATCACCTAAAATCGGGTGGCCAAGACGCTGTAAATGCACCCGAATTTGATGGGTGCGCCCGGTTTTTAATTGCGCCTCTGCCAAGCTCAGCGCTCCCGCCTCCCCCGCGAACAGTTGCGTAACCCGCACCGCAGTATGGCTGGGCAACCCCTCAGCATCAACCCGAACTCGACGTTCGCCATTTGCTAAGAGAAATTTATGCAAGGGAAACTTTAACTGCATTACCCGTGCGCCTGTTTCAATTTTGCCGTGCGCCAATAACCAATAGCGCTTATCAGTTAAGCCTTCACGTATTTGGCGATGCATTTCAACCAAGGCACTTCTGCGCTTAGCCAATAACAGCACCCCGGAGGTATCGCGATCGAGGCGATGCACTAATTCAAGAAAATGGAGTTCTGGGCGGGTCAACCGTAAAGTCTCAATGACCCCCAAGGCAATACCCGAGCCACCATGCACGGCCAGTCCCGCGGGCTTATCGATGATCAGGAGCACGTCATCTTCATACAAAATCGGGATTTGTGCGGCATATTGCTGAGCCCGCGCGAAATTTTGACCAGCCTGCACGCGCTCGGGTGTGGCAATGCGCACGGGTGGCAAACGGACGATGTCACCCTCAACGAGGCGGGTGGTGGGCTCAGCGCGCTTTTTATTGACCCGTACTTCCCCAGCACGAATGAGCCGATAAACATGGCTTTTGGGTACGCCTTTAGCCCAGCGCAGTAAATAGTTATCCAGACGCTGACCAGCGTCATCAGGACCAATGGTTTGCAATACCACTGCTGGTGGTTTAGGCGCTTTACCGAGGGAATGAGAAGTCATGAGAATGCTTATTATGAACTTCTGCCTTATAATCAAGGCACTAGCCATATTGGCTCAGATTGGGTTCAACTGAGAATATCTACTTGAAACCCCAATCGTGGTGCTGGAATCAACCATCAGAAATAGATTCCCAGGGTTGCCCCTCCCCTGTTTAACGAGGCGCAGGGTTGGCGTGCTGTATGCCGCGACCCGCGAGTAGATGACAGTTTTCAGGCGCGCGCCTACATTGATAACCCTAAAGGAGGGTAGCTGTGGCGAGCGTTCGGGGTGGCAACGATGTCCAGTAATGGACTCGATTCGAGCTAACTGATTAGCAGCTTAGTTCTCTTTTAAACCACGCCCTGTAGGGGCCAATAGAACCTAGTTCTTTGGTAGCCTTAATCTCATCTACATCGCGTCGCGCATCGTCCTCCAACCCCATTTGGAGAGAATTATGAAACGCATGCTATTTAACGCAACTCAGCAAGAAGAGTTGCGCGTCGCGATTGTCGACGGTCAAAAATTAATCGATATTGATATCGAATCAGCTGGGCGTGAACAACGCAAAGGCAATATTTACAAAGGGGTTATTACCCGCATTGAGCCATCCTTAGAGGCCTGCTTTGTTAATTACGGTGAAGAGCGTCATGGCTTTTTGCCATTTAAAGAAGTAGCCCGCGCTTACTTTAAAGAAGGCGTTGACGTTCGTACCGCATCAATTAAAGATGCCTTACGCGAAGGCCAAGAAATTATTATTCAGATTGAAAAAGAAGAACGCGGCCAAAAAGGCGCCGCGCTCACTTCTTTTATTTCTTTGGCTGGCCGTTATCTTGTCTTAATGCCTAATAACCCAAGGGGGGGTGGTGTATCTCGCCGTATTGAGGGCGAAGATCGTCAAGAACTCCGTGAGGCCATGGGTCAGCTCGAGGTTCCTGAAGGGATGAGCATTATCGCTCGCACCGCCGGAATTGGGCGCGATGCCGTTGAATTACAGTGGGACCTGAATTACCTCATGCAGCTATGGAAAGCCATTGATGAGGCTGCCAAAAGCAACTCGGCGCCGCTCTTAATTTATCTTGAATCGAGCTTGGTTATTCGCGCCATTCGCGATTATTTCCAACCCGATATTGGCGAAATTTTGATTGATACTGACGATATTTTCGAACAGGCTCAAGCCTTTATGTCGGTGGTAATGCCTGATAACTTACCCCGCGTCAAGCGCTATCAAGATGATGTCCCGCTCTTTTCCCGCTTTCAAATTGAGCATCAAATTGAAACTGCGTACTCGCGTACGGTACCGCTACCCTCAGGCGGCGCCATTGTGATTGACCATACCGAAGCCTTGGTTTCGGTTGACGTGAATTCAGCGCGCGCTACACGGGGATCTGATATTGAAGAAACCGCCACCCGCACCAACTCAGAAGCTGCAGAAGAAATCGGCCGCCAAATGCGTTTGCGCGATTTAGGGGGTTTGATCGTCATCGACTTTATTGACATGGAATCAGCGAAAAGTCAAAAAGATGTTGAAAACCGCTTACGCGATGCCTTACGCCATGATCGAGCCCGCGTGCAAATGGGCAAAATTTCTAAATTTGGCTTAATGGAAATGTCGCGGCAACGCTTACGACCCGCGCTCTCAGAAGGCAGTCATGTGACTTGCCCGCGCTGTAATGGTACTGGCCATATTCGCGATACCGAATCATCTGCTTTGCAAGTACTACGCATCATCCAAGAAGAGGCGATGAAAGACAATACGGCAGCTATTCATACACAAGTACCTGTTGAGGTCGCAGCTTTCCTTCTCAATGAGAAACGGGCTGAAGTCATCAAAATTGAAAGTCGCTTTAAGGTTAATGTCTTGATGGTGCCGAATAAGCATCTTGAAACACCGCATTACAAATTAGAGCGCTTACGTCATGATGATCCCCGTTTAGATGATCAAAAAGCCAGCTATGTCATGGCGCAAGAGGCTGCTACCGAGTTAGAAGCCGATACGATTGTGAGTCGCAAGGAAGAGACCAAAGTAAAACCTGAGGCTGCAGTCAAAGGTATTACGCCAAGTCAACCTGCGCCAATGAACCAACCCCGTGCGGCACGTGTATCTGCCACGAACGAAAAAGCGGTGGCTGAGTCAACCGGTGGATTTATGGGTTTCATTAAGAAACTATTTACTTCAACTCCAGAAATAACCGTAGCAACACCCGAAGCACGTCCTCGTCCTAGCGGAGCACGCGAAGGCCGCAATGGTAATGAACGTGGTGGTCGTAATCGCCGTGGCCGTAATGAACGTCCAGCAACAGCATCTACCAACGAAACAATTGCTCCTACTGAGACAAATGGGCGTGAAGCAAAGCCTCGTCAAGAGGGTCGCGGTCGTAACCGTAATTCCCGTCCTGAACGTCCAGCGAATCAAAACGGCAACGACACGCCTGAAGGCATCACCAACAATGCGAATACTGGGGCCACTGATTTAGTTAACGCTGAAGGCGAAGAGCGTCCGCGGGGACGTAATCGCCGTGGACGTGGTCGTGGTCAACGTGAACGTGGTGATAATCGCACAGATATCCCTGCTCAAGAAGCTGATTCAAACTCAACAGTAACTCACCCAGCCATTACCGAGGTTTCTGCCACCTGGCCGCCAGTAGGCATGGCACATATGGCAGGTGATGCAGCTACTTTGCCGCTGCACGATCTGCAAAGTAATTTAAGCGGTGCACCCCAAACCGCGCCTGTAGCAAATTTCGTTCCCGTGCCTGCTGCTTTACCTAAAGTCTCCTTCTCGCGTTTAGAAGAGGCGCCTTTGGAGCAAGTGGTGCAATCAGCGGGAATGGTTTGGGTTGCTACCGATGCGACTAAATTTGCCGAAGCACAAACGCAAATGAATGCTGAACCCATTCAACCGCGGGCCGAACGCGCCCCTAAGGCGCCAAAAATATTACCTAGTGGTCCCATGGTCTTAGTAGAAACAGGTGGCCAAGAAAAAATGATTGATAAAAACTAGTCTGGTAATACTCAATAGACTAGGTATAAACTTATTTAGCTATGGTTGATCGAGCCTATTCGCGCATTATTCCCATCAGCAATACTGTTGGTGCCTCAGCGGCAATTCCAACAGTATTGCAAGGGGTCCATTCTGAAACAACTGACTTACGTCAGCGGCAATTACGTGACTTACGCATTTCAGTAACGGATCGCTGTAATTTTCGTTGCACTTATTGCATGCCGAAATCGGTCTTCGATCAAAACTATCCGTATTTAGCGCAAGATGCCTTACTGCGTTTTGAGGAAATCACCCGCATGACGCAAATCTTTGCCAGTCTGGGTGTAGAAAAAATTCGCCTTACAGGAGGCGAGCCGCTTTTACGAAAAAATTTAGAGGCTTTAGTGGCGATGCTCGCCCAAGTTAACACGCCAGCAGGGCAAAAATTAGATCTCACTCTCACAACGAATGGTAGCCTCTTAAGAAAAAAAGCGCAGCTCTTAAAAAATGCGGGCTTACAACGCATCACAGTTAGTCTCGATGCATTAAGTGATCCTGTTTTTAAAGCGATGAATGATGTTGATTTTGCAGTTGACGAGGTACTGGATGGTATTGAGGCAGCAAAAGAGGCTGGCTTTAAATCCATCAAGGTTAATATGGTCGTTAAGAAAGGGGTTAATGAGCAGGAGATTTTGCCAATGGTGCGGCATTTTCGTAACTCTGGTATTACCCTACGCTTCATTGAGTTTATGGATGTGGGGAGTTCGAATGGTTGGAATATGGCTGAGGTATTGCCTTCGCGAGAAGTCATCAACCAAATTCATGCTGAGTTTCCCTTGCAATCACTAGAACCAAACTATGTCGGTGAAGTTGCGCAACGCTGGCGCTATGCCGACGGCGCTGGTGAAATTGGGGTGATTTCTAGTGTGACGCAAACCTTTTGCCATACCTGTACCCGTGCTAGGCTCTCAACCGATGGACATCTTTTTTTATGTCTATTTGCGCATCAAGGCGTCGATTTCAAAGCCCTGCTTCGCTCCGGCAAGAGTGATTTAGAAATTGCGAATGCCATCATGAATACTTGGGCTAAACGTGATGATCACTATTCTGAAATCCGAGGTTCACACACTCCCATCGGAAATTCAACTGGTCGTAAGGTTGAAATGTCTTATATCGGTGGCTAGGCTCAATCCCGAATGGCAGCAATCATAGCTTCATTACCGCCCTTAGTAATCACGGGCTTAGTCCTGGCAGGGGGTCGAGCAGAGCGGATGGGCGGAAGTGATAAAGGCTTAATACCCTACCTAGAAAAACCCCTGATCGAGACTGCGTTAACCCGCCTTCAAGATCAGGTAAGCACGATCCTAATTAATGCCAATCGCAATCACATGCGTTATGCAAGCTATGGCTACCCTGTTATTGCCGATGACAGTGCGGTTGAATCTGCACCATCTTATTTTGGTCCGCTCGCAGGTTTTATGGCTGGTCTGCGCCATTGTCAAACTGAATATCTCCTTACCGTGCCATGTGATTCACCGCTCTTTCCGCTTGATTTAGGCGCACGCTTAAGCGCTGAATTACTGCGCGGTCCATTTGATTTAGTATACGCATGCAGTATTGATAACACCGGGCATCAATGGAATCAAGCCGTTTTCTGCCTCATGAAAAAAACGGTTCAATTATCGCTTGCAGAATTTTTAGCAAGTGGTGCGCGGAAAATTGACCGCTGGTTTGAAAATGTCAATAGTAGTGCCGTACTTTTTGAAAATGAACAGGCCTTTGCAAATGCCAATACACCCGCAGAGCTAGCCTCGCTAGAAACATTGGCGTACCTCGAGAAGCAAAACAAAATTGCGGTGCAGTCCCAAATAAAAACATGACCCTCAATACCCCCACTAGCTCCTTATCCGTTATCGAGACCCGCCGTATTATCAGTGCATTAATTACCCAAATAAACGAAGAGGTACGCACAAAAAATGGGGGGCTTCAGAGCGAAACGATTGCACTTGAAAATGCGGTTAATCGTATTCTGGCTGAAGATCTTTTATCGCCAATGCATGTTCCCAACGCAGATAATTCCGCGATGGATGGTTATGCTTTTCAAGGTCACGTCAATGAAGCTGCTCATGCAGGGCAAAAAAAATTAAAAATCGTTGGTACGGCGTTCGCTGGAAAACCGTTCTTGGGTCAATTGGGTGCTCATGAATGCATCAAAATAATGACTGGCGCACTCATGCCTGCCGGCTGCGATACCGTTATTCCTCAAGAGCGCATTACAGAAATCATCTCTAACGCCGCTCACGAAAATGAATTGCTATTTCCGGCTAACGCCGTAAGGGTGGGAGAAAATCGTCGGCTACGGGGCGAAGATTTGCGTTTAGGCCAAGTTGCCATTCCTGCGGGACGTATTTTGCGGCCATCTGATTTGGGTTTAGCTGCCTCTTTGGGGATTAAAACCCTATCCGTGCGTAACAAAATACGGGTTGCCATTATCTCCTCTGGCAATGAATTACGGAGCCTTGACCAAGCACTTGATACCGGTAGCGTCTACGATAGCAACCGGTATAGCCTTATTGGCCTGCTCACTCGCCTCAATTTAGAGATAATCGATTGCGGAATTGTGCAAGACGATCCAGTGGCCTTAAAAAAAGCCTTTTGTGCCGCAACCTTAAAGGCTGATGTGCTCATTTCATCGGGTGGCGTCTCCGTTGGTGAGGCAGACTTTACCAAGCAAGTCCTGCAAGAGTTGG
Source organism: Polynucleobacter sp. IMCC 29146 (assembly GCF_021395195.1). Lineage (NCBI taxonomy): Bacteria > Pseudomonadati > Pseudomonadota > Betaproteobacteria > Burkholderiales > Burkholderiaceae > Polynucleobacter > Polynucleobacter sp. IMCC 29146. Next base: position 112,935 of record NZ_JAJVCR010000004.1, on the reverse strand, counting down.
GTGATATTGGCTTTTGGCAGATTGCGATGCGCCCAGGTAGGCCGATGGCTTTTGGAGTACTAAAACCGCTGGCGGACGCTGCCAACTCTCCAGAAGCTAAAAATAGTACCTTATTTTTCGGCTTACCAGGCAATCCAGTAGCGGTGATGGTGACGTTTTATCAGTTCGTCCGCGCGGCGCTACTGCAATTGAATGGCGCAACCCAGACCGCTGTCCCCACCATTCAAGTGCGCTCTGGCGAAGCAATTCGAAAAAAACCCGGGCGCACCGAATTTCAACGGGGTATTGTTACGCTTGATGATGCTGGGCAAGCCACAGTTCGGACTACTGGCAGCCAAGGAGCAGGCATCTTACGCTCGATGAGTGAAGCCAACTGCTTTATTGTTTTGCCGGCGGAACAAGGCAATATTCAGGTTGGTGATTTAGTTAATGTAGAGATTTTTGAAGGACTGCTTTAAGATTACGGCATGATGAAATTAACTAAAAAAGAAATAACCTTCCTTGATCCTATGCATACCGCCAAAACCTTAGTTTTGGTTTACTTATGCTTTTCAGTTCCAATCGTGCTTTTAGCCCTCTTTGTTGCCTTTATTCGTGATGGCGCAATACCGGGATTTACAGTGCTGTCTGCTCTTATTCTTAATGCTGTTCTTGGCTTTGGCTTGCTTTGGGTAGCCTGCAAGGTTTATAACTGGGTTGCCAATAATTTCGGCGGTATCGAGTTAGCCTTGAAAGAGGTGCCCGAAGAAACCAATGACTGATTATTAATGCAGAAAATACGCTCGCTGTGAATTCTTTTGGCCAATCAATAAAAATAATTACTTCAGTACTTCAGGATTAATCAAGCTGGGCGGCCTATCACCTGCCAAAGCAGCGCGCACATTTTGAATCGCTAAATCAACCATTGCGCGCCGCGTTTTTTCTGTACCACTAGCAATATGCGGCGCCAACACCACATTACTGAGTTTTAATAAATCAGGGTGCACAACGGGCTCACCTTCAAACACATCGAGGCCAGCGGCAAAAATTTTCTTTTCTCGTAAGGCTTGTGCCAGAGCTACATCATCTACGATCCCGCCCCGCGCAATATTTACTAATGTCGCGGTAGGCTTCATCAGCGCAATTTCTTTTGCGCCTATGGTGTGATGATTGTCAGCGGAATAAGGCAAAACTAAAATGACATGATCAGCTTGACGGAGCAAGCTCTCTTTATCAACATACGTGGCTCCACAGGCCATTTCATCGGCCTCGGGTAAGCGCCGACGATTGTTATAAATCACTTTCATGCCGAAACCTAAAGCCCGTTTTGCAATCCCTTGACCGATCCGGCCCATACCAATAATGCCCAAAGTACTGCCATGAATATCCATACCTAAAGGGTTGTTGGTAATCGACCATTGGTCCCATTGACCATTACGAATCCAATGTTCAGATTCAGTAACGCGCCGCGCCGTAGCCATCAATAGCGCAAACCCAAAATCAGCGGTGGTATTCGTCAAAACATCAGGTGTATTTGTCGCCATCACACCTGCGGCAGTAATGGCGGGTACATCAAAATTGTTATAGCCAACCGAAATATTGGCAACAATTTTTAGTTTTTTTGCCTGGGCCAATGCGTTCGCATCGATCCGTTCGCTGCCGGCTACCAGGGCCGCATCGACTTCGCTTAAGTATTTTTGCAGTTCGGCTGGCGTGAACACACGATCGGCCTGATTATCGATGACTTCAAAAGACTCATGTAAAGCAGCCAAAGCATCGGGGAAAATTGACCTAGCAACTAAGATTTTGGGTTTGTGGCTTGTATTCATCCCTAAACTTTACAACAAGCTGGAAATTGGGGTGCTTGGCGCTTTTAGCTTCATTTCGGCTAAAATCAAGTATCCGCCTTTTATGGGCTTTTATTTATCGACCTAAAATCATGACTTACGTTGTTACTGAATCCTGTATCCGTTGCAAATATACCGATTGCGTTGATGTTTGCCCCGTAGACTGTTTCCGCGAAGGCCCTAATTTTCTCTCAATCGATCCTGATGAGTGCATCGATTGCGCGGTCTGCGTTCCCGAGTGCCCTGTGAATGCCATTTATGCAGAGGATGACGTACCTGGAGATCAACAAGCGTTTATTCAACTCAACGTTGAACTGTCTCGCCTCTGGCCTTCAATTACCAAATCAAAAGCGCCGTTAGCTGATGCCGATGAATGGCAAGACGTTAAAGATAAACTTAACGAATTAGTTAAGTAAACTGTGAGCTGCACTTTTTAGGACTATTTGTGTCACTCCCCCCTATTGAAGCCGATGCCGTCATTATTGGCGCCGGACCCGTTGGACTTTTTCAAGTCTTTGAGCTTGGCCTTTTAGAAATTAAAGCCCATGTAATCGACTCTTTGCCGGTCGTTGGTGGCCAATGCGTGGAGTTATATCCTGATAAGCCTATTTACGATATCCCCGCTGTACCCATGTGTACCGGGCAAGAGCTCACCGATAATTTAATGAAACAAATTGAGCCTTTTGGCGCCCATTTTCATTTGGGGCAAGAAGTGACTGAGGTAGAAAAACGCAGCGATGGCCGCTTCGATCTGCGCACTACTTTAGGCACTCATCTCATCACGAAAACAATTTTTATTGCCGCTGGTGTGGGCTCATTTCAAGCGCGCACCATTAAAATTGATGGCATTGAAGCGTTCGAAAATAAACAACTGTTTTATCGCGTCAAAGATCCAACCCAATTTGCTGGCAAAAATATCGTCATTTGTGGCGGCGGCGATTCCGCTCTCGATTGGGCACTCAATTTTGTTGGTAAAGCGGAAAGTGTCATCTTAATTCATCGTCGCGATGGTTTTAAAGCTGCGCCTAGCTCAGTAGCAAAAATGAAGGAGTTATGTGCCAAATATGAAATGCAATTTGAGGTTGGACAAATTACCGGCTTCGAAGAACGCGATGGCCACCTAAGGGAAATTAAAGTCACTGGTAGTGATGGGGTTACGCGGCGGATGCCACTCGATGTCTTACTAGTTTTCTTTGGCCTTTCACCCAAATTGGGCCCCATTGCTAATTGGGGCTTAGGTATTGATCGCAAGCAACTTACCGTCGATACCGAGCGCTTTGAAACAACCGTTCCCGGCATCTTTGCGGTGGGTGACATTAATATCTATCCAGGCAAGAAAAAACTGATCTTGTCAGGTTTTCATGAAGCCGCCTTGGCGGCATTCGGGTGTGTGCAATATATTTATCCTGATAAAAAGGTGCACCTGCAATACACCACCACCTCAACTAAGTTACATAAAGTCCTTGGTGTTGAATCGCCTATTTTTGATTAATTGCTTAAAGACAGCTGCTAATGCGCCAATACCATGACTTAATGAAAGCAGTATTGGTACAAGGCGTTGATAAGGCTGATCGCACTGGTACTGGGACCAAATCGATTTTTGGCTATCAAATGCGTTTCGATTTGGCTGCGGGTTTTCCCATGGTCACTACCAAAAAACTCCACCTCAAATCGATTGTGTATGAATTACTGTGGTTTCTGAATGGAAGTACAAATAATCAGTGGCTGAAAGACCGTGGCGTTTCTATTTGGGATGAGTGGGCTGCACCCGATGGCGAACTCGGCCCTATTTATGGCTATCAGTGGCGCTCATGGCCAGCGCCAAATGGCCAACATATTGATCAAATTCAAGAGCTCATGGCAACCCTACAATCGAACCCCGACTCACGCCGAATGATTGTGTCGGCGTGGAATGTAGCAGACATTCCTCGCATGGCACTCGCCCCCTGTCATGCCTTCTTTCAATTTTATGTCGCGAACAATAAGCTATCGTGTCAACTCTATCAGCGTAGCGCTGATATTTTCCTTGGCGTACCTTTTAATATAGCCAGTTATGCAGTCCTTACCCATATGGTTGCTCAGCAAGCTAATTTAAAAGTGGGAGACTTTATTTGGACCGGTGGCGATTGCCATCTGTATAACAATCATTTAGCCCAAGTAGAAATGCAATTAGCGCGTGAACCCTTTCCTCTGCCTACATTGCAATTTCGCCGTAAGCCCGCTTCCTTATTTGACTATGAGTTTGACGATTTTGAAGTACTGAACTATCAGTCTCATTCCCATATCAAGGCTCCTGTCGCCATCTAAACCAATCGAATATGACTAATCCAGCCATTGCTTTTATCGTTGCTCGCACCCGTAACCACGTCATTGGCAAAGACAATCAAATACCCTGGAAGATTTCTGCTGACTTGCAATTCTTTAAACGCGTCACTATGGGGCATCCCATTATTATGGGGCGAAAGACTTGGGATTCTATTGGCCGGCCATTACCAGGACGGCGGAACTTGGTTATCAGTCGTAATACCGACTTGCAATTAGCTGGGGCGGAAGTGATGCATTCGCTAGACGATGCCCTGAAGCAGCTTGCTGACGTTCCGCGGGTATTCATTATTGGTGGCCAACAATTATTTACCCAGGCTTTTGCAAAAGCCGACCAACTTTATCTTACCGAAATTGATCTAGATATTACTGGAGATACTTTTTTTGCAGTTCCTGACCCACAAAATTGGCAGGAAATCGAATGTGTCGAAGGTCAAGAAGGGGAAATTCATTTCCGTTTTTTAACGCTAGAGCGCAAAAAATAGTTGCGCAAATAAACGCACTGGCTTATTTACCACCAATAGTCATTGAGCCAATGAGGAGTGAGCCCGACTCCTTCGAGCCTCGCACTAAAACATCACTGCCCACCATTTGAATATCAAGCAACATTTCGCGTAAATTACCCGCAATCGTAATTTCTTCAACTGGATATTGAATTTCTCCCTGCTCGACCCAGTAACCAAAGGCTCCGCGCGAGTAATCGCCAGTGACATAATTGACCCCTTGACCCATTAATTCGGTCACGAGTAGGCCGGTACCCATCGCCTTCAGTAGTGCGGGTAAACCGCCCGATACGGTATTGTTACTCGCCAAGCGAAGATGATGTGAGCCACCTGCATTGCCAGTACTTTGAAGGCCTAATTTTCGTGCGGTGTAAGTCGATAAAAAATAAGCTTGCAGAACACCGTTTGCAACTACCGTGCGAGCCTGTGTTTTAACACCCTCTTCATCGAATGGTGCACTACCGCTAATACCAGGAATATGTGGATCTTCATATAAGCTAAGGTGACTTGCCAAAACAGCTTTACCCAAACTATCTAATAAAAAACTCGAGCGCCGATATAAAGCGCCCCCAGAAACAGCCTGCACAAAAGAGCCTAATAAACCAGCGGCCACTGGCGCCTCAAAAATAACGGGGCAACGCTGCGTGCGAATTGACCGTGCTTTGAGGCGAGCCAAGGCACGCTGAGCTGCATAGCGCCCAATTTCGGCGGGCGGAGCTAATTGAGTTGGAATACGTGAGCTGGAATACCAATCGTCACGCTGCATAGACGGTCTTTTGCCCGTTGTACTCGCGATGGGTGCACATGAAATAAAGTGGCGTGAATAGGCATAGCCGCCTAAAAACCCTTGGCTACTAGCCAAAATAAAATGACCTTGATGCGTTGAGACAGAAGCGCCATCACTATTTTGAATTTGGGGGCTCACTGCAAATGCAGCCGCCTCGGCAGAGCGTGCTATTTCAATAGCGTCTATGGCTTCAATATCCCAAGGATGAAATAAATCGAGATTCAGGGGATTTTTTTCAAGCAAATCATACTCTGGGAGACCTGCACAATCATCCTCGGCAGTATGTTGAGCTATATGAAAGGCGGCTTCGACGGTAGCCCGTAGCGAGGTCGGTGAAAAGTCGCTAGTACTTGCATTACCGCGTCGCTGCCCCAAATAAAGACTTACCCCCACTTGTTTATCGAGGCTTTGCTCTATGGTCTCAATTTCTCCCTTGCGGGTGGTTACAGCTAGCCCATGGCCCTCAGAAATCTCTGCAGCGGCATCGCTCGCCCCTAAACGACTGGCTTCTGCCAGCATAAATTGCACAATTAATTGAAATTGCTCAGTGGTATAGGTAAACATACCCTAATAATAGCTAGAATAGCGATATGAAGCATACCGAAGCTTGGCACCGCAGTACCCCCAATGAACTGAAGATTGGTTTAGTCTCGGTTTCCGACCGAGCCAGTCAAGGGGTATATACCGATCAAGGCATTCCTGCCTTGCGCGCTTGGCTTGATCAGGCCCTAGTCTCTCCCCATGTTTTTGTCGAGCGCCTCATCCCTGATACCCAAGAACTCATTACCGTCACCTTAATTGAGCTGGTCGATGAGTATGCCTGCGATTTAGTTCTCACCACTGGCGGCACTGGCCCCTCTCGGCGCGATATTACCCCCGAGGCGACTTTAGAGGCGGGGACAAAAATCATGCCTGGATTTGGTGAACAAATGCGGCAGATTAGCTTGCATTTTGTACCCACCGCTATTCTTTCACGGCAGCTTGCAGTCTTGCGTGAAATTGTTGACCATGCTGCTTTAATTATTAATTTACCTGGGCAACCGAAGTCCATTCAAGAAACGCTAGAAGGCCTTAAAGACGCTGATGGCAAAGTACTGGTTCCAGGTATTTTTGCCGCAGTACCTTATTGCATAGACCTCATTGGCGGGCCTTATATGGAAACGAATGAAGCAGTGGTGAAAGCTTTTCGACCAAAAAGTGCATTGAAAAAATAGCGATTGCCGTCAAGCGACCCTGCTTTTGCGCTAATTCGCTAATTGGGGGTAATAAAGAATTTTTCGCGGTAATACTTCAACTCTTCAATCGATTCTAAAATATCCGCTAAAGCAGTATGGGCTTGCTGCTTCGCAAAGCCTTTCATTAAATTGGGTTGCCAGCGTTTCGCCAATTCTTTAATGGTTGATACATCCACATTGCGATAATGAAAAAACGCTTCGAGCTTTGGCATATAACGCGCCATAAAACGGCGGTCTTGACAAATTGAATTGCCGCACATAGGAGAAACGCCCGCTTTCAGATATTGCTTAAGAAAATCGATGGCGGCCTGCTCAACCATGGCTTCGTCAAGCACTGAGGCCTTGACTTTATCGATTAGCCCAGATTTACTGTGGGTGCCAGTGTTCCAAGAGTCCATGCCGTCTAAAACTGCATCGCTTTGATGCACTACGAAAACGGGTGCGGTAGCCAGTAAGTTCAAGTTTGCATCGGTAATGACCAAGGCAATTTCCAGAATTCGATCACTATCAGGTTTAAGTCCTGACATTTCCATATCAATCCAAATTAATGACTCACTAGCAGTACTTAGGGCAGTTTTTTCACTCATAACTATAATCATCTCATGACCTTCACAATTATCTTCTTGAGCGCCTTTTTTCTTAGCTTTGGCATACGCTACTGGCTTGCCCAGCGGCAAATAAGGTATGTCGCCCAACATCGTGATGTCGTCCCGGCCGAATTTGCGACAAGGATCTCTTTGGTAGAACATCAAAAAGCTGCCGACTACACCATCGCCAAATTACGCTTAGGCACTATTGAAAACATTCTGAGTGCCATCGTCTTAATCTCCTTCACGCTCTTGGGGGGTCTTGAATACTTAAATCAACAACTCACGCAATGGCTTGGGAATGGCATTTCGCAACAAATCGCTTTACTGTGCAGCATCTTCATCATTACTGGGGTGCTCGATTTACCCTTTAGTTGGTACAAGCAATTCAAGCTTGAAGAGGCCTTTGGCTTTAATCGCATGACCCTAAAACTGTTTTGCCTCGATTTATTAAAGGGCGTGGTCTTAGGTGCTGCTTTGGGCCTACCACTGCTGTGGGTAATCCTAAGCTTAATGGCTGAGGCAGGGCCGCTCTGGTGGCTGTGGACTTGGTTTGTCTGGACTGCATTCAATGGCCTATTACTGTGGCTATTTCCAACCTTTATTGCACCACTGTTTAACAAATTTAAAGCCCTTGAAGATGGTCCCCTCAAAATTCAAATTGAACAACTTTTAAAGCGCTGTGACTTTGCTAGTCAAGGCCTCTTTGTGATGGATGGCAGTACCCGCAGTGCCCACGGTAATGCTTATTTCACGGGAATTGGCAAGGCGAAGCGAATTGTTTTTTTCGATACGCTGATTGAAAAACTAAACCCGGGCGAAGTCGAGGCAGTTTTAGCGCATGAGTTAGGCCACTTCAAACGTAAACATATCCGCAAACGTTTATTGGTGTCATTTGCCCTCAGCTTAGTGGTATTAGCACTCTTAGGCTGGCTTAGTGGGCAACCCTGGTTCTATTTTGATCTGGGTGTCACACCGAGTCTGTCTGGCTATAACGGCGGTTTAGCATTGGCCTTATTTATGTTGGTGTCACCCGTATTTGGTTTTTTCCTTACCCCCCTTAATAGCCTTGCTTCTCGTAAACATGAATATGAGGCCGATAACTTTGCGGCTGAAAAATCGTCTGCGAGCGATTTAATTTCAGCATTAGTGAAGCTCTATCAAGACAATGCGTCAACCTTAACTCCCGATCCGCTCTACACCGCATTCTATAGCTCACATCCCCCTGCACCGCTGCGCATTGCGAATTTAAAGCAAAGCCGCTGATGCACTCTTAACCCCAATGGCTCGCGTTCCATGTCGCTTAGTCGCGCCCTACTAATAGCTTCGTATGGCAGGCATTATTTAGCCCAAACTCTGCGTACCGATGTATCTAAGCATCAATCCCATGGCGGGCCACTGATCGAAGTGACCACGCCAGGCAAACGCCATTTGGGTGCAGTGGGTGATATTTTGCAATTAGAAAGAAGTTCTGATAGACAAGCGCGCTTAGTTGAAATTGAGCCCCGCCGTAATTTGCTTTATCGCTCCGATGCATTTAAAAGTAAATTAATCGCTGCTAATGTGGATCAAATCCTCGTGGTCTTGGCAACTCAACCCGCTTTTTCTCCAGACCTGCTAGGGCGTGCAGTTGTGGCAGCAGAGGCCAATCAAATTGGTTTACATATCTTGCTTAATAAATGTGACTTAAGCGACTCAATTGAAACTGCGCGAAAATTGATTGAGCCCTATGCACGCATGGGCTATCCAGTGAGTGAAGTCTCCGCAAAATTTGATACCGCCTCACTCGAGCGTCTTCATGGCGCGCTGCAGGGTAAAGTTTCTGTACTGGTTGGCCAATCGGGTATGGGTAAATCAAGTTTACTGAATGCTTGGGTACCCAATGCCGCGGCCGTCACCCAAGAGTATTCTGTGCGCCTTGATACCGGCAAACATACAACTACTGCCTGTCGCTATTTTAATTTACCCAGTGAATGGGGCATAGCAGATGGTAAATTAGGCGCCCTTATCGACTCACCCGGTTTTCAAGAATTTGGTCTTGCTCATCTCTCAGTGAGTGAGTTACAACATGCATTTCGCGAGTTCAAAGACTATCTGGGGCACTGTCGTTTTCATAATTGCGCCCATGAAACAGAGCCTGGCTGTGTGATTCGTGAAGCGGTTGCTAAGCACATAATTGCACCAGAGCGTTTGGCTTTATTTCGTCAACTACGCTCAGACTCGCAAACCGCTGATACCCAAATGATGGGTATTACTACAGCCAAACAGCGATAGTCAACATTGCCAACAAAATCATCAGAGCAATAATCACGCGCCAGACTAAACCAATTGCCGAACGCAATGTTCTTTCACTAGGCTCAAGCCCTACATCATAAATTGGCGCGTCACCCACCTCAGCCATGCGTAAAGCTTCTTCACTATCAGGCTCACGTAAAGGCTCACCTAAGCGAACACCCAGAGCGCCACTACCGGCCGCTAAAATCACTGCTGATAATTCATCAGCCCACTTATGCGTGAGATAGCGCCAAGCATAGATGGTGTCTTCAAAATTTCCAGCCAAAGCAAAACTCATCGCCGTTAAACGTGCCGGCACCCAATCGAGCACATAAAAGAAATGACGGGCAGCCGCTTCTAAATTATGTGAATTGGGCACATGCTTACCCCAACGCTCGGCGGCCATATCGGCCAAACGGTATAAAACAACGCCGCCAGGCCCTAGGGGCATCAGAAACCAAAAAAATACGCCAAATACATGACGATGCGAGCCAATAATGGCTTTTTCTAAAGCCAAAGAAATAATCTCAATTTCATTTAAATGTGCAAGCTCTAAATCGGGTCCATACCACTCACCCAATGCAAGGCGCGCTGCTGGCAGATCATGGTTTTGAATGGCCTGATGCACCGCTGTAAAAGAATGACTAAATTGACGAAAACCAAAGAACCAATACACAATTAAGACATTCCAGAAGAAAGCCAAAATTGGATACGTCATCATGCAAGCAATGTGAATAATAAAAACTAAAAAGGTTGGCAAAATAAAAGCAATCAAACAGGCGAGGCGAGCCCCAACTGGAGTGGCACCCTGCCCAGCTTTGCCGCTAAATTCTTTGGCAACCCAATCTAGCCAAGCAACACTCCAACGACGAACCCAATGCTGTGCATTGACTGGCCGATATTGTTCAGCAATGAGGGCAAAGAGAATGGAGAAGAAAATCATACTTTAAGTAAATGATAAAGGTTGCGCAGCATACCTGCTGTAGCACCCCAAATAAAACGATTTTCGAAGGGCATCGCGTAAAACCGACGACTGCCCTGCTCGCTAGTTGCCACGCGCACTTGGTGATGGGCCGGATTCATTAAGAATGTTAAAGGCACCTCAAACGCGTCAGCCACTTCGAATTCATCTAAAACATAATTGGTCTGTGGATGCACTAAACCTACGATGGGAGTAACGCGATACCCCGAGACCGTTAAATATTCAGGCAATTGACCTAGTAACTCAACCTGATCAGCTGCTAGCCCAACCTCCTCATAACTCTCACGTAAGGCGGTCACCGCAGCGCTACTATCGCTTGACTCCATGCGCCCCCCAGGAAAGCTAATTTGCCCCGCATGGTCGTGAAGATGATCGGTTCTTTGCGTCAATAAAACAGCTATACCAGCTGCTCGTAAGACCAGCGGAATCAGCACTGCAGCTTGAGTCGAAAGGCCTTGTGCTTGGCGCTGCGCAATAATATCGCTGGCCATCACATGGCGATTTTCATCGGTAATTTCCGGCGTCCATATTGGTGGCGCAATAAAACGCTGGCGCAATTGATCGGGTAGTAGCCTACTACTTGCAATTGATGGCTCGCCAGCACAATTAGACTGAATCGGAACCGCCTGCGGATTAAACCCAAGTGGTACGGCAATCGAGGTAGCGGACGGCGAAAGTTTAGACATCATTGGACTATTTTAGGGTAATAAAAAAGGCGACTGTAGTCGCCTTAGTTTTGCCGCTGAAAAATGCCCTTATTCAGTGGCAGGCGCTTCAACAACTTCAGCAACCACCGCTTTAACGCGGGCTTGCAACTTTTCTTTAATACGCGCAGATTTGCCTGAGCGATCGCGCAAGTAATAGAGCTTGGCACGACGAACATCGCCGCGACGCTTCACCTCAATATTAGCAATTAGGGGTGAATATAACTGAAAGGTTCGCTCGACCCCTTCTCCAGAGGAAATTTTTCGCACAATAAAGCTGGAATTCAGGCCACGGTTGCGTTTTGCAATCACGACGCCTTCAAAAGCCTGTGTTCGCTTACGCGTGCCCTCAACCACATTGACACTAACCACAATGGTATCGCCAGGCGCAAAGCTCGGCATTTTTTTATTAGCACTGAGACGAGCAATTTCTTCTTGCTCAATTTTTTCAATCAAATTCATTACAACTCCTTAAACATCATGTCTGCGTTTAATCCCGTTTACCTCTTAGTAATAAATACCTGAGAGCGGACCAGATAGAGGATGCAATTAAACCATTTTTATTAAGCTAGAGAATGCAGAAACTGCTCATCCTCTTGACTTAATAACCCTTTTGCACGAGCAGACTCAATGAGATCTGGTCGTAACCTTTTTGTCAGCGCCAAAGACTGCTGCCGACGCCAACCCATTATTTTAGCGTGATGTCCGCCTAAAAGCACGTCCGGCACAGATAAATTACCAACTATTTCTGGTCGGGTGTAGTGCGGATAGTCCAAAAGGCCATTTATAAAGCTATCTTGGGCTGCTGACTCTTGATCCCCAAGTGCCCCAGGAATTAAGCGAATCACCGCATCCATCATCGCCATGGCAGGTAATTCACCCCCAGAAAGCACAAAATCCCCCAAAGAAAGCTGTAAATCGACCTTGCGCTCAATAAAACGCTGGTCAACTGCCTCGTACCTACCGCAAATTAGGGTTAAATTACCGTAATTGAGGATATCTGCTGCTATCTGTTGCGAAAATGCTTTTCCTTGCGGGGCTAAAAGGCAGACTGGGCCTGAACGAATGCCTAGCTGTTGATGTTGCGCCTGAATTGCCTCGACCGCATCTTCAAGCGGCTTGGCCATCATCACCATGCCAGGACCACCGCCATAAGCCCTATCATCGACTGTTTTACGGGCATCAGTAGAAAAATCCCTTGGATTCCAAAGACTTACGCTAGTTAGCTGGTGCTCACATGCACGCCCTGTTACACCCCACTTGGTCAAAGCGGAGAACATTTCGGGAAAGATGGTAACGACATCAAAGCGCATTGAAGCCCCTTTCTTACCAGTCGGCTTGCCAATCAAGCTCAATGGTACGGGAAGATAAATCCACTTTTTTAATGATTTCGGGTACAAAGGGAATCAGGATAGGTTTTGGTCCGACTGACAAGATCGGGTGGGCTGCGTTATCCGTAATCTCGATTACCTCGCCCAAATCTTCCCCCTGGAGATTAATTACTTTACAGGCGATCAAATCAACCCAGTAATACGCGTCATTCTCAGGCTTTGGAAAATCGCTTCGTCTCGCTAAAATACGACCGCCCTTTAAAGCTAAGGCTGCATCACGATCAGTTACCCCCTCTAGGTGGAGCACGACTAAGCCACTATGGCTCTTCGCCTGCTTAACAGCATATTTTTGGGGGGAGAAAACTGAACTAGGAGACTTTTCACCAGCGGCATCTTTCGCCAAATGGGGGCGCAATGACAACCAAACCGACTTAATTGCTAATAGGGCAACAGGATCTGGGGAAAAAGGGCGAACTTTAATTCCGCCCTGCAAGGCTTGTGCATCTTGAATTTGGCCTAACTCAACTAAATCGTCTGGCAGTGAATCAGCCACCTCAGCTTAAACTACAGCAGCAGGATGATCTTTGATCAAGCGTTTTACAGTCGGCGAAATTTGAGCACCGACGGTAGTCCAGTAAGTCATGCGTTCTTGCGCAATACGCATGGCCTGCTCGGATTCAACAGCATTCGGGTTGAAATAACCCAGACGCTCAATGAAGTTCGAGTCACGACGATTGCGTTTATCGGTTGCAACAATGCTATAAAAGGGGCGGTTCTTAGAACCTCCACGTGCCAGTCGAATGACGACCATACTTATTCCTTAAAATCTAAAATGAAAACGGGTTATTGATGACTCATGCCAAAGCAGAGAACCCCATATTCTAGATGAAAACCGTGCTTTGAGCCATCAAATTCCCTAACCTATCATTAGCTAGATATGAAAAACCCCTTAAAAACAACATCTTATACGCCATCTAGGCCCCTATCGGCGATCTGCTTATCGCCTATTAAAGGCATCGTCATCAGCTGCTTACTAGGCCTTCTTACCGCCTGCAGCAGCCTTACCCCACCTTGCGCCGCTAGAGTAAGCCCGCCTTATGCGGAATTGCGCGGCACTAAGTGGGAACTGATACGTTGGAATTTACCCCCCAATACTGCCGGAGAGGTGCGTCAGCGACCAATTCCTCAAGGGGATCTGGGCCAGCCGATTCAATTTGAATTCGCTCCTCAAGGCCTCATCATCAGTGGTTTTACTGGCTGCAACCGCTTTACTGGTGAGATTGTTGAGGAAGCACGAGGTATTAGCATTGAACGCGTGGCTAGTACCCGTATGTCTTGTTCGGGCCCAAGAAATGAATTAGAAAATGATTTTCTTTATGAACTCAATGATTATCGTAATCTAGTGCGTGATGGTGATCGACTGCTCCTCATTGGTCGTGACCGTGAAGTGCTCAGCTTTATACAACGACCCGCCTCCATAAACCCAAAAAAGAATTAAGAGAGTAACGCTACTTGCCCACTATCCAAATTAAACGGAAATCAAAACTGCTCTTTTGCGCCCTTGGCCTACTTTTGCCTGGCACAGGCATGAATTGTTTTTATTTGCGCGGCCTTTCCTCATTTTGGGCTTGGTCTCAGTTACTCGCCCTGCTTTTAGGTTGCATCGGCTGGACCATCTTGCAGGGTGCCGAATTAAATTCCGTACTCGGCTGGATATTATTAACGCTAGGCTTTATTTCTTTAGAGGCCAGTTGGCTAACGACAATTGCCTTTGGTTTACGTACCGATCAACGCTGGGATGCCCAATTCAATCCCTTAATTGACCCGCAGCAAGCTACTCAATCAGGCTGGCTAACCGTGTTAACCGTGATTTTTTCGTTGGTCTTCGGGGCTGGAGTAATGATGACTTTTCTAGCGATTGCATTTGAGCAATTTTTTATTGCCCAATTGGCAGAAGCGCGTAAACTCTCGCAATAAAAAATAGTGTGCACGCCCAATTTAAAATTGTTCGCTAGCGAGAGCATTGGTAATAGCGCCCCCAGTAATAATACTAGTGGCTAAAGCACTCGCCTGAGGCAGTAAATTTTCAGCAAAAAATTGGGCGGTGATTATTTTCGCCTCATAAAATGTTGGATCTTGATCACGTAAACGCTCTGCAGCTAGTAGTGCGCGCGCCATTTGCCAGGCGCCTAATACTAGACCGCATAGCTTTAAATAGGCGTAACTGCCAGCATACACATTTTTAACTTCTGTTTTGGCGTGCAATAAGATATAGCTCAGTACTTGCTCAAAAGCCAAGCGACCTATTTGTAATTGTGCTAACACTGCTAGTGCAGCAACGCTATTACTGGTCCTCAAGTTCGCTTCTGTAGCCACAATACTGGCAATGAGTTCATAGGCTACTTTGCCCCCATCGCGGACCGTTTTACGACCGATCAAATCATTGGCCTGAATAGCTGTGGTACCTTCATAAATCGTCAAAATACGCGCATCACGATAAAACTGCGCGGCGCCAGTCTCCTCAATAAAACCCATTCCGCCGTGCACTTGCACGCCAAGACTCGCAACCTCTATCGCCATTTCAGTAGAGAAGCCTTTAACAATAGGCACTAAAAATTCATACAGCCCTTGGCCATGGGTTCGCTGCTTAAGATCTACAGCAGCATGTGCAGCATCGTATTGAGCAGCAGCCATGTAGGCTAATGCGCGCGCTGCTTCGGTGTAAGCCCGCATCGTTAACAACATGCGTTTCACATCAGGTTGATGAATAATGCTGACAGAATTTTCTGAACCATCTAAATCACGCCCTTGCACCCGATCTTTAGCATAAGCAACGGCCTTTTGATAAGCTCGATCAGCCACCGCTATGCCCTGAATGCCTACTGCAAAGCGAGAGGCATTCATCATCACAAACATATACTCCAGCCCACGATTTTCTTCGCCCACCAGATAGCCGATTGCACCACTCTGATCGCCAAACTGTAAAACTGCAGTGGGGCTCGCTTTAATCCCCAATTTATGTTCTATTGAAATGCACTCAACTTCATTTCGCGCACCTAAACTACCATCTGCTGCTAACAGGAATTTTGGCACCACAAATAAAGAAATGCCTTTGATTCCCGCTGGCGCGTGCGGAGTTCGAGCCAATACCAAATGCACGATATTGTCAGTCATATCGTGTTCACCATAGGTGATATAAATTTTGGTGCCGAAGAGCCGATAACTACCATCGGCTTCTGGTTCAGCGCGGGTGCGCACCAAGGAAAGATCGGAGCCAGCTTGCGGCTCAGTTAAGTTCATTGTGCCAGCCCAAGCACCAGAAATCATCGCGGGTAAATATTGCGCCTTTAAATCATCATTAGCGGCAATTAACAGAGCTTCAATCGCACCATCAGTTAAGAGCGGACATAAAGCAAAAGAGAGGTTAGCTGCATTGACCATCTCTAAGCAGGGTGTAGCAATTAATTTGGGTAGGCCTTGGCCGCCATACTGCGCGGGATGAATCACACCCTGCCAGCCAGCATCTGCATATTGCTGCAAGGCTTCTTTAAAGCCAGCAGTCATGCTCACCACACCGTTATTCCAAGTGCTGGGATTCTGGTCGCCAGCCCAGTTCAGCGGTGCAATAACAGTCTCATTGAATTTCGCAGACTCTTCTAAAACAGCAGGGGCCAGTTCTTCATCAGCACCCGCTTCAGCGTACCGCGGATATTGCACTACCTTAGCCAAATCAGCCAATTCTTGCATCACAAACAACATGTCCTTCACTGGCGCATGGTATGTCATGACAATGGCAGATCAGCTCTTTAACAATGCAGTGAGCTCAGGAATTGCAGTAAATAAATCGGCTACCAAGCCATAATCAGCAACACCAAAAATTGGTGCTTCAGGATCTTTATTAATAGCCACAATAACCTTCGAATCTTTCATGCCAGCCAAATGCTGAATGGCCCCAGAAATTCCGATGGCGATATAGAGCTGGGGTGCTACGATTTTTCCAGTTTGGCCTACCTGATAATCATTGGGCACATAACCAGCATCGACTGCTGCCCGTGAAGCTCCTAATGCCGCCCCCAATTGATCGGCTAAAGGGTCAATCAACTCATGGTATTTTTCACTCGAACCTAAACCTCGACCACCTGAAACAATTATTTTTGCTGCGGTTAACTCAGGGCGATCTGATTTAGTTAAGTCGCGACCTACAAAACTCGATTTACCTAGATCTGCAACTGCAGTTTTTTGCTCAATACTTGCTGTACCCCCCGTGGCAGCAACGGCATCAAAACCCGTAGTGCGCACAGTAATGAGCTTTTTAGCGTCACTGGACTGCACCGTCGCAATCGCATTTCCCGCATATATAGGGCGTTCAAAGGTATCTGCCGAAATCACTTTAGTAATATCAGAAATTTGGGCCACATCTAATTTTGCTGCCACGCGAGGTAAAACATTTTTACCATGCGAGGTTGCAGGCGCCAAAATATAATCGTATGACGGTGCTAACCATAAGATTTGTGCAGCAACGGGCTCAGCCAACTGATTACTTAAAAAATCGGCGTCAATGTGAATAACTTTACGCACGCCCACGATTTTTGCTGCTGCTTGTGCCACGCCCTCTGCTACATAACCAATCACCAAGAGATCGACTTCAGGAGAGCAGGCTAAAGCAGCAGTAACGGTATTCAATGTTGCAGATTTGAGCGATTGATTATCATGCTCGACAAGAACTAAAGCGCTCATTTAAATTACCTTTGCTTCATTTTTTAATTTATCAACTAAAGCCGCTACATCGGCAACCATGACTCCAGCAGTTCGTTTAGGAGGCTCTTCCACCTTCAGGATTTTTAAGCGGGGGTTCACGTCAACGCCCAAGTCTGCTGGCTTGATGATTTCAAGGGTTTTCTTCTTCGCCTTCATGATGTTAGGCAAGGTTACATACCGTGGTTCATTTAAGCGTAAATCGGTGGTAATGATAGCGGGTAAAGTAATTGAAATAGTCTCTAAACCACCGTCAACTTCGCGAGTTACATTCGCCTTACCATCAGCAACCGTCACCTTAGAGGCAAAAGTAGCCTGGGGGAAATCTAATAAGGCAGCTAACATTTGGCCAGTTTGATTGCTGTCATCATCAATGGCTTGCTTTCCAAGAATGACCATTTGCGGGGCCTCCTTAATACAGAGGGCTTGCAAAATTTTTGCGACTGCTAAGGGTTGCAAGTCAAGCTCGGTCTCAACCAAAATGGCGCGATCGGCACCAATTGCCAAAGCAGTGCGTAAGGTTTCTTGACATTGGGGTAAGCCAGCAGAAACCACAATCACCTCGGAAGCTAAACCAGCCTCTTTTAAGCGTACTGCTTCTTCAACAGCAATTTCATCAAAAGGATTCATACTCATTTTGACGTTGGCGATATCAACTCCAGATTGATCTGATTTAACCCGCACTTTGACGTTGTAATCAACGACTCGCTTTACCGCAACTAAAATTTTCATTGCACTCTCTTTAAATACTAAAAAATCACTTTAGGGCATTAAAATTAATGGGGGAAATGGCTTATTCCAGCCTCAGTGCTATTTTATCAAGCTCTGGCAATAGACTATCTAAACATCTATAGCCGTAGCTGAGCCAGCGCGTTTACGTAACTCAAACTTTTGAATTTTGCCAGTTGAAGTTTTGGGCAATTCACCAAAAACAACCGCCTTAGGCACCTTAAAGTTGGCTAAATATTGCTTACAATGGGCGATAATCTCGGCGGCAGTTACGGTTTCACTGGCCTTAAGCTCTAGAAATGCGCAGGGCGTTTCGCCCCACTTAGGATCGGGCTTAGCGACTACTGCGGCGGCTAATACCGCCGGATGGCGATACAGTACATCCTCAATTTCGAGTGAAGAAATATTTTCACCGCCAGAAATAATAATATCTTTACTGCGATCTTTAACTTTGATGTAACCATCAGGATTCATCACGGCTAAATCGCCTGAATGAAACCAACCGCCCGCAAAGGCTTCTTGTGTTGCTTGCGGGTTTTTTAAGTAACCCTTCATGGTGATGTTGCCGCGAAACATAATTTCACCCATAGTTTCCCCATCAGCTGGCACAGCTTGCATGGTTT
Organism: Polynucleobacter sp. IMCC 29146; assembly: GCF_021395195.1. Classification (NCBI taxonomy): domain Bacteria; kingdom Pseudomonadati; phylum Pseudomonadota; class Betaproteobacteria; order Burkholderiales; family Burkholderiaceae; genus Polynucleobacter; species Polynucleobacter sp. IMCC 29146. The sequence continues at coordinate 94,277 of NZ_JAJVCR010000004.1, read as the reverse complement.
CTGGATCAAATACCATAAAAGCTTCTTGCAAGTGATAGCGCACACCCTGCTGTGCATTAAGACGTGCCCTAGTGCCTAAATCTTGCTGCTCCCAATCATCCTGCTTGACACAGACAGCGGCAGGACCATAAGTTTCAGTAAGGCCGTATACGTGGGTCATATCAAAGCCCATCATTTCCATGCCCTCAATAATGGCTGCGGGAGGCGCCGACCCAGCGATCATTGCCTTAACACCGCGTGGCACACCAATTTTTAATTCAGCTGGGCTATTGACGAGCATATTGTGCACAATGGGTGCCGCACAATAATGGGTCACGTGCTGCTCTTTAATGGCCGCAAAAATCGTTTGGGGGTCAACTCGTCGTAAACAGACATTGATGCCAGCACGCGCCGCAACAGTCCATGCAAAACACCAACCATTGCAATGAAATAGTGGCAAAGTCCATAAATACACAGGATGCTTTGCCATATCCCATTCTAAAATATTGGAAACAGCATTAATTGCTGCACCTCGGTGGTGATACACCACTCCCTTTGGATTACCGGTGGTACCAGAAGTGTAGTTAAGGCAAATTGCCGCCCATTCATCTGCAGGTAATGCCCATTTATATTGGGGGTCTCCTTCAGCTAATAATTGCTCATAGGTCAGCTTGCCAATTTTTTCACTTGCCCCTGAATACTCAACATCTTCTGCGTCAATGACTAAAATCTCACGACCACTTTCTGCGCGCGCTAAGGCCAATGCTTTTTTCATTGTGGGAACAAATTCAGGATCAACAATCACCGCTTTAGCTTCACCATGATTTAACATAAAAGCTATCGCCTCAGCATCTAAACGGGTATTGAGTGCATTTAACACTGCGCCCGACATCGGCACCCCAAAGTGAGCCTCGACCATCGGCGGCGTGTTTGGCAACATCACTGCTACCGTATCGCCTACTGTAATTCCTTGTTTGTTAAGAGCGCTAGCTAAGCGGCGACAACGAATGGCCGTCTCGCTCCAAGTTTGCCGCAAGGATCCATGAATAATGGCTAAATGATGAGGATAAATATCCGCTGCTCGCTCAACAAATAAAAGCGGTGTCATGGGCGTGTAATTTGCCGCGTTTCGCTCTAAACCTTCTTCAAAAATACTTGCCATCTTGACCTCAGAAATGATTCCTGTAAATATACTTATAAATCCCCTAAAGCCTTTAAGTGAGCAACTACACTGCGCCCTAATGCAGAAAGGTTATAGCCGCCCTCTAAGCAACTCACAATTCGACCTTCAGCAAACTCATGTGCAACAGCTTTGAGGCGCTTGGTAATCCACGCATAATCATCTTCAACTAAACCCATTTGACCTAAATCATCTTCACGATGAGCATCAAACCCAGCTGAAATCACAATGAGCTGCGGTTTAAATTCTCTTAAGCGGGGTAACCATACTGCATCTACCAACTCGCGCACAACTTTGCCATTGGTTGATGCCGGCAAGGGAATATTAATCATATTATCGGCAGCCTCTAAGCCGCTGTATGGATAAAACGGATGCTGAAAAAAACTACACATTAACACTCGTGGATCATCGATAAAGGCGGCTTCGGTACCATTACCATGGTGGACATCAAAATCAATAATCGCTACCCGCTCTAAACCATATTGCTGCATCGCATAGCGTGCGGCTATGGCAACATTATTAAAAATACAAAATCCCATGGCACGATTTGGCTCAGCATGGTGTCCAGGTGGCCGTACCGCACAAAAGGCATTTTCTACTTCGCCCTTCATCACCGCATCAACTGCTGCTATTGCCGCACCTGCGGCGCGGCGGGCAGTTTGCCAAGAAGCACTATTCATAATCGTATCGCCATCGAGCATGAAGTAGCCACTGGCAGGTGCGTGCGATTTTACAAACTCAATATGATCTGCGCCATGCACTAATTCTAAATTGGCTTCGGTTGCTAGGGGGGGATCAATCCGTTGCAAATAACCATCAATACGACTTTGAATAATTTGATCTTCAATCGCCTGAATACGCTCAGGACACTCAGGGTGGTGGCGCCCCATCTCATGTAATAAAAAATCTGGGTGGCTGATATAAGCGGTGGTCATTTTTACTGCCTTTCCATCTAAACGGTAAACTACTTCTGCTCTATGAATAAACTTTATTCCATTAATCAATTGAACACTGTCAAGCTTGGCTTCATTTTTACTTTCATTGCCACCTGCATTCTGATTGCGCTCTGCTTGTCAGGCTGCACTACACCCATCCCCTCCGGAACTCCCGAGACACTAGTCAGCCAAGACCCCATTGCTCCAGCCCAAACCCCTAATGCTAGGGCTCCAGATGCTAGTTTCGCAAAAAACTTGACTGAACTATTACTCCAGGTATCAAACAATCATAACGTGCCGCTAGCCATCCTTGAGGCGGGATTTCAAGATACTAAATCGATTCATAGTATTAAGAAATTGGTATTACCCCCATCTCAGGAATTTAAAAAGAATTGGGCCGCTTATCGCCTGCGCTTTATCGAACCCGTGCGCATTAAGGCTGCGCAAGCATTTTGGGTGCAAAATCGCGAATTTTTGAGCCAAACCGAAGCCAGTACTGGAGTTCCGGCCCCTTTAATCGTCGCAATTATTGGCATCGAAACAATTTATGGCCGTCAATTAGGAGCCTTTCGGGCTAAAGATGTCTTAACTACTCTCGCCTTTGAATACCCACCAACCCCTAACCAAGCTACTCGTGAAGCCTTATTCCGAGAGCAAATTAAAGAGCTCATTTTACTTTGCTGGGCCGAAAGCAATACTGGCGCAAATTTTCAGCAAACTCAATTTAATCAATGCCTCAATCAAAATAGCTCTTATGCTGGCGCCATTGGATTACCTCAATTTATGCCAAGCAGTATTCGCGCCTACGCCAAAGATGGGGATGGCGATAATAAGATTGATTTAAAGGTCAGCGCTAAAGACGCCATTGCAAGCGTAGCCAATTTTTTGCAACAACAGGGCTGGCAAGTTGGTATGCCAATTTATTTTCCACTATTACCTAGTTCACAAGCCCTAACTGCCGCTGCTCTCCTTGCCGATGGCGAACCTGATCTAAAACATACTATTCAGGAATTCATTCGACTTGGGATTCTTGCCCCCGAGCGAGGCGATTTACAGCATGGTGGCGTGAGTCCAACAAGCAAAGCGCTGATTGTTGATTTACCTTATCTGGATAAAAAAGGCCTTGAACAAACTCGCTATGTAGTCGGACTAGCCAATTTTCTCAGTATAGTAAATTACAACCGCAGTTATTTTTATGCTCAAAGTGTGGCTGAATTTGCTGAAGCCTTGGGTTACGAAAATAAAAGTGCGGTTCCTATTATTCCTCAATCCATGCAATCTTTAGTGATGGAAAAAACAGTACCGTCAAGCTCTTCAGCGAAAGCGAAAGCGAGTACCAAGAAAAAACGGCAGAAGACTAATCTCGCAAATTAAGCGGGGAAAACCCCTGTCGACAAATAGCGATCACCCCGATCGCAAACAATAAAAACTATAGTGGCATTCTCTACTTCTTGCGCAATCCGTAAAGCAATAACTAAAGCGCCAGCTGCAGAAATTCCACAAAAAATCCCTTCTTCCGCGGCCATTCGGCGCGCCATTTCTTCTGCAGCCGATTGGGTTACGTACTCAATACGATCAACGCGCTCGCCTTGATAAATTTTGGGCAAATAAGCAGGTGCCCATTTGCGAATTCCGGGAATTTGCGATCCTTCGGCAGGTTGCGCGCCAATAATTTCAATCGCTGGATTCATCATCTTTAGATAGGTAGATACTCCAGTAATCGTGCCAGTGGTGCCCATTGCCGAGACAAAGTGAGTAACTTGACCGGCAGTATCACGCCAAATTTCAGGGCCGGTAGTTTCTAAATGAGCGCGGGGATTATCGGTATTGGCAAATTGATCGAGTAAACGTCCACGTCCCTCACGCTGCAGCTGTACAGCATAATCACGGGCTAATTCCATACCCCCAGAAGCCGAAGTTAAAATTAATTCAGCGCCATAAGCTGTCATACTTTGACGGCGTTCTAGACTTTGATTTTCTGGCATTACTAAGAGCATTTTGTATCCCAGCATCGCCGCCGTCATGGCCAAGGCAATACCCGTGTTGCCACTAGTTGCCTCAATCAAGGTATCGCCCGGTTCTATTTCGCCGCGCTCATGGGCGCGTCGTATCATCGATAAAGCTGCACGATCTTTGACTGAACCGGCGGGATTATTCCCTTCTAACTTACCCAAAATGAGATTGTTACGGGGCTCACCTACCGCCCCAGGAATTCGTTGTAAACGGACCAAAGGCGTATTACCCACAGTATCGGCAATAGTAAGGTAGGCAGGAGTTGGGTCGACATTTGGCACGGCAGGCAAGTTCATTGCTTCATTTTAGCTATATTGGAAATTACCTGCCGTAGGCTGAGCATCTTACTTTAGCGCCAACTTACCGCCTGAGTTAACGCCTAAACCGCGGCTTAATTTCTTGGTGACGGCTTTCCTGAATAGGCCTTTTCACGCTCAGCACTTTTATTACTTGGCTTACGACGACCCCCACCTTGATCAGCGCGGCCCTTGCTTTTGGTTTCACGATAACCACTAGCCGCTTCAATCGTCAGACCGTTATCGATTAATTTTTCAACAGATTTGCTGCCAATACCGCGTACCCGTTTTTGCAAGTCATCGGCATTTTGAAATGCACCGCCATCATCACGCGCAGTAATGATCGCTCGCGCACGTGCGGGACCAATACCCTTAATACTTTCGAGCTCACTTTGACTGGCCGTATTCACATTAATACCGTCTGTAGCAGCTATTGCGGTGGAATGCAATATCCCCCAAGATGAAATAAGCGCCAAGACCAAGGCAAGCTTTAAAAGCGTATTACGAAAAACTGTATTCAAATTCCAAGCCATAGATTCTCCAAAAGTTTAAACATCGATAACAATTCACAAGCTGAAGCCTGCGAAGCATTACAACGGAATTGAAGATGGTGAGTTGACTAAAAAAACGGGATTAGATCGGCTGGGCTAAAAAATCAGCGTTAGCTGACAGCCAGTCAACATAACGACTGACGCCCTGCTCAACATTGAGGAAGGAATCAGAATAGCCAATAGCGCGCAATTGTTGCATATCAGCTTGCGTAAAACACTGGTACTTACCTTTTAAATCAGCTGGAAACGGCATGTATTGAATCAAACCAGCTTTAACTAATTCGGGCAGAGTCAGTGGTGGCTCACCGGCAGCTTTGCGCAAAGAATTGACTACTGCACAAGCAACATCATTAAATGGCTGGGCTTGGCCAGTACCTAAATTAAAAATGCCACTTTTGTCGGGATGATCAAAGAAAAATAAATTGACTTTAACCACGTCTTCAATCGAAACAAAATCCCGACTTTGTTCGCCTGACTGATACCCGCCATACTCACCAAATAATTGTACAAAACCTTGTTTTTTAAACTGATGAAATTGATGAAATGCGACTGAGGCCATGCGACCTTTGTGTGATTCGCGCGAGCCATAAACATTAAAGTAACGTAGGCCAACCACTTGCGCCGTATTAACATTTTCAACAAACTTGGCGCGCATATATTGATCAAATAAAAATTTTGAGTAGCCATAAACGTTTAGTGGCTTCTCATATTGGCGCTCTTCCATAAATTTTTCAGAGCCGCCATACACTGCAGCAGAAGAGGCGTAAAGAAATGCTGTCTTTTGAGCCATACAGGTTTCGTAAACATCCAACGAATATTGATAATTGTTTGCCATCATGAATACGCCGTCACTTTCCATGGTGTCAGAACAGGCACCTTGATGGAAAACCGCACTCACCTCGCCAAACCAGCCCTTTTTAAAGGAATTAATAAAAGCTGACTTATCGACATAATCTGCTATGTGCAGATCGGCCATATTCCGAAATTTATCCCCTTGACTCAAATCATCGACGGCAATGATCTGCCGCTCACCGCGCGCATTCAGTGCTTGGACTAAATTAGAGCCTATGAAACCGGCGGCCCCAGTAACAATAACGGTCACTGTAATTCCTCACTAGTAACGGTGGCTGTGCCTAGCTTACCCACGACGATACCACCAGCACGATTAGCTAAAGCCATAGCGCGTTCTAGGGGCCAAGCCGCTGCCAGAGCCACTGCTAAAGTAGCAATGACCGTATCGCCAGCACCAGATACATCAAATACTTCGCGGGCTTGAGCACGTACATGGCTGACACCAGCATCGGTATATAAACTCATGCCATCTTCTGAACGCGTGAGTAGTAAAGCTTGAATTTCTAAGGAACGCCGTAAGGCTTGCGCACGCTCGGTCAGCTCTTCTTCACTAGCCCATTTGCCAATGACTTGCCGCAATTCAGCGCGATTCGGCGTAATCACCGTTGCGCCTCGATAGCGTTCAAAATCGCTACCCTTAGGATCAACTAAGATAATTTTTTGTTGAGCCCTGGCCTGCAAAATCATGGTGGCAACTTGATCTAAAGTGCCTTTGCCATAATCCGACAGAATCACTGCATCGACTGCAGTAAGTAGGGATTCAAACCGGGCTAATTTATGTTTTAAGGCTGCAGCGCTAGGCGCCTCTTCAAAATCAAGGCGAATCAGTTGTTGCTGCCGCGCAATGACACGCAATTTAACCGTAGTCGGCACTTTGGCATCTTCTTCTAATTGACTGTCAACTCCGCTAGCTAAAAGCAGTTCGCGCACACGAGTGCCCGCTTCATCTTCCCCAACGACGCCCAATAAACTGGTTTTTGCTCCCAAGGCAGCCACATTACGGGCGACATTTGCAGCCCCACCCAAACGCTCGTCAATTTTTGCTACCTGCACTATTGGTACTGGGGCCTCAGGAGAGATGCGCTCGCTATCCCCAAACCAATAGCGATCTAACATGACATCGCCCACCACCAAGATGCGGGTTTGTTGAAATTGTGTAGCTTGTGCTTTTTCGACCATCTGCTTTTTGCTCGCTAACTTAACTATGCCGCCCAATGCCAAAATATTCAATCCCTAATTCTTGCATAGTTAACGGCTCATATAAATTTCGGCCATCAAAAATAACGGGTTTTTTCAACTTTTGTTTCAACTGCTCAAAATCGGGACTCCGAAACGCCTTCCATTCAGTCACGATGACCAAGGCATCGCAAGCGTCAACCGCCTCCATAGGACCGTTTACCATGCTGACTTTTTTTAAACCCGTAGGATTATCTTGAAAGTCTAGTTCAAGGCAGTGTTGGGCCTCTGTCATCGCAACAGGATCATAAGCCACGACGCTAGCGCCACGGCGAACCAATTCTTGAATAATGACGCGACTAGGCGCCTCACGCATATCATCCGTATTCGGCTTAAAAGCTAAGCCCCATAAAGCAAATTTCAAGCCGGATAAATCATTGCCAAAACGTTTCACTATTTTTTCAATCAAAATGGTTTTTTGCGCCTCATTCACCGCCTCAACTGCTTGTAAAATTTTTAAATCGCGACCATGCTCAAGCGCTGTTTGACTCAGCGCTGAAACATCTTTAGGAAAACAAGAGCCACCATAACCGGTGCCAGAATATAAAAAACCATATCCAATACGCGAATCAGAACCAATGCCTTGTCTTACCGATTCAATATCTGCACCAACAATATCTGCTAAATTGGCTAATTCATTCATAAACGAAATACGTGTGGCTAACATCGCATTAGCTGCATACTTGGTGAGCTCAGCACTTTTTACGTCCATATAGTAGGTGCGCTCATGATGACGATTAAAGGGTGCATATAGCTTCCGCATTTGTTCTCGTGCACGTAAGCCTGCAGCGTCGGTAGCAGTACCAATCACAATCCGATCAGGGCGCATAAAATCTTCAACTGCAGCACCTTCTTTTAAAAACTCTGGGTTTGAAACAACCGAACACAGATCTAGATTTAAGTTGCGCAGCTGAAGTTCCGCTGTAATTGCTGCTGTTACTCGATCGGCAGTCCCTACGGGTACTGTCGATTTATCAACAATGACTTTCGGAGATATCATGTGGCGGCCAATATTACGCGCGGCGGCAACTACATATTGTAAGTCGGCTGAACCATCTTCATCGGGCGGTGTACCGACCGCAATAAATTGAATCTCGCCATGCGCCACACTGGCGGCAACATCGTTAGAAAATTGCAAACGACCCGCTGCGCGATTACGCTCTATGACCTCTTTAAGTCCAGGCTCAAAAATGGGCACCCCACCTGCATTTAAAGTGGCGATTTTTTTGGGATCTAAATCTAAGCAAAAAACATCATTGCCAATTTCAGCTAAACAGGCACCAGTTACCAAACCAACATATCCGCTACCAACAATGGTTACTTTCATCAATCTTTCCTTACGCCTGCAGAATTGGTCATCATCACATAGAAGGGCCGCTAATCACGACACCCTCTGATCTACGAGGCGAGTATGCCTCCCAATGGTTACAACCTGGACACTGCCAATAAAAACGTCTAGCCCTAAAGCCGCAATTACCACAGGTATAACGCGCTAATGAGGTCGTACGTAGTTTTAGTAGCCCTAGGGTAGCCTGTAAATCGGTGACACGTGTCGCAGGGCCATCGGTCTTTGCTAAAGTCAAGCGCGTTTCTGCCAACTTTGCTAAAGCGCTTAAGCTAGGTGAATGCTGCATGACCTCAACTAACATCTGTTCCGCAGCATTTGCACCCAATAAGCTCATAGTGTGCTTATGAACGATATCCAACAATTCGCCTGAACCTTGCGTTGGTAACAAATCTGCCAGCTGATTTAAGCCTTCCTTAGCCCTATCTAAACTAGTGAAAGCAGCCATCCAACGATCCGCAACTAAATGCATATATGCAGGATGATTTTGGGCAATTAAATTCCACGCTTCAATTGCTTGTGCTGGCCGATCCATAGCTAGCAAATAATCCCCTTGCAAAATGAGCGCTCGCGCTTGATTTGGCACAGCTTGTAAAGCACGCTCAATTGATTGTTCAGCCTCTAGCAAGTCGTTTCTGCGCAGCGCCTCTTGGGCGATCTCACAATGAAACTGGGCAATTTCAATTTGGTGACTTTTCTTTTGTAAGGCAGCAAGTTCAGTAGCAGCAACGATCGCTTTTTTCCAATCGCGCTCAACTTGATACATTTCCAATAAGCTTTCTTTAGCGGGTATGGCGTATTTACCTTCACCCACGCGGTTTAAAGAGGCTTCAGCACGATCTAATAAGCCTGCGCGCAAAAAATCCCGACCTAATTCATATGCGGCATGATCGCGATCACGCGATTTTAAATCAGTACGATTCGCTAAATGCTGGTGCACCCGAATCGCTCTTTCAGTTTCACCTCTTCGCCGAAATAAATTTCCCAATGAAAAGTGGAGCTCAATGGTCTCGGGATCAAGTTGGGCAATTTTGACTAGGGTTTCGATTGCCTGATCAGGCTGCTCATTCAGTAAAAGGCTTAAGCCTTTAAAAGTCGAGCGCTGTTGACGCATGCGCTCTTGTTCATCCATCCGACTTTCTAAACGAAAATCCCATCGCGATGCTAGCCACCCCAAACCAAACAACACCGGCAGGAGTAATAACCATGCGGTTTCAATCTGAATCATGACACCCAAAGCGACTAAACACCCGAACTACCTTTGGCTTTAAGCGCTTGATAGTCGACTCGTTCGCGTAATTCTTTGCCAGGCTTGAAATGCGGCACCCGCTTCTCGGGGATGAGCACTTTTTCTCCAGATTTCGGATTTCGGCCTGCGCGCGCTGGGCGATGATGCAAAACAAAACTGCCTACGCCACGCAATTCAATACGCTTACCCTCAGCTAAGGCTTGAGTCATGGTATCGAGCAGCGTTTTCACCGCCAACTCAACGTCACGAGGTAATAACTGTGGAAATTGCTCCGCCAAGCTTTCGACTAACTCTGAACGGGTAATCGCTTGTTGCTCTTGATCTGACATGATGAATAAATAAAAAAACGCTACCTTCAGATGAAAGTAGCGTAGATTTAAATTAGCCCTGATTGTCCATTTTTGCTTTTAATAAAGCGCCTAAATTGGTCGTACCCGATTGCGCCTCACCTTGCATTTTAGTCATCGTGTCCTGCTGATCAGCACTATCTTTTGCTTTAATCGAAAGATTAATGGTGCGTGACTTACGGTCAATATTAATAATCATTGCAGTTACCGAATCACCCTCTTTCAACACATTGCGCGCATCTTCAACCCGATCAGTTGAAATTTCGGAAGCACGTAAATATGCTTCTACTTCATCGGCCAAATGAATGACTGCGCCCTTGGCATCAACAGTCTTCACGGTTCCTGTAACCATACTACCTTTATCGCTAGTCGAGGTGTAATTGTTGAATGGGTCACCAGACAACTGCTTGATACCAAGCGAAATACGCTCTTTCTCAACGTCAATTGCTAGTACAGTTGCCTCAACTTCATCGCCTTTTTTATACTTCTTCACAGCCTCTTCACCTGGCTCGTTCCATGATAGGTCGGAGAGATGCACCAAACCATCAATGCCCCCAGGCAAGCCAATAAATACTCCGAAGTCGGTAATCGACTTAATTGCACCGCTTAACTTATCGCCTTTTTGTTGACCACGTGAAAACTCTTCCCAAGGGTTCGCTTTGCACTGTTTAATGCCCAAGCTAATACGGCGTTTATCTTCATCAATATCAAGCACCATCACTTCAACTTCGGTGCCTAAAGCAGTGGCCTTACTAGGTGCGACATTTTTATTAGTCCAATCCATTTCAGAAACGTGGACCAAGCCTTCGATACCAGATTCGATTTCAACAAACGCGCCGTAATCGGTGAGGTTCGTGACTTTGCCAAATAAACGGGTATTTGGAGGATAGCGTCGAGCGATGCCAACCCAAGGATCATCGCCAAGCTGCTTCACACCGAGTGAGACACGGTTCTTCTCTTGATCGAACTTCAAAATCTTTGCGGTAACTTCTTGACCAACAGTCAACATCTCGCTTGGGTGACGCACGCGACGCCAGGCCAAATCGGTAATGTGTAAGAGGCCGTCAATGCCACCCAAGTCAACGAAGGCGCCGTAATCAGTAATATTTTTCACCACACCCTGTACGACGGAACCTTCTTTGAGATTCGACATCAACTTAGCGCGCTCTTCACCTTGACTGGCTTCGACTACTGCACGACGGGATAAGACCACATTGTTACGCTTCCGATCAAGTTTAATAACTTTAAACTCCATCGTTTTGCCTTCATAGGGGCTTGTGTCTTTAATGGGGCGGGTATCAACCAGTGAGCCAGGTAAAAAAGCGCGAATGCCATTCACCATCACAGTGAGGCCGCCTTTAACTTTGCCAGTCACCGTACCGGTGACGATCTCGGCTTGTTCGAGGGCTTTTTCGAGATTCATCCATGATGCCAATCGTTTGGCCTTGTCACGGGACAAAATCGTATCGCCATAACCATTTTCAAGCGCATCGATGGCAACAGAAACAAAATCGCCAGGGTTGACTTCAATTTCACCAGCGTCGTTATGGAATTCTTCAACAGGAATAAACGCTTCCGACTTTAAACCAGCGTTTACAACTACGAAATTATGATCAATACGAAGTACTTCGGCCGAAATAACCTGGCCGGTTTTCATATTAGAACGGGTTAGGGATTCTTCAAATAGTGCTGCAAAAGATTCAGACATGTGTATTCACTTTGTGCCGCCGGAAGGCCCGACGGGTTAGGTTGCAAAAGCCTTACAGAAACACGCTTTTAAGAATTTGCGTTGTAGAGTTTCTGAAGACGCCAAAAAAACAAGAAAACGAATTACAAACTACTTTTACCAAAAACACTTGGATTCATTCTTCATACCAAGCTAAAACTTGCCGCACCGCTTGGTCAACTGATAAATCAGAGGTATCCAAGGTTTTGGCTCCTTCTGCTATTAAGAGGGGCGCATTTTTGCGGGATTGGTCCCGTGCATCACGCTCTTCTAAATCTCGCAGTAAGTCTGCCATATTAGCAGAAAATCCCTTAGCTATCAACTGCTTATACCTTCGTTGGCCGCGCGCCAGTACGCTCGCGGTGAGGTAGACCTTAAGGCTGGCATCAGGGAAAATCACACTACCCATATCGCGCCCATCAGCCACCAAGCCTGGCAATTGACGAAAACTGCGCTGCAAACCCACTAAAGCGGCTCTAACCTCAGGATGAATCGCGACTTCCGAGGCCCTTTTGCCAATTGACTCTGCCCGAAGAGCGCTACTAACATCCGCCCCATGCAGTAAAACTAAGCCATTCTTGAAGGAAATGGACAGTGTGGCAGTAAGTTGCCCTAAAGCAACAGCGTTGGTGGAACTTAAGCCCGCTCGCTCACTGGCCAGTGCCACTAGACGATATAAGGCGCCACTTTCTAAATAATGGAATCCCAAGGCCTGGGCGACCAATATCGCTACCGTCCCCTTGCCCGAAGCAGTGGGGCCATCGATGGCAATGACGGGGGGTAAAGATGGCATGAATTAAGTCTTAAATCAATTAAGTGAGGTGCTTGGTGAGGACGGCAAAATAATCAGGGAAGGTTTTTGCTACGCATGCAGGATCATTTATTTGAATTGCCTTTGGACCGAAGCTGGCTAATGAAAAACACATGGCCATGCGATGATCATCGTAGGTATCGATTCCCGCAACTGGTGAACGCCAATTTGCGCGTGTGGTTGGCGGCCGAATACACAAATAATCATCCCCTTCCTCTACGGTTGCTCCTAATTTTTGTAATTCTTTTGCCATCGCTGCAATGCGATCGGTTTCTTTTACCCGCCAACTAGCAATATTATTTAAGCGAGTTTCTCCTTCAGCAAATAAGGCAACTACCGCTAAGGTCATCGCTGCATCTGGAATCGCCGTGCAATCTAAGGTAATGCCTTGTAAGCGACCTGAGGATGTTTGTACTCCAGCCACCTCAAGCCAATCGGCGCCTTGATGAACTATCGCCCCCATTTGCGCCAACGCGGCCACAAATGCGACATCACCTTGGATACTATCGCGACCGACTCCCAACACCCGCATCGGACCCTTAGTAATGGCGCCGGCTGCTAAAAAATAGGATGCTGATGAAGCATCGCCCTCAACCAGAACTGTGCCAGGGCTTTGGTACGCTGTGCCCTTAGCTGCGGGAATTAAAAAAGTATGGTCATCGGGACACTGCACAACCGCTCCAAATAAAGCCATCATCTTGAGGGTAATCTCAATGTAGGGACGAGAAATTAATTCACCGACCACTTCAAGTCGAATGGCTTGTTTTGCCACTAACGGTAATGCCATCAACAAGGCCGTTAAAAACTGACTCGAAACATCACCACGAACTTGCACTGCTGCAGGAATTGAAATCGCAGCTGGATTAATTTGAATGGGTGGATAACCTTCTGTACCAAGATATTCAATCTCTGCGCCCAGTTGACGTAAGCCATCCACCAAATCGCGAATGGGGCGTTCATGCATTCTCGGCACTCCCGATAAGCGATATGAACCCCCTTGTACAGCTAAAGCCGCCGTTAATGGGCGAATAGCAGTACCCGCATTACCCATCATCAAATCAGCTTGCTTAACAGGAAAGTGCCCGCTACATCCCTGCACCGTACAAGCCAACTCAAAGACCTGATCGGTGACCTGTAAACCCAAAGTGCGCAGGGCTTGCCGCATCACTTGCGTGTCATCAGCATCCAATAAATTTTGTAAACGGGTTTCTCCGCTAGCTAAAGCTGCTAAGAGCAAAGCGCGATTAGAGATACTTTTAGAACCGGGCAATTGCACTGTTCCACTAGCTTGGGTAAAGGGGCCCAATTGAATCATGGGAGCTTGACTAAACTCAGTCATTCAGACCCAGTCCATTTTTGGCGTGCCTCACTCGCTTTAATAAATAATTTTTCTAAGGCAGCGCCATCGCTATTGGCAATTAAATCGCGTAAGTGTTTTGTTATAGCAAGATATTGATCTAATTCATGCAAGATGGCTGCCCGATTAGTCAAACAAATATCACGCCACATTTCAGGACTAGATGCAGCTATGCGGGTGAAATCACGAAACCCACCGCCCGCGTGGCCTAACTTCTCAGCTGCATCTTCCGCATTCATCACGCTTAACATCAAGGCATAAGATAAAACATGAGGTAAGTGTGATACAGCAGCATAAATAGCGTCGTGTTGGATTGCTGAAATCAGTTTTACAGTTGCGCCTGTAGCACTCCAAAATTGTTTAATTAAATCTAAATCGGTCGCAGAATTTTCTTGTAAGGGGCAAATAATGGTTTGCTTTCCCCTAAACAAATCGGCTTGCGCAGCTGCTGCGCCATGTTGCGCGCCCCCAGCAATTGGGTGGGCCGGAATAAATTGGCAAGCTTTTTTGCCCAAGACTTCTTTTGCGGCCAAAATAATTTCGCTCTTAGTACTGCCTGCATCGGTCACTAAGGTATTGACTTGTAAGATCGGCTCGAGGGCAATAAAGCAGGCACGCATTTGCGCAACGGGCATGCATAAAACAATAATTTGCGAGCGCGCGGCAGCCTCAGGAAGACTTACTACCGCATCAATCGCACCCATTGTTAATGCTTGATCTAAATTAGCTTGACTACGCCCCACCCCCAAAACTTCTGTTACGCAACCCGCTTTTTTTAAAGCTAAACCAAGTGAGGCACCAATTAAGCCCACCCCAACAATCGTTACCGTTCCAAAATGGGCTTGACTCATAAGATGGCGCGTAAGGCTGCAATAAAAATGGCGTTTTCTTCAGGCAAGCCAATTGAAATTCGCAACCATTGCGGTAAACCATAATTACCAACCGGTCGCACAATAATGCCCCGCTTAACCAAAGCTAAATTCACTCGCACGCCCGCACCTTCATCGTCGCCTACCCTAACTAAAACAAAGTTACCCGCTGAGGGCAGAAAGGGCAAATTGAGTTCGGTGAATGCTGCAGTCAACTGCGCATAACCAGCGCGATTCAAATCGTAACCACGCTGTAAAAATTCCGTGTCTTGCAAAGCCGCAATCGCCGCAGCTTGGGCCAAACTATTCACATTAAATGGCTGGCGAATCCGATTGAGTAAATCGGTTAACTCGGGTTGTGCAACGCCATAGCCAATTCGTAATCCAGCCAAGCCATAGGCTTTAGAAAAACTTCTTGATACCAGTAAATTGGGAAAGCGCTTAACCCAGTCAATCGCGTTATAACGCTGTTCGGGACTTAAGTATTCGTTGTACGCCTCGTCCAACACCACCACCACATGACTAGGTACAGCGCTTAAAAAAGCTTCAATTGCCGATGCACTTAAATAACTACCCGTTGGATTATTCGGATTGGCAATGAAAACTAACCTGACTTTAGATTTACCTAATGACTCGGTATTGTTAACTGCTGCAAGCATGGCAGTTAAATCATGCCCATAATCTGCCGTGGGTGCAACTTCAATAGCCTGCGCGCCAACGGCTTGCGTTGCTAATGAATAGACCGCAAAAGCATGTTTAGAAAAAATAATGGTGTCGCCTGCTTGGGCTACTGCTCGGGCCGCAAGCTCTAAAATATCATTGCTGCCATTCCCCAAAGTAATCCAATCGCTAGGAACGCCGAGGCGATTAGAAAGAACTTCCTTCAGCTCAAAGCCATTGGAATCAGGGTAGCGACCTAAGTCACTTGCTGCACGAACCATTGCATCCATTGCCGACTGCGGCATACCGAGGGGATTTTCGTTCGAGGCTAGTTTGACAATCTTGCTTTCATCTAGACCATATTCCCGTGCTACCTCGCTAATAGGCCGGCCGCCAATATAAGGTGCAATAGCCTGCACATGTTGTAAACCCAGTTGGGCAGTCTTCGTAATCATCGTCAATTAAACCGTAGCGCGAGGATAAGAACCCAGCATTTTATAAAATGCTGCTAGCGCCTGTAAATCGCTAAGGGCTAAAGCAACTTGGGCATCTTCAGCATGACCCGCAATATCAATAAAAAAATGATATTCCCAAGTGCCCTTACGCGCGGGACGAGACTCAAAGCGCGTCATTGACACCCCATGTTGGGCTAGCGGCGCTAATAAGCGATAAACCGCACCGGCTTGGTTATCCACCGATAACACTAAAGAAGTTTGATCGTGACCCGTTGCCTGGCAAGTATGCCGACCAATAATGACAAAACGGGTGCGATTGTGCGCATCATCTTGAATATGCCCTGCATTCACTTGCAAACCATAAGCAATTTGAGCAGGATCACCGGCTATTGCAGCCAAAGTGGGATCGAGTGCAGCCATGCGAGCCGCCTCAGCATTGCTACTGACGGCCTGTCGTTTGAGGTTTGGAGTATGGGCAGTAAGCCATTGCTGACACTGCGCTAAAGCTTGTGCATGTGCACAAACCGTGGTTACTCCAGCAAGCAAGCCTGTCTTGGTAAGTAAATGGTGACGAATCGGCAAAACTACTTCGCCACTAATTTGCAAGGGCGAATCTAAGAGTAAATCTAAAGTTCTAGAAATTGCCCCTTCACTCGAATTTTCTACAGGCACCACGCCAAATTGCGCTGCCCCCTTTTCAACCGCCTTAAATACCTCATCAAGGCTATTGCAAGCAAGGCCTTCAATCGAACTTCCAAAAGCGGCCTCAGCTGCTTGCTCTGAAAAAGTTCCTCTTGGACCTAAATAGGCAATCGTTTGCTTAGCTTCTAAAGCCCGACAGGCAGACATAATTTCTCGCCATATGGCCGTAATGCCTTCCGCATGCAAAGGGCCCTGATTCGATTGCAGCAAATTAGCAATCACTTGTAGCTCGCGTTCAGGCCGAAAAACTGGCGAAGCGGCCTCGCCTTTAATGTGCCCAATCTCCTGTGCGGTACGAGCGCGCTTAGACATGAGCTCAAGAAGCTTGATGTCGAGAGCATCAATTTGCGCTCGCAAGGGTGCAAGGCGTTGATCTTCCGTTGCCATTAATTAAGCCAATCTTTCAAATTCACGCATAAATTCAATTAGAGTCTCGACACCTTTTAAGGGCATCGCGTTATAAATACTAGCGCGCATCCCTCCCGCTGCCTTATGACCCCGCAATGCTGCTAAGCCATTTTCACTCGATTGCGCTAAAAATGCAGTATTTAATTCTTCATTTTTTAAAAAGAAAGTGACATTCATCCGCGAACGTACCGATTTTTCGACGCGATTTTCGTACAAACTACTACCATCTATAAAATCGTAAAGTAGTTGGGCTTTTAGTTGATTACGCTTGGCCATTACGGGGACACCGCCTTGTTGAATCAACCATTTAAATACCAATCCCGCCATATAAATTGAAAAGGTCGCTGGGGTATTAAACATCGATTGATGATTAACTTGTTTAGCCCAATCAAATACCGAGGGCGTTATTTGCATTTGGTGGCCGATTAAATCGCGCCGAATAATCACTATCGCCGCCCCCGCTGGACCAATATTTTTTTGTGCTCCGGCAAAACAAACACCACAGCGTGACACATCGAACTCTCGCGACAAAATATTACTGGAGATATCGGCAACGAGGGGAGCATCACCCACCTCTGGAATCGTTTGAAACTCCACTCCACCAATGGTTTCATTTGCGCAGTAATGCACATACGCCGCATCACTCGATAATTGCCAAGTCGCTCGATCGGGAATCGAGCGGTAATGATCTGCTACTGAAGTGGCCGCTAAATGGGCAACCCCATATTTTTCAGCCTCTTTAATCGACTTTTCCGACCACACCCCTGTGACAATAAAATCGGCTTTGGGCCCATTGGGAGCTAAGGACATGAGGTTCAGAGGAATCGCCGCATTTTGACCAATACCGCCCCCTTGCAATAACAAAATTTCGTAGTTATTGGGAATGTGCATTAAGGCACGTAAATCTTGCAAAGCCTCTTCATATACTGCCATGAACTCTTTGCTACGATGGCTAATTTCCATCACGCTTGTGCCAAGACCATGCCAATTTAATAATTCATCAGCTGCCTGCTGCAAGACTTCGGCAGGCAAGGTTGCGGGCCCCGCTGAAAAATTAAAGATGCGGTGGTCAAACGTCATGTTGGTGAGTTAATTAGCCCAAGACAGGCTAGTTACCCGCATCATCATCAGGCACATCAGACCCCGTATCTAGCGTGCCTTCGCTCACCAGCCCACCATCTGCATCGACCTCTTCGCCATCATCATCGGTATCGCTCTCAGCAATGCGCTGCAGACCTGATAAACGGGTGCCCTCGTCGACATTAATTAAGGTAACGCCCTGAGTAGCTCGGCCCATCTCCCGAATTTCAGCAACCCGGGTGCGCACTAAAACACCTCCCGTTGTAATCAACATAATTTGATCATCTGGGGAAACCAAAGCGGCTGCAACTACTTTGCCATTTCGCTCGGAAGTTTGAATCGCAATCATACCCTTGGTGCCGCGGCCGTGACGGGTGTATTCCACGATAGGTGTGCGCTTACCAAAACCATTTTCGGTAGCTGTTAAGACACTACCCTCGGTAACTTCTGCAGCTGTTTCAGCAGGCGCTACCAACATGGCAATGACCTGCTGGGCGGCGGCGAGGTTCATACCCCTTACCCCACGCGCAGTTCGGCCCATGGGACGCACATCATTTTCATCAAAGCGAACCGCCTTACCAGCATCCGAGAACAACATCACATCATGCTTTCCATCGGTAATTGCTGCGCCAACCAAGAAATCGTTTTCGTTTAAATCAACCGCAATAATGCCGCCTTTACGGGGATTAGAAAAATCAGATAAACGCGTTTTCTTGACGGTTCCCAAGCTAGTGGCCATAAAGACAAAGTGATCATCCTGATAACCCTTAATTGGCAAAATAACAGTGATCTTTTCGCCCTCAATTAAAGGGAACATATTCACAATCGGTTTGCCGCGCGAAGTACGACTACCTTGCGGTACTTCCCACACTTTTAGCCAATACATCCGACCCCGATCGGAAAAACATAAAATCGTGTCATGGGTATTGGCAACAAATAAGGTATCAATCCAATCTTCGTCTTTTGTCGTTGCGGCCTGTTTACCGCGACCCCCCCGTTTTTGTGCCCGATATTCGCTTAAAGGCTGGCTCTTCATGTAGCCGGTATGCGAAAGGGTCACCACCATATCAGTAGGCGTAATTAAATCTTCCGTGAATAATTCCGTCGCATTCATTTCAATAAAAGAGCGCCGCCCTGAATCACCACCAGCAATACCAAATTCAGCTTGCACTTCTTTTAATTCTTCCTCAATAACCTGCGTGACCCTTGATGGCTTGGCTAACAAATCGAGCAGATCGGAAATTTCAGTCATGACCTCTTTATATTCCGCAACAATTTTGTCTTGCTCAAGACCAGTCAAACGCTGCAAGCGCATTTGTAAAATTTCTTGCGCCTGACTATCGGATAAGCGATACAAACCGCTGGCTTGCATGCCATACTCGGGCAATAAACCATCGGGGCGGTAAGCATTACGACCGCCGGGAGTGTCGGTTTCAGCGCGCGCTAACATCTCGCGCACCATGGCAGAATCCCAAGGTTTGCTCATTAATTCTTGTTTAGCAACCACCGGATTTGCCGCGGCTTTAATGAGTACGATGAACTCGTCGATATTCGCCAATGCAACTGCGAGTCCTTCAAGCACATGGCCGCGATCGCGAGCTTTACGCAATTCAAAAATCGTCCGCCGCGTAACTACCTCGCGTCGATGCTGTAAAAAATATTCCAGCATCTGTTTCAAATTGAGCAGGCGTGGTTGGTTATCAACCAAGGCCACCATATTCATCCCGAAGTTATCTTGTAGCTGAGTGCTCTTGTATAAATTATTGAGTACGACTTCTGGCACCTCACCGCGCTTAAGTTCAATAACAACCCGCATGCCTGATTTATCAGACTCATCACGTAAATCGGAAATGCCTTCAACTTTTTTCTCGTTGACTAATTCAGCAATGCGTTCGAGTAAATTCTTTTTATTTACCTGATACGGTAACTCATCAACAATGATGGCTTGGCGTGAACCCTTATCAATATCTTCAAAGTGGGTTTTAGCCCGCATCACTACCCGTCCTCGGCCTGTACGGTAACCTTCACGCACGCCTTGAACCCCATAAATAATGCCCGCAGTAGGGAAGTCGGGGGCGGGCACGATTTCGATTAACTCATCAATAGTGCAATCGGGGTTATGAAGGACATACAAACAAGCGGTGATCACTTCATCTAAGTTATGGGGGGGGATATTCGTAGCCATACCCACGGCGATGCCTGAAGAGCCGTTAATCAGTAAATTGGGTACTTTGGCAGGCATGATCAGGGGTTCGTGTTCGCTCCCATCGTAATTAGGCCCAAAATCAACGGTTTCTTTATCTAAATCGGCTAAAAGCTCATGGGCGATTTTGCGTAAGCGAATCTCGGTATACCGCATTGCCGCGGCATTATCGCCATCCACTGAACCAAAATTGCCCTGGCCATCAACTAACATATACCTTAGCGAGAAATCTTGAGCCATTCGGACAATAGTGTCGTAGACCGCAGAATCGCCGTGCGGATGGTATTTACCGATGACATCGCCAACTATACGGGCAGATTTTTTGTAAGGACGATTCCAATCGTTGTTTAATTCATACATCGCGAAAAGGACCCTGCGGTGGACCGGTTTTAGACCGTCACGTACGTCTGGCAAGGCTCTGCCGACTATGACGCTCATGGCGTAGTCCAAATAGGACCTCCGCATTTCGTCTTCTAGGGATATTGGTAGTGTTTCTTTAGCGGCTTGTTCCATATCGAAATAATATCATCTAGAAGACCCATAACTTGTGCTAACATTCTGGTCAGATTGTAAGAAATTTAGATGTGTCGCCTTGCAAAAGCTTAATAAAGCAAAGCGAAACGTGTGAGTTTGACATTATTTTAAAGTGATTTTTGAGGACAAAAAATGAACAAAACCGTAAAACTATTGCTCGCTTCTGTAATTACCATTTCAGCAAGCTCGGCTATGGCCCAAGGTAAAGACAACTGGGCTAACTCAGATGGCACCATACCTTGGAAAAACTCCGATGGCACACTGTGCTGGCGCGATAACAACTGGACTCCCGCTTCAGCAATGGCAAAGTGTGATGGCTGGATTGCTCCTAAGCCTCCTCCTGCCCCCAAGCCTGCTGCTGCACCTGCTGTAACCCAAAGCAAAATCACTTTACAAGCCGATACCTTGTATGACTTCGATAAATCTACATTGAAGCCTGAAGGCAAAGCTACTTTAGACAAAATTGCTGCTGATTTAAGCAAAATCAAATTAGAAGTCATCATCGCTGTTGGTAACACCGATAGCATTGGTACTGATGCATACAACATGGCTCTTGGCCAGCGCCGTGCGCAATCAGTTAAAGCCTATTTGGTTAGCAAAGGTGTCGATCAAAGCCGTATCTATACCGAAAGCAAAGGCAAGAGCAACCCAGTTGCTAGCAATGCTACTGCTGAAGGACGTGCTAAGAACCGCCGTACCGACATTGAAGTTGTAGGAACAGCTGCTGTTAAGAAGTAAGCGCTTCTCTCGCAAAAAAGCCCGGTTAATCCCGGGCTTTTTTGTTTCCGCTATATTCGTAAATTTGGAAGTCTAGCTCTCTAATTCCTCTTTTCACTCGTCTATAAATATATGAACGTCGATCAATCTGAAATAGCTAAATTTAGCGCTCTTGCCCATCGCTGGTGGGACCAAAATAGCGATTTCAAACCCTTGCATGCTATAAATCCATTACGACTGGGCTGGATAAAGTCTTTCGTCGAACTGAATGATCAACGTGCTTTAGATGTTGGCTGTGGTGGCGGCATTTTGGCTGAAGCCTTGGCACAATCGGGTGCACAAACGACTGGCATTGATTTATCGGAAAAGGCCCTAAAAGTAGCTGAGTTACATGCGCTTGAAAGTGGCGCACAAGTAAATTATCAAGCCATCTCTGCCGAAGCACTTGCGCTAACTGAGCCCGAAAGTTTTGATGTAGTGACCTGCATGGAAATGCTCGAGCATGTACCCAACCCTGCTTCAGTGGTCCATGCCTGTGCAACACTAGCTAAGCCTGGAGCCACCTTATTTTTTAGCACCCTCAATCGCAACCCAAAATCGTATTTATTTGCCATCATTGGGGCCGAGTATTTACTGCGTTTGCTACCAAAAGGTACTCATGACTACCGTAAATTTATTACGCCCTCTGAATTGGGGCGCTTTGTGCGTGATGCAGGGCTTGAAATCATTGACATTAAAGGTCTTAGCTACAATCCGCTTACGCAAATTTATAGCCTTAGTGACGACACTTCTGTTAATTATTTAATTGCGACGCGTAAAGCTTCTAAAAACTAGGGGTAATGATTTGGCCCATAGCCCGTTCGCAGGAATATTTTTTGATTTAGACGGTACGCTTGCTGATACTGCGCCTGATTTAGTTAATGCTGCCAATTTATTACTCATTGCCCGTCAACTTCCACCAAAGCCTTATGAAGAAATGCGTCCCCACTCATCTGCAGGTGCGCGCGGTTTAATCCAATGCGCCTTTGGTATCGATACCAAGCATCCTGACTTCATTCCTTTGCGCGATGAATTTTTTATTAATTACGAACAAGCGCTATTAGTCCATAGCAGCATCTTCGAGGGCATTCATGATCTATTAAATACCTTAGACGATGCCAAAATGCCTTGGGGTATCGTTACCAATAAAAGTGAGCGCTTTACGCATCCATTAACTGAGCTCATGGGTTTACGGCATCGCGCTGCTTCCACCGTTTCAGGAGACACGACTGCCCATCCAAAACCCCACCCCGCGCCATTGCTGCATGCAGCAGAAATTGCCCAAGTTGATCCCAATAAATCCCTTTATGTCGGTGATGATATTCGCGATATCGTCGCTGGTAAAGCCGCTGGAATGAAAACCGTCGCAGCCGCCTATGGCTACTGTGGTTGTGCTGAACCCCCGCAAGACTGGGGCGCTGACTTCCTCGTCAATGACCCACGCGAGCTACTACAGATTATCTTTCCCAAATAAGGTGCAATTTCTTTAGAAGCGCTTTAAAATAGTTGTCCCAACGTTTTTAATTTGGGGTCGACATGGTTTCGACGTGGATTACAAAGCAGCAAGGGCATACCGAGGACCCGTTATCTCGTAAATCAATGGGAATGTAATAACTGCTAACGACGAACGTTACGCACTAGCCGCTTAAATGCGGTTGCCCCTGAACTGATTCTCTCTTGGGTCAGGTAGCGCAAGCTACATCAGGGTCATTTACAAGAGATAAGATCATCTCGTGTCACGAGGGGTGATACGAAAACTAAGTGAATCGCGATTGCATAGCGTGTTGGTTCGCGGTGCAATGGTTAAATTAAATAACACAACTAAGTATGTAGAACTTGTTGTAGAGGATTTGCGGACGCGGGTTCGATTCCCGCCGACTCCACCATTTTGAAGTCTGTAACAGTGCAACGCCACCCACCAGGGTGGCGTTTTTCTTTATAGATAAAGGCCCGCAATATTCGCCGGGGAATTCAAGCAAACAGTGGTGACTAGCTACAACTTTGTACGGTCCATGCAGAGCTAGTTGCACTACCAGTAGCTGGCGCATAAGCCCATTCCGCACTGCTATTGCACCAAGCTGCAACACCGGCATTGCACTTGTATAAAAAACCATCGCTAGCTTTTACGATGGTTCCACTTAAATAGCTACCACGTCCAGCTGGATATACCTGTGAACCACTTGGACAGTTATTACTAATACTTGATGTTGGGCTTGACATTGGTGATGTCGTAGCACCACCAATGGTGGTTTGAGTAACGGCACTAAAGCTAATGTTTAAGTTAGCAGCTAAATTATTAATCGCAGCATCTAATAAATTAAAGAATTGCGTTCTGCCAGCAGTAGTAGAAATATTTAAAATAGTAGTCGAGCTCAAACCAGTGGCTGTTAAGGCTACAGTAAAAGCTTTATTACTATCTGCGGGCGCTATATAGCTATATTGGTTGGAACTGTTAAGGTACGCCATCGTTCCAAATACGTTACTAAAAATAGTCGCAATATCTTGAGCATTTAATTGCACACTATTTGTAGCAAGAATTGCGCCAGAATTAAATGTTTTTTGGTTATAAATTTGATCAAGGTATAAACGAATTTGGCGGGGATATAAAATAAAGGTTGAACCAGCAGATTCTGTTGAGCCAATGGCTGCTATATAAGCGGTGTCAGACAAGCTGTAGTCACCTATTGATTTCAATTGCGCCATTTCTGGGTTTGTTGTGTACATCCCCGCGCAGACTCTGAAATAATCTTTAATGATTGCGGAATACGTACCCGCGTTATAGGCCGCGTTCAAAATTAAATCATAAATATTATTTACAGCTTGAGCCGAGCTAGGTAGCGATAAATTACTCATACATTTGGCATAATATTGAGATTGGGGACCCCAAGTTTGCGCATTATTCATTGCCAAACGATTCATATCATTAAAATGGAAATATGCGGCGGCTAATGGGCCAAAGTATTTTTGATCAAGGGAATCTGGCCCCTTACTTAAAGTTTGACTACCGTTATCTTGTTGTTCCACGGTATACCCAAGGCCTTTTTGGAGTGCCACAAAATTAACCAAACCAATACCGCTTGAATCTTCAAGGCGTTTTGAGTAGTCATTAATTTGATATGGCCCACCTTGGCCAATCGCTAATAAGCTTGCCCGTTGCGCATCATTTGCATTGATCCAATTGGTCGAATTAATATAACCTGCTGTATCAATATTTTCTTGCAATAATTGACCAAACAAACTGCCATAAATATAATCTTTATTAAACTGTAAGTTCGGATATTTTTCGCGCATCATTCGTCCAAGCAGGGCTCCGGCGACATAATTTGAAATCAATAAATCCGTGTAATTTGAAGTCAAGGTTAATTTTTCAATATTTCCAGAGCCATAGGGCAAATTCAAGTGATAATTAATCACCCCACTAGCAGTACTTAATGGCGTAAATTGAATGGGAGATGGTAAACCATTTGTAGCATTGGTAATATTAGATGGGGCGGGTGGCACCGCAGTCGGTGGATTGACTAAGGGTATTGGTTCAGCTATCGGGGTTGGAGCAACTCCACAATTGCTTATTAATGTCCATGGCTGACCACTCCCAGCACCCCCGCTATTCGTTTCTGGATTATTTCCTTGGGTCCACCAATTATTTTTATATTCACTCCCATTTTGTACTACCAGCATGCCAGGGGTTGCATAAACTTTATTGGTATCCCAAGTAGCAATTCCATCGCATGTTGAATTTGTCAGGCCATTGGCCGATAGTTGTAAAGCGCGGTTTTGCGCTACAGTAGGTTCATTAGATGACCCGCCCCCACAGGAGATGAGCCATAAAAGTGGTAGCAAATACACTATCGACAATAATTTTTTTAAATAAGTAAGCATCGCATTCTTCTTGATTTAATTAGGCGCAAGGATTCGCCCGCTTAGCCAAGTCTAATAGACCCTTATAAGCTCTATCAAGAAATGAATTATTTTGGGCGGTAATAGTACCGATTTTAAGAATTATGTTGATTTTTTAATTAATTTTAAGATCCACTTTAGTAAAGTAAATTTTTGCTAAACTATTTCCAAAGGGGTATTAATTGCGCCTAAAAGCCAGTTAATTTATCCTGAATAATTGAAGGGTGACTCTTTTCGCCGCCTAAAATTTATAGTAATTTGCGGAGACTTTAACTGATGACACTCTCACCGACAGTTTCAAATTTACTACTGCAAAACATCCCTCTTTTTTCTTTGTTATCTGAAGATAGCTTAACTTTACTTTCGAGGGCAACGGCTAGGAAAAAATTTCCAAAAGAATACCTTATTATTTCTGCTGGTGAGCATGCCAATAATCTTTATGCAATTATTAGTGGTGAAGTAAAAGTCTTCATGAATGATAAAAAACAGAAAGAAATTATTATTACCAAGTTACATAAAGGAGACTTCTTTGGGCATATGGGGTTATTAGACAATAGCAAGGGTTTGGCTTCGGTGATGACAACCAAAGATACGGAAATATTATTATTAAGTAAAATTGAATTTCAAAAGTGTCTTAAAAAAAATCCTAATTTGGTTTTAGAATTACTACATACTATGGTTCACTATCTTCGTGCCGCAGATCACAAGATCAGTAGCCTTGCTTTGTTAAGTGTTTACCAGCGCGTTGCTGATTTTCTAATCATGACAGCCAAGCCAATGGGTGATAAGCGGGCATATGTTGATGAGGCTTCAAGACAAGATATTGCAGAAGTTGTGGGCGCTTCTAGAGAAATGGTTGGGAAGGTATTGCATAGCTTGGAAATGAAAGGGTTGATCCAGATTCACGGCAAAGCAATCGTTTTAAGCCAGGAGATTGCATTACCTGCCGATGACGATGAATAAACCGTTCGTTTGATTTAAAAATCAAACTAAGTTCATTTAGCGAGCGCAGGATTAACATGCATATATAGGGCAGTTAATTTATGGCGAATCCTGGCCCAGTTGCTGAGATGCAAGGGAAAACCCTACTATATTAGTAAATGATTGGGTTTAGTATTTAATAAATTGATCAAGTACCAATGCTAATGTTGTCATACATTCAAATTTATTAATAAAAAAAGGGGCCCCATGAAAACTAAACAGCTCATCATCACCACAGCACTGGCTAGCGCATTAATCGCACCCAGTGCTTTCGCACAATCAGTTTTTCAAGGGTTTTATGGCCAAATTGGTATTGGTTATGAATCCTCTGCCCCGAGCTTTTCAGGTGGTACTGTTACTGGCACCCCCTACACCTATTCAGTCTCTTCTAGTAATCTCAATTACTTTACTGGCACAGTCGCAGCGGGCTATTACTTTCCGATCACGAACGCCTTTCTCTTGGGTATTGGCGCTGAGTATTCTCCCATTGAGAGCCCTTCTACTAATTACAGCGTAACCATTCCCAGCGCTAAATACACTGAGCAGCAAGGCGTGAAAAAACAAAATTCTTATAATATTTTTATCTCACCAGCTTGGGCTATTGATAAAGAAAAATTAGCCTACGCCAAAATTGGCTATGCTAGTGCCCAATATAAGGCTGAACAAACCGATACCTTTACTGGCTATTCTTTGGGTCTAGGGTATCGTCAAATTATTACGGGTAATTGGTATGGCTTTGGTGAAATTAACTATACCAGCTACGGCAACCAAAACTTAGCTAGCAATGCGACTGGTACCGTTAGTATTAATGCAACCAATGCCCTTGTTGGGGTAGGTTATAAATTCTAATTTAATAATTTTTATTTAAACCGGCACTATTACCGTTTTTCCTACTTTATTGCTGGAGTAAGATCCAATCAGTCCTTTAAACTTAAAAAGCATCCATTAAACGAGATCAATCCAAATGAAAACTCTAATAAAACGTCTTTTTATCTGCGCTACCGCTGTAATAACTTTAGCCTCTTGTGGTGGCGGTAATGATGTCGCTTCCGGTGGCACGGGTACTGGAGTGACCTCCGCTAGTGCGGTGACTAATACTGCACCAACCTCCGTCACTGCCACTAAGGCGGCGATGGATAAGATTGGCGACCCAACACCAGCGTGGGTAATGCAGGCTTACCAACAAATATTTCCGAGTAATCCTGCTGGGTACACTGCGCAATCGCTATCCGATGCGCTAGCCTTCCATAACGTATTTGCCGGGCAAGATTCTGTTCAGCAAGTTTATAATTTTGCTGGGTTCTTGGCCAATGCAGCTCATGAATCGGGTCTTTTTTTATATATGACTGAATTAGGTGGCTACAGCCCAGGATCCCCCACCAATTGGAGTACAAATGGACAAGGGGTATTTTCTGGTAGCTATGCTGGTTGCCAAGTTCCCTATGGTGGAACCGGTACAAATTGCTACTATGGCAGAGGAGCTCTACAAATTTCGCATGACTATAACTATAAGGTATATGACACAGGTAATGGGGTCTATGCAAACCCGGATAAAATTTTAGGAAGTGGTGCGCCAAACTTTACTAATAATCTTTTATTTGACTCAGCAGTCTGGTTTTGGTCGGATGACTCAACGGGACTCCAAGCACTTCGCCCAGTTGATGGATTTAAAGCCGCTTCCAGCACTTATGCTGCAAGTGATCCTTTTGGGCAATCTATTAAAGTTATTAATGGGGGCATTGAATGTGGCCCAAACCCAGCAGGAGGAGCCACGGCTATTGCCGAAAGAAACGATCGGATAGCTAAATTTATCAGCTATCTTCCTACCATTGCCAAGGCGGCGGGAGTGCAACTGGTTTCGGGCTATAGTTCAGCAGCAGATGGCACAATTGGTGTGGCTTGTACAGCCGGCGCGGCTCCCGCAGCTTTTACAATGACCATTCAAAATACTGGGAGCACCTATGCTTCCGTCATTCTTCAGGCGCCTGACTATAGTGCGTATTACTATATCGGCGCAGGGAATATTGCAATTGCGCCAGGCGCAACAGTTACCGTTGGCACTACAGCAGCTAAACTGCCTCTGGTTAGTAGTGGTTTAAATAGTGCATTTCCCAGCACTGCAGCGCAAGTAGTCATTCCCAGAATTAGTATCGGTACTTATGGAAGTGCTGTCGATGTGACCACTTCAAACCCAACTAATGGCGCAGCGGGAACCCTCTGTAGCAGCTTGCCCCTGCCCGCGGCTAATTTTCGGCCTAATACTAAAGCATCAATCGTCATCAATGTTGGGGCTGGGACATGTGCTTTAACAAATCCCAGTTAAAAACTTAGCGCCTCCTCATCTCAACAGTCGTGCTGAATATACAGTGCGACTGTTTCGGGGTTTCAGCATAAATAGTGCTTCTCTTTTAATAGGAAATTGACTATGCTGCCCATCCTCAAAAAAATGACTATGTGCGTTTCTGCCGTCATCGTTTTAGCTTCGTGCGGTGGTGGCAATGATGTGGCCTCTGGTGGCACGGGTACTGGAGTGACTTCCGCTAGTGCTGTTGCGCCTGCTGCGAGTGTAGCCAGTTCTAATACTAGTGCTCGCACTTCGATATCCCCAACCATGGCAGCAATCGATAAAGTGGGGAACTCCTTCTCATCAGTTCCCGCAGGCTCAATTCTGCGCGTAGCTTACGTTGATGCATTTGCAAATACATTTGCAGGGATTCCAACTGCGGGGTTTGCTGCACCCGACATTCTGATTTATGCATTTGTGCAGTCTGGCTTAACTTCTCCGGTCTTAGATTCTGCGCTAATCAGCGCTATTACAAGCGCGGCACCAAAACAAAGTGTGGGATCAAAAACTTTTATTAGCATTGGCGGTCAAAATGGCTCGAGCGCAACCCTCAGCAATACCGCAACGGTAGTGAGCAATGTTAGTGCAGGAATTAAAGCGCTTAATGCTACGCTCCCCAAAGCAAATCAAGTAGTAGGGGTTGATTTAGATTTAGAGAATGGCATTAGTGCAGCGACCATTTCAGCCTTAGCAGCTGGCTTTAAGCAGGCTGGGTTCTTAGTTTCAATTGCGCCGCAACCCATTGCGGGACCTGTGCAAGCTGCACCTTGGAATGCGCCTAACGTAGATCCAGCTGCTCCAAATGGAGTTACAGGAGTTAGCTCGGCATTATATTTAAGCTCGGGGAGCACCTCTAACGACTACGGCGCTGCTATAGCCAGCGGTAATGTGGACTATATTTTTGCTCAGGCCTATAACACTGGGCCGGGTGCAGTTAATATCGGCCAGTGTGCTGAAACCCAAACCTGTATTATTGGTCAGCTAGCAACTGCATTTAATAATCTAATCAAAACAAGTTGTGCAGGCTCTACTGGCACGCCTTTATGTATTCCGAGCACTACTCAATATGCCATTGGCTTACCTTCGATTCGCGGTGCGGCTGGAACTTATACGATCTGGCAACCACCTTCGTCTGCCGCTTACAGCGATCAAACTATTCTCAGTGCACTAGCCGCCGAGATTAATAAAGCGCCACTAAATGGTAAAAATGGAATTATGACTTGGGTCCTAAATGCAGACTATTCACCAGCTAAGGATCCTTACAATGACTCGTATGCCTGTACTGGAGGATTTAGCTCAGTTGTATTTGGAGCAACACAAGCCATGAGTTGCCCCTAAAGCATTTGCTAGCTTGACTCATGAAAACAGTTGACGCCTAAGGTTTAGTCAATACTCCCAAGCGCCACAAATTAGTGATCTCAGCAGAGCGCGCAGCATGTAGCGGATCTGTTGCGTCACTTATCTTGGGATGACGTGGCTTGATGGATTCTTTTCCCAGAACCACTAAGCCTGCATTTTCAATCCACGTCATTAACTCTGCCTGCGAGCGTAAACCTAAGTGTTCAGCTATATCGGAAAGAATCAACCACCCTTCGCCATTTGTTTCTAAATGCGCAGCTAAGCCATTGATAAACCCGCGTAACATTTGACTATCGGGATCGTAAATAGCGCGCTCTAATGCAGAACTCGGGCGTGCTGGAATCCACGGCGGATTACAAACGATGAGGGCTGCTTTACTTGGCGGAAATAAATCGTACTCAGCTACGGTCACCTGCTCGCTTAAGCCCAACTGTAAGAGATTTTCTTGTGCGCAGATTAAGGCACGCGCATCAATCTCAGTGGCAATAATTTTTTCAATGCCACGCTTTGCCAAAATGGCAGCGAGCACGCCCGTTCCTGTACCAATATCGAATGCTGTGGAATTCAAGCTAAGCGCTTTTGGTAGCACAGCATTTGCCACCAACTCAAGATATTCACCGCGAATCGGGGAAAAAACACCGTAATGGGGATAAATACGTTGCGTGCCATTGGCGTCTAAAGCCTTAATTACTACCCCTTTTTTACGCCATTCATGGGCACCTACTAAACCCAATAATTCGCGTAAGGAAATGAGGTAAGACGCATTGATTTCCCCGAAAGCCTCAAAGCAAGCTTCTGCAACTAATGGTGCTCGGCGTAATGCAATCTGGTGATTTGGGTCTACGCGAATTATGATCTGACCTAAAGTTCTCGCACGCTGTGATTGCGCTAGGCGATGCAGATTAAATACATCATTTGTTATTGCAACTGGCAATTTGTCATGCAGCTTCTCCTGCACATTCTTTTTGGAAACACGTTTTTTCTTCCGTGGGCGATCAATGCGCCGCGCAATTGCTTGTAAAAGTTGCCGGGCATTTTGAAAGTCGCCCCGCCATAATAATGCAGTCCCCTCACAAGCTAGCCGATACGCATCGTCTGCGGGGATTGTATCGTCTGCCAGCACCATTTTTTTAGGGGGCAGCAGTCGATTTTCTGAATGCCAAAGTGCCGAGTGGCTTTGATCGCCCTCAAGCCAAGTAACGGTAGACTTATCAGGCAATGGGTTCAAACAACGGTACTTTCTGACCTTCTTGGGTTTCTTGCATCACCACCTTAACCGGTTGACCAATATAAATTGCATCAAAATCACAATTGGTAATATGCGTTAGCATTTTGATGCCCTCTTCTAAGGTCACATAAGCCATGGCAAATGGTACCTCTACGCCACGGCGCATAACGGTAAACGAATAAATTTCGCCTTTACCGCTCGACTCAACCCAACGGGTTTGATCGCTGCCACAATGCGGGCAAATCGTTCGCGGATAAAAATGGGGTTCATTGCAAGTTGAGCACATTTTTAATAACAAACGCCCCTCTTGAGCCGCCTCCCAAAACGGCTTATTTTCGGCATTAATCACTGGGCTTGGCAAGGGCACATTCAAAATATTGCTCATGACACTCTGCCCATAATTAAGGTGGCTGCACCGTGGCGCGTTCCCAGAGCGCCGCCAATGCCAGAGGCTAAAGCAAATTCCAGATTCGGAATTTGCACTGCCGGATGGGCTTCACCGCGTAATTGGCGCACTGCCTCAATGATCTTCGTCATACCGCCACGATTGGCTGGATGGTTGTTGCATAAGCCACCACCATCAGTATTAAAAGCTAGCGAACCTTTACCAGCGATTAACTGGCCGTGCTCGACAAAACGACCACCTTCGCCTTTTTTACAAAAACCCAAATCTTCTAACTGAATTAATACGGTGATAGTAAAACTATCGTAAATCGAGGCATACCGAATTTGCTTTGGCGTTATACCGGCTTCTGCAAACGCGCGAGGGCCAGTCCAAGCTACACCAGAATAGGTTAAATCGACCTTGCCACCCATTTGTCCTTTAGCCGATTCAGCAGCACCCAGCATTTGTACTACTGGGCGCTTTAATGACTTAGCGATATCGGGATGCACCACAATTACTGCGCCGCCGCTATCGGTTACCACACAACAATCGGCTCGGTGCAAGGGATCAGCAATCATTGGCGAGCTTAAAACATCTTCTACCGTTAGCACTTCCCGCAGTAAAGCATGGGGATTATGTTGCGCATGCGCTGAGGCGGCTACTTTAATCCACGCCAGCTGTTCGCTGGTAGTGCCAAATTCGAACATATGGCGCATGGCACACATCGCATACGTATTTAATGGCGCTGGTGAGTAGGGTTTTTCAAAAGCAAAGTCGGGCGCAGATGCATGTTGACTGCGCACCTGTGTACCGCTCGAACCCTCTGATTTAGGCCGGCCTGCTAAGGTAATCAAAGCAACCTTACACTGCCCTTGGGCGATTGCGCGAGCAGCATGATTTACATGCGCTAAATAAGAAGCGCCACCAATATCGCTTGAATCAAGATAGTTAACCTTTTTTAAGCCCAAATAATCGACCATCGACACTGGGCCCATTCCTGGAGCATCGCCAGCACAAAAGTAGCCATCAACATCATTTAAGCTTAAGCCTGCATCTAATAGCGCACCTCGAGCTACCTCAGCATGCAATTGCGCCACCGTATGATTAGGCGCTACCCGTAGTGGGTGTTCATAAATACCTACAATGCAGGCGTTTGATTTAGATGACATTCGTAATTCCTAGCGGACCAGCGCAATTATTCAATGGTAATTTTCGATTGCACTATTAACTTGCGCCAGCGCTCAACTTCACTGGAAATAAAGCGGGTAAATTGTTCTGGAGTGCCTGGCATTGGATCAGCTCCTTGCGCAATTAATTTATCTTTAAATTTAGGATCAGCCAAAATCAGTTGTAGTTCTTTATTTAAACGATTCCGAATCTCTACTGGTAAGCCCGCTGGACCCACTAAGCCATACCATGTGCCCATGTCATACCCAGGTACACCTGCTTCTGCAATGGTTGGTATATTGGGGGCTGAAGGGGAGCGCTTGGCGGTAGTAACACCCAAAGCCCGCAAATTTCCAGCCTTCACTTGCGGTAATGCACTGGGTAAATTCGGGAAAGCCATATCTACTTGCCCCGAAATAATATCGGCCATTGCACTACCAGTTCCTTTGTAGGGAATATGGACTAAATCAATATTGGCCATTTTCATGAAAAGTTCAGCCGATAAATGGACTGAGGTGCCATTACCGCTAGAAGCAAAAGTGAGTTTGCCTGGGCTTGCTTTAGCTGCGGTAATGAGCTCGCCCACTGTCTTATAGGGCGAACTCATCGGCACCACGAACATATTAGGCGCCGAAAAAACGCTACCAATTGCCGTAAAGTCTTTAATCGGATCGTAATTGAGATTCTTATACAGCGAAGCATTGACTGCTTGGCCAATCGAAGGAAAATATAAAACATAGCCATCAGGCGCTGAACGCGCGACTAATTCTGCAGCGATATTGCCATTGGCCCCTGCACGGTTTTCAACAATGACTGATTGACCTAGGCGTAACGATAAATTTTCTGCTAACGAGCGCCCTACCGTATCCGCTGCTCCGCCAGGAGAAAACCCGACAATCAAGCGTATGGTTTTCGATGGATAGGTCGAGTTATCGGTCGCCGCGAATACCGCAGTACCGCATAAGACCAGTAAAGTAGCCAGTCCCGAAGTAAATAGGGATATAAAACGATATTCTTGTCTCATGATGTAATCTGCCGCGCTCTTCTGATCTGCATCAACTTAACTGCTTTTGCCATTGCGTAGCTCAACTCCACTGAGTTCACGCAACTGCTCAAAGCTTAAACCGTCCACCCAATCGAGTGCAACAAGCCCACTTGGGGTAACTAAAATTGTTGCTAAATCGGTATAAATACAATCAACCACGGCTAGCCCTGTAATGGGGTAGGTACAAGTATTAACAATCTTAGATACACCTGATTTAGTCAGATGTTCCATCATCACAAATAATTTTTTTGCCCCTAAAGCTAAATCCATCGCTCCACCTACTGCTGGAATGGCCTTGGGATCGCCAGTACGCCAATTAGCTAAGTCACCTGCTACTGAAACCTGAAAGCCGCCTAAAACACAAATATCAATGTGCCCTCCGCGAATCATGGCGAATGAATCAGCATGATGAAACAATGATGCGCCAGGCAGCATCGTGACAGGTTGTTTACCCGCATTAACAATTTCTTCGTCTATTTGTTCGCCTACAGCTAAAGGCCCCATACCCAGCAAACCATTTTCGCTATGCAAAATAATTTCGCGATCAGGCGGTAAATAATTGGAAATAGTCATTGGCTGACCAATCCCTAAATTCACCGTTGCGCCATCGGGTATGTCTGCGACGATGCGTTTAGCAATCTCTGCAGTACTACGCTTTTTAAGCTGACTTAGATCCATGCTAAGCCCCGCCTTGAATTTATTTTGAGAGTCATTTTTTCTCCCGTTCACCGATACAGACCACGCGCTTCACAAAAATCCCGGGGGTAATAATCGTCTCGGGATTTAATTCTCCTAATTCCACCAGCCGATTTACCTGAGCAATCGTGCACGTTGCGGCAGTAGCCATGACAGGCCCAAAATTACGGCCTGTACCGTGATACGTTAAATTGCCCCAACGATCACCTAGATCAGCTTTAATTAATGCGAAATCGGCTTGAATCGCCATTTCTAAAATTTGTTGAACACCATTGATCTCTTTAATCTCTTTGCCAACTGCTAGTTCAGTGCCATAAGCAGTAGGGGTGAAAAAAGCGCCTATACCTGCACCGCCAGCACGTATACGCTCGGCTAAAGTGCCTTGTGGCACTAATTCCAATTCAATTTTTCCAGCACGAAATAAATCATCAAAAGCCCCAGATTCAGGTTGACGTGGAAATGAACAGATCATTTTGCGTACCCGTCCATTAGCAATTAATTTAGCAATCCCCAAACCCGCATTACCAGCATTGTTACTCACAATGGTTAAGTCTTTAGCGCCCTGTTCGAGGAGGGCATCTAAAAGCTGAAATGGTAGGCCTGCGCCTCCAAATCCTGACACCAGAATGGTGGCGCCATCCAAAATATTTCTCACTGCTTCGGCTGTATTGGCGACGATTTTTTGGATCACTACTGCCCTCCCTTTTGCTTCATGCGCATAGCTTAACCTCTTTTTTTCTTATCCGAATAATCCCACAATTATGTAGTTGATAATTGTTCTCATTTAGAATTTCTCCTCACCCACTCAGTTCATCAACGTATTCACCAAGGAGAAATAATGGCAGTAAGAAAACAATCATTCCCGCTAGGCCTAAAACAATACCTCTGTGCTGGCCTAATTTCAGTCAGTAGTTTAGCAAGTGCGGGTGAAGGCCTATTTGGGTGGATTTATACCCTTGATTTACAACCCAAAGGTAGCCTCGAGTTTGAGCAACGCTTGCAATTAACAACTGGTCAAGCGAACGGGAAATACGATTTTTGGTATTCGCGTTCTGAGCTGGAATACGGCCTAACGGATGATATTCAAGTGGCGGCTTATCTCAATGCCTATTCAGTTGATGCCTCGCAAAATTACCTTAATCCTGAGGTTTGTGGTGATGCCGTCTCTTGTACTTCTGGGTACGGGGTTCCAGATAGTGCCAATGAATTTGATGGCTACGGTAAAACTGGCTTAGATGGCGGCTCATTAGAAGGTATTTGGCGGATTACCAACCCTGTTACTCAACCTATTGGCGTGGGAATTTATTTAGAGCCTACTTTAGGAAAACTGAAAAATGCATTTGAGTCGCGCCTTCTAGTGCAAGCTAACTTTATTGATGATCGTTTAATTTTGGCCGGCAACCTCGTCTTAGAAAATGAGCAGTTGAAATCGACTGGCGAAACCATTCCTGAATCGTTAATTGATGTTTTACTCGGGGCAAGCTACCGATTTGCGCCTAAATGGTCAGCTGGTATTGAGTATCGATATCACACCGATTACAACAGCTATTTCTGGCAAAACCAAGTGCAAACTGCCAACTTCATTGGGCCCAATTTGCACTATGCGGATAAAAATTGGTGGGCCACACTTGCTTGGCGTTACCAAATAGATGGGCAATGCATGGGTGAAGGTACGGCAGAGTGCTCTGGAGGCAATGTCTGGGATAGCCATGGCACGAATGAAATTATTGCCAAAATTGGTTTTCCATTTAGCTAAGAAATCGCAACATGCTTTGGAAACCTAGTTCAATTATGTTTTTGACGGGGGCTAGCGTTATTAGTGGGGCTAGCCTCGCCCACGCCAAGATTTATATCTCGGCCGAACAAGCGCAAAAAATCATCTTTCCTAGTAAGAAATTTACTTTGCAGCCGATGATTATTCATTCTTCACTTCAATCCAGCATGAAAAAAATATCTGGGGTGCACTACCCCTTTCGCGGTGAGCACATTTGGCATGATCAAGCAGGTAACTATCTTATAGTCGATGAAGTCGTTGGCAAACATGAAATGATTCGCTATGCCGTTGGTATAAGCTCTACAGGACGCATTCAGGGGGTTGAAATTTTAGAGTACCGAGAATCATATGGCTATGAAGTAGCTGAGCAGCAATGGCGCCAACAATTTGTAGGTAAAACAGCGCAAGACCCGCTTAAACTCAATCGCGATATCCAAAATATTTCAGGGGCTACTCTTTCTAGTAAGCACATTACTGATGGTGTAAAGCGGGTGATGCATTTCTATGAAATAGCGCTTAAGGTTGCCAACTAAATGAACCAAACTGATTGGCGAAGTTTAAAGCGCTGTAAACCCTTATTAGGCACCTATGTGGATATATCTGCGCATACCTACACAGGACATTCGATTGCATATCGCGATCTTAAATACTGCATCGAAAAAGCTTTTACTACTATTAGCGAGATCCAGAGCAGACTAAATTTTTATGCAGACGACAGTGAGCTTTCACATTTCAATCGCTTAGTACATTTAAGGCCACTAAGCATCTCGACTGAATTAAAGACAATCTTATTAATTGCCCAACAGATCTTTGTGCACTCTGCTGGTTTATTTAACTGCGGAATTGGTCAGCGCACCATTAAATTAAAAAAAGCGCGGGCAGCCTTTGGTGATCTGGCTGATCTGGAATTTCTTCCCAATGGCCTAGTTTATGCAAAACGACCTTTATGCTTAAATCTAGGTGGTATTGCAAAAGGGTATGCGGTTGACTGTGCGGTCGAAAATTTACTGCAACAAGGGGTTGCTGCAGGTTGTGTAAATGCTGGAGGAGACCTCAGAGTATTTGGCGCAAGTGGACAAAAAATTTATATTCGCCTGCCGCATCAATGGCAAAGTTTGATCGAGTTAGGTGAATTACAAAATGGTGCAGTTGCTAGTTCAGCTAATTATTTTTATCGCCACGATCAAGCACAAACAGAACGTCAAGGCATTGTTCACCCTACAGCAGGGTTACGAAGTGACTCACCCCATTCCTATTCAGTTATAGCGCCGCATTGTGTACACGCCGATGCCTTAACTAAGGTATTGATACTTTCAAATGATGTAAGGCATCCCTGCTTTGAGCGATTTAGCGCTAAACCTGTGATTTTTTACCATGAATAAAGTTGCTCCAAAAATGAAGTCGCCCAGTCAGTCTTTAACAAAATCTACTCCTAAGGTGATGCCAAACTGGCAGAGGCAATTAAGTTATCCTAGTTTTTGTATTTGCATGGGGAGCGGTCTTCTCTATCTGCTTATTCAAGAATGGGCTACTGAACTTAGCTTTGTGGCTAATCGATGGGTACTTATTTTGCATGGGGTATCGGCAATGGCAGTAACGATTATTTTTGGTGCCGCTCTGCCCCTACATATTCGGCTTGGCCTGCATTTGAATAAAAATATTCTCAGTGGACTTGGTTTCACTACAGTCCTGATGGTGCTAATGATCTCTGGTCAATTACTCTATTACGGCAGTGGCGATACTCGCGAATGGGTCATTACTGCACATTGGCTTATTGGAGTGTTAAGCATATTAATTGCTTACTGCCATATTGTGAAGCGCTCAGGGAGCAAATGTAGTGTCGCGCTTAAGCGGGGGGATGATCTTCAGGGTTAATATCAAGCGCGATGAGAAAACGTGAAACCATATTGTAGGCGGCGATCACGCTTACCAATTCCACCACTGCCGTATTGCCTAAGGCTTTTTGTAAATGGTTGATAACGGTTTTATCCACCACTACATCACGCGTCATTTGTAAAGTGAGCTTCACAGTATCAAGTTCTACTGCATTAAAACGCTCTTGTGGAAAGCTACTCTCGCCAATGTGACGTAGAGCCTCTACTTGCTCTTCGGTGCCGCCGGCTTTACGAAATGGCGGAGCATGATGAAAAAACTCATACTCCGCACCATTTAACACGGCCACACCACACATTGCTAATTCACGTAGCTTTGGATCCAGCGATAAATTTTCCCGAATTTCACCAATAAATGCGTTCCAGCCCCGTGCCACAGGAATGCTATGCAAAAGCATGCGGTCTAAATTAATCAATTGTCCGCCACGACGTTTACGAATTGCGGCCACTAATTCAGCCGGTTCTGCGATATCAAGTGGTTGATAGTCAATGGCGCGATTGGTCATCAGTTAGCTTTCTGGAGAAATAAGGTGACTAAATGAACGGTATTAATTAAGGCGTATCTTTAATACCATTTTCGATCACAAACTTACCCCATAGGGCAATCTGCTTACCAATCCAATCTTTAGTAGCTTCGGGTCCGCCAGCCACAATCTCAATGCCTTGAGCGCGCAATTTATCGGCGACTGCTGGGCTTTTTAGCGCTTTAGTAACCGCTTGATTCATCGCATTCACAATCGCTGGTGGCGTTTTAGCCGGTGCTAATACCGCCCACCATGCTGGCGCATTAAATCCCGGGAAACCACTTTCTGCAATCGTGGGAACTTTCGGTAATTCGGCAGTACGTTTAGTAGTAGTGACTGCCAAAGGAATAACACCACCGCTATCGATATGCGGCTTGACTAAAAACACCGAGCCAATAGCAAGGGGCACCTGGCCACCCAGAATATCTTGCATTAAAGGCCCACCCCCCCGATAAGGTACGTGTACCCAATCAAAGCCTGCAGTTTTGGCTAAACGCGCAATGGCTAAATGCCCTAAGCTACCGACCCCAATTGAGCCATAGTTAAACTTTTTCTTGGCTTTCGACTCTTCCACTAATTGCTGAAAAGTTTTAATTCCCGAGTTTTTACTAGCTACCAAGACCATAGCTGAGGTGCCAATTAAGGTAACTGGCGCAATGTCAGTGATGGTGTCGTAGGGTAATTTATCTTTGATACTAGGATTCACGCCATGTGTATCAAAAACAATTGCAAAAGTGTAACCGTCAGGATCTGAGCGCACCATCGCCCCAGTACCGATTACGCCAGAAGCACCACCAATATTTTCCACAATCACATTTTGTTTGAGTTCAGCCTGAATAGCGGGCGCCAAAATTCGCGCCACCTGATCAACCGAACCGCCAGGAGGAAAAACCGCAATCAGACGCACTGGTTTTTGGGTCGGCCAAGTGCCTAAGCCAGCAGCAATGCGACTGGTTTGGCTAAAGGCGTTGAACCCGAGCAAACAAGCTGCAAGGCCAAAAATAAAGCTAAAAAGGCAGGTTTTTAATTTGCTTCGGTAACTCATACTCATCTCCTAAATACAGCGTTTTGCGGATCTTTATACCTTGTTTGGGCTCGCTTAGGGTTGACAATAGGCTTGTTTAGACTAAGCCTCGCCAGCAAGCAAGCGCCTCAGTTTAACCGCCTTCGCGCTCTAGCGCAGTGCGCCCTCGATAGTCAGTATTCATCTTGTTTGATAATAGGGTATGTCGCCCATTTTAAATATTGCTAGTTACCAATTTGTGGAGATTGAAAATCCCAGCGAATTGCGCCAAAGCGCTTTGGCAGAGTGTGAGCGCCTTCATTTGAAGGGGACCATCTTACTTGCACCTGAGGGTATCAATTTATTTCTCGCGGGCACTGAAAATGCCGTGCGTACTTTTGTCGCTTGGCTACGGAATGATCCGCGCTTTGCCCAAATTGAAGCGAAAGAAAGTTGGTCTGATGTGCAACCGTTTCGTCGATTGCTGATCAAAATTAAAGCAGAAATTATCCGCATGAATCATCCCACCATTCAACCTAAAAAAGGTCGCGCCCAATTTATTTCCCCTCAACAGTTATGTGCTTGGCTAGATCGTGGTGCCGATGATCTGGGTCGACCAGTAGTCATGCTCGACACCCGTAATGGCTTTGAAGTGGAATACGGTACTTTTATAAATGCCCTGAACTTGCAGCTTGAAAAATTCAGTGACTTTCCTGCCGCAATTCAGCCGCACCTTGCAGACTTACAAAATAAAACCGTCGTCAGCTTTTGTACGGGCGGAATTCGCTGTGAAAAATCGGGTATCTACATGCGTGAATTAGGTGCCCAACATAGCTATCAATTAGAGGGTGGGATCTTGAAGTATTTTGAAGAAGTCGGGTCAAATCATTATCAGGGCACCTGTTTTGTTTTCGACGAACGTGAAGCACTCGAGCCAAATCTTGCAACTATTGGTCTTGAGCAATCGATCCGCAAACAACGGATTAAAATAGTAAAATAACCTTGTAAATATTTCTAGCTCTCAGCAAAGTCTTAAAAAAAATAGAACAAGAAATATAATTAACATAATAAGCATCATATTCGGGGATAAATTCATGAACCAACTAGTTAATCGGCTACCGCCGATTTTTTTATCTATACAAATAGTTGCGCTGGGCTGTTTTACTTTGGGTTGGTCCCTATCTGGGCTAGCACAACCTGCTCCCTACCCTAATAAATCGATTCGTTTGCTAGCACCAGTTGCTGCTGGTGGCGGCCTTGATAAAATTGCCCGCA
Organism: Polynucleobacter sp. IMCC 29146; assembly: GCF_021395195.1. Taxonomy (NCBI): domain Bacteria; kingdom Pseudomonadati; phylum Pseudomonadota; class Betaproteobacteria; order Burkholderiales; family Burkholderiaceae; genus Polynucleobacter; species Polynucleobacter sp. IMCC 29146. The sequence goes on along the minus strand of NZ_JAJVCR010000004.1, from coordinate 53,163 downwards.
CTGTGGCTGAACGCTTAGGTCATGCTTTAGGGCAAACCATCATCGTTGAGAACCTCACTGGCGGGGGCGGCATTATTGCCTCGCAAGCGACTGCCAAAGCTGCTCCTGACGGCTACACCCTGATGATTGGTTATGTCGGCACCCATGGCACTAACCCTGCAGTCCGCAAGCTTCCTTATGATGCAATTAAAGATTTCACGCCGATTGGCATGATTGGCGCAACTCCAAATGTCCTTGTTTTAAACATGTCCATACCCGCAAAGAACGTGAAAGAATTTATTGCCTATGCTAAAAAAAATCCCGCTAAATTAAGTTATGGTTCAGCTGGCCCTGGTACTCTCACGCATTTATCAATGGAACAATTTAAGAATGAGTCGGGTATTTATTTAGTTCACATTCCTTACCGAGGAATTGCTCCGGCTTTTACTGATTTAATGGGTGGGCAAACCCAAGCGATGTTTCCCGCACTCTTTGCTGCGCTGCCCTATATTGATACCGATAAAATTCGCCCGCTTGCCGTAACTGGCCCAAACCGAAACCCGGCGATTCCCAATGTGCCCACTTTTAAAGAGCTCGGCTACGCTGGGTTTGAAGGTCAACAATGGTACGGTATTGTTGGTCCCGCAAAAATGCCTGAAGTTCTTGTCAATAAATTAAACATGGAATTGAATAAGGTTTTAAATAATCCCGAGTTTGCGGCGAAGTTAACCAGCGAAGCATTAGTAGTCATGCCCATGTCATCCAGCCAATTTGGGCGTTATATGGCCGACGACATTGCCCGCTGGACTAAAGTTGTCAAAGACCGAAAAATCGAAATCGAATAAATAATTAAATAAAGCGCTAGAACCCATCATGTCAAACACAATTCAAGCAGCAGCCGATCTTAACGCCCCACCTGTTACCCAAATTCTGGCTGATTTTGTTGCCAAGCATCCCAGTCGGGGCTGGACTCCTGAAGTCGAACATGAAGCCCATCGCACTTTTTTAAACTGGCTCGGCTGTGCAATTGGCGCAGCTCAACACGAAAGCGTTGCCACATCATTAGCGGCAATTCAAGAATTTCAACCTGCCCCACAAGCCACTATTCTGGGCCGCAAAGAACGGGTTGATATGGCGGGTGCGGCGCTAATTAATGGCATTAGTTCGCACACCTTCGACTTTGACGACACCCACTTAAAAACTGTGATTCATCCTGCTGGACCCGTAGCCTCCGCTATTTTGGCTTTAGGCGAACATATTAATACCAATGGTCGTAAGCTGATTGATGCGCTGGTTTTAGGGATTGATGTTGAATGTCGGATTGGTAATTGTATGTATCCCGATCACTACCATCGTGGTTGGCACATTACCAGCTCAACTGGAATGTTAGGCGCAGCCGCAGCGAGTGCTCGCTTAATGGGGCTCAATGCCCAACAAACTACCATGGCACTCGGAATTGCCGCTTCGCAACCCATTGGGATGCGGGAACAATTTGGCACGATGACTAAACCATTTCATCCTGGTGGAGCGGCACGAGCAGGTCAACTTTCAGCTTTATTAGCAAAACACGGCTTTACTGCTAGCAGTAAAGCGCTTGAGGCTGGTCGAGGATATGTCCAGACCGTTTCAACCAAAGCCGATTGGTCTGAAATCGAGCGCGGTCTAGGTAAGGTATTTGAAATTTCCCTTAATACCTATAAACCTTTTGCTTGCGGCATTGTGATTCATCCAAGTATCGATGCGTGTGTACAACTTAGAGCGCAAGGCGTGAAGCCAGATGAAGTAGAACGCCTTGAAATAAAAGTTCATCCTTTAGTGTTAGAACTAACTGGCAAGAAAACCCCGCAGCGGGGTCTTGAGGGTAAATTTAGTGTTTATCATGGTTGTGCTGTTGGGCTTATTTTTGGTCAAGCCGCTGAAAGTGAATATGCTGATGACATCGTTACCCGTGCCGATGTCGTTGCTTTGCGCGATAAAGTTCATGCCACGATTGATGCTTCAATCAGCGAAGCAGCAGTTGATGTCACGGCCTTCTTAAAAAGTGGGCAGCAAGTGCATGTGTTTGTTGAACATGCAATTGGATCGATTGAAAATCCCATGAGCGATGCCCAACTCGAAGCTAAATTTACCAGTTTGGCGGAGCCCATTATTGGCAAAGAAAAAACCCAGCAATTAATTGCAGCACTATGGAGTCTGGGTAAAGCGCCCGATTTACACACCATCTTGCGCTTAAGTATTCCTTCGTAACACTAGAGGAAATATGCAGATGAAAACGCGTCCAAATATCGTCATTCTAGGTGACTATGAGCAAGCCATTCGCCGTTTCTCAAATTGGGATGCACTTGAACAACGTGCGAATCTAAGCTTCCATCATCAACCGCTTCGCGATGAGGCGCTCTTTGAGGTAATTAAAGATGCTGATGCCATTGCGATTGTGCGCGACCGTGCGCCCTTAAATAAAGCCCTCCTCAAGCGCTTAAATAAACTCAAATTTTTGATGTTTACTGGCGAGCGTAATGGCACTCTTGAAGCTACTGCGCTAGTCGAGCGCAATATTCCCATGGCTTGTTCCCCTGGTGGGCCATCAAAAGAAACTACTGCCGAATTAACTTGGGCTTTAATTTTGGGTGCTTCTAAACGCCTACTTGAACAAAATCAGTTAATCGTCCAAGGTGGCTGGCGTGACGCACTATCTGTTCTGCCAATGCTGAGTGGCGAACGCTTGGGCATTATTGGTTTAGGTGCGATTGGTAGTCGAGTAGCCCGCGTCGGCCAAGCCTTTGGCATGGAAGTGGTCACTTGGAGCCCACGCATGACTGTAGAGCGCGCAGCAGCTGAGAACACAAAATCTGTCACTCTTGATGAGCTACTTAGTACCGCAAAAGTCGTCAGCCTGCATTTAGTAGCTGGGCCTCATACCAAAGGTTTAATCAACGCGGAAAAATTAGCTCTGATGCGATCCGATGCCATTCTGGTGAACACCTCGCGCGCTAGCTTAATTGATATGCAAGCCCTGCCTGCGGCCTTGGCTGACGGTCACCCAGGCCAAGCCGCAATCGATGTATTTGATCTTGAACCACTACCTATTGGTGATCCTTTGCGTAAAACCCCTAATTTATTAGTTACGCCCCACTTAGGCTTTATTGCCGAACCTATTTTTGCCGCCTTTGCTGACGGCATCACGCAAACCTTAATGGCCTGGCTCGATAACAAACCCCTACCGCATCCATTTAAGCCTTAACTTGAAATCAGTCAGTCCCAAACAACTATTTATTGGCTTTACCAAAATTGGATTATCGGGCTTTGGCGGCGTGCTACCTTGGGCGCGCAGGACGGTTGTTGAACAAAATAAATGGTTAACCGCGCATGAGTTCAACGCCATATTAGGTATATGTCAAATCGTGCCTGGGCCTAATATTATGAATTTAGCCGTTTGCATTGGTTCACGCTTTGCTGGTGTCAAAGGTGCTATTGCCGCAGTAGCAGGCTTGATGCTGGGTCCAATCAGCTTGGTATTGGTGTTAGCGGCACTCTATGATCGGTACGGCTACCTGACTGCAGTCCAAGGCGTCTTGCGTGGCATCTCTGCAGTTGGCGTAGGGTTAATTGCCGCCACTGGCTTCAAAATGATGCGCGATGAATTTCACTATCCGCTGATGTTCATTGTGGTAGCAGTCACGTTTGTCGCAGCAACCGTATTTCACTTAGCGCTTGGCTGGGTGGTACTTATCGCTCTGCCGCTGGGCTTGTGGCTCGCGTGGGGTAAGGTCAAGCAACCATGAGCGTCCTTCTCGGTCTATTTCTTCAATTCTCGGCTTTTTCTTTAATTGCCTTTGGCGGCGTCAATGCCTTACTGCCCGTGCTCTACGATATATCAGTCAACCAAGAGCATTGGATTGATGCCCAAACCTTTGCCAACTATTTTGCCATTGCACAAGCAGCCCCAGGCCCTAACTTTATGACTGTCACCTTAATTGGTTGGCATGTTTACGGCGTATTTGGAGCCTTAGTGGCGACTCTGGCTATTGCTTGGCCCTCTTCTATTCTTATTTTCTGGTTACAACGCTATATTCAGAGTATGAAAAATGTGCAACATCAGCAAGCTATTCAGTATGCGGCGGCGGCCCTCGCAATTGGGTTAGTGCTTGCTTCCGCGTGGCAAATATCCTGGCAAATTAATCATGGGGTCGTAGCTTATGTCATTACTCTGGGCACCCTTGCTATCATGCTGCTAACGCCTTGGCACCCCTTATGGCTTATTTTGCTGGGCGCCCTATGCGGTTTATTCGGTATTATTTAAGTTATTCCTATTTCACTTGAACGTACTAATCTCAATTCCTTCAAAACGTGGAGCATGACATGTCTAAACTAAACAATTTACCTTGGGTTCGAATTGCCTTCATTGCGCTGGGCTTAATCGGTGCTAGTTGCAATATCAGCCTTAGTCATGCACAAGCAGACTATCCCAGTAAGCCGATTAATTTCATCGTGCCTTATGGTGCTGGTGGCGGTGCAGATTCACGTAGCCGTCAAATTGCCCTGCGCATGAGCGCAATTTTGAAGCAAAGCATCATCGTGGAAAATAAAGCTGGTGCTGGCGGTAATATTGGTACCGAATTTATTGCCCGGGCTGCGCCAGATGGGTACACCATTGGCATGGGGAATTTTGCCCCCCTAGCCGTTAATAAAAGTTTATTTGGTAATTTACGCTACGATCCTGAAGCCGATCTCGTACCGATTGTATTAATCGAAAAAGGGCCTTTAGTTTTAGTGGTTAATCCTAAATCGCCCTATAAAACTGTGCAAGATATTGTTGCTGCGGCTAAAGCAAAGCCTGGTGTTCTGACTTTTTCTTCTGGGGGTATCGGTGGTAGCCACCAACTTTCAGCTGAAGTATTTATGGATAGCGCCGGTATAACAATGATTCATGTACCTTATAAAAGTGGGTCTGCAGGTCTAACCGATTTAATGGCGGGTAATGTTGACATGATGTTTGATCAAATGTATTCAGCCATGCCAAGCATTAAAGGCGATAAATTACGCGCCTTGGCTATTACCAGCAAAAAACGTTCACCGTTGTTACCTAATATCCCTAGCTTCACCGAGCTTGGCTACCCCAAAGTTGAGGTGCTCAATTGGCAAGGTTTGGTCGCCCCCAAAGGCACACCCAAAGCAATTATTGATAAACTCAATGCAGTGGCCAACGAAGCATTAAAAGATCCCCAGTTTCGTGAATTGATGCTTGCGCAAGGTAATGAAATTGGCGGTGGTACACCGGCAGACTTTGCAGCACTGATTAAAGCAGAAGCGGCTAAGTGGAGTGCAGTAGTAAAGGCTCATAACATCAAGCCTGAATAAATTTGGGACAGCCACTAGGGTCAAAAAATAGGGGTCCTAGTGGATGATGAAGCTCAACATACTAATTGAGCTCATTTCAATTCCATCAGTAATGACAGTAACTTTTTCACCTGGCTGCTGTAAAGCTAGCGGATAAAGTGCCGGCCAATAATGCTCAGGTGTTGGAATCGCTAAGCGGGCCGCCTCACCAAGACTTTCGTAGTCAATTAAAGCCTGATACTGGTTTGCTTGCAACGCCTGTAAAAAGAAATGATTAAACTCCAGAGCCCAAGGATAAGGGGTAGCATCTGCCTGCCAATGAATGAGGCGTAGGTTATGAACTACATTGCCACTCGCCAGAATTAAAATATTTTCTGCTCGCAGGGGGGCTAATTGACGAGCTAAATCGTAATGGCCTTGCGCGTCTAAGCCGCCATTTAAACTCATTTGCACTACTGGTATATCGGCTGCAGGATAGAGGTAGCGCAGTACCGACCAAGCACCGTGATCGATACCCCATTCATTTTCTTCTAAAACCACTGCGGTCAGCGGTGCTAATAAGGTTTTTACCCGTTGCGCTAAATTAGGGCTGCCAGGAGCAGGGTACTGCAACTGAAATAGGGCATCTGGAAAGCCACCAAAATCATGAATTGTTTGGGGCATTTGCATTGCGGTAGCCCAAACGCCGCGGGTTAACCAATGGGCTGAAATGACTAAAATCGCGTCGGGACGAGGGAGATTTTTTCCTAATTCGGCCCAAGCTTTGGTATGCCGATTAGCCTCAAGCGCATACATAGGGCTTCCATGGCCAAGAAAAACAAGGGGTTGTAACTGTATACGGTTAACGTTTATCTAAAAACGTATCCAATATGGGCAGCAGTAATCGCAAACAAAATAGCCAAGCTCGTTGCTACCGCAAGCATTACAACTAAAACAATAATCTTACGATTAATTGCCGATTTTTCCTCACCATGCCATTCATTCATTTTGATCCCCTAGTGCATTCCTCATATTTGAATTATCCCCTATTCAGAAGCCAAGCTCCTACTTCTGCCACCTAAGCGCCTCGCTTCGTGATTCTTAACGCCCACGGCCAGCCTTGCGCATCATGCCCTTGCCGCCACCAAAGCCTGCCTGCGGACGCCCGCCTAAGCTCTGTGGGCCTTTCGCTACAGGACGTGCCGGGGGTTTACCCGCCGCTGGCTTGGCTGGATTCTTACTTGCTGGTTTCTTTTCTTCCGTCACAATTTGCTCCTATCGATATCATATTGTCATGATTACTGACTATTCTATCCAAGCTGTCGCCATTAATGCAATTCCGCTCATTTTTGCCATTACCATACATGAGGCAGCCCATGGTTATGCGGCTAAGCGTTTTGGCGACAACACGGCATACATGCTAGGCCGAGTGACCCTTAACCCAGCCAAGCACATCGACTTGGTGGGCACCATCTTAATCCCCTTAGCACTTATTTTAATGGGGTCTTCGTTTTTAATTGGTTACGCGAAACCAGTACCTGTTCGCTTTGACCATTTACGTAACCCCAAAATCGATATGATTTGGGTTGCTTTGGCTGGCCCCGGCTCGAATTTTATCCAAGCCATCGTCTGGGCCTTTCTCTGGATTACCTTGCAAGGATTCGGTATCGATGAGACTTTTTTTATTTCCATGGCTAAAGCAGGGGTGCTCTGGAATATTGGCTTGCTAGTGTTCAATTTATTTCCCTTGCCACCATTAGACGGTGGCCGAATTTTGTCTGGCCTCTTACCCGTGCGTCAATCCATTGCTTTAGGAAAAATAGAGCCCTGGGGATTTTTTATTGTGCTCGGTTTAGCTTTCACCGGTTTCATTACCACTTGGTGGATGCAGCCGCTCAGTGCTTTTTTTATTTGGTTGCTCACCCTCATTACTTCGCCGCTACGACTCCTCTTTGGAGCATAAACTCGAGATGTCCACTCGCCAAGCTTTTCAAACGCTTTTAATCTACCGCATAGGCGTCACCCTCAACTACCAAATTATCATGGTTGCAGTGGGTTGGCATATTTATGAGCTAACGAATAGCGTGGTGTCACTGGGGTTAGTTGGCTTAGCGGAGCTAGTACCCTACTTTGCTTTTGCGCTTTACTCAGGTCACGCAGTCGATACCTACTCGCGACGTTTGATTGCGGCCATTGCCTGCTCTATTCATATCGGTGTAGCCTTTTTTCTGGTGGCTATTGCGCTCAATTTAATGAGTCCACCAGTACCCCTTATTTATACGGCAGTTGCCTTTCTAGGTATCGGTAGAGCGCTGATGCGCCCCTCGTATACGGCCATCTTTGGCCAAATTATTCCGCGTGCAGAACTCACCCGCTACACCGCGCTCGCTTCTTCGGTATTTCAAATTTGTGTGGTTGCGGGGCCCGGTATCGGCGGCCTACTCATTGGCTTTGCTGGTCTATCGTGGACTTATTGTCTAGCTGGACTCTGCGCTGGAGTCGGCTTGTATGGTGCTTGGCTTATTCAAGCGCAAAAACCGCAGCTCAGCACGGTAAGGGCTCATTTTTTTACGAGTTTTTTAGAGGGCTTTAATTATGTTCGTAAGCACGAGTTAATTTTAGCGACAATGGCCCTCGATATGTTTGCAGTTTTGCTGGGGGGTGCGGTGTCAATCTTGCCAGCTTTTGTGAAAGAAGTTTTACATGCTGGACCAGAAACTTTAGGTATTTTACGTGCCTCACCCGCACTCGCGGCAGTGATTACAGGCGTTATCTTGGCTCGCAAACCCATGCTATATAACTCGGGCCGTTATTTATTAATGTCGGTTGCGGGCTTTGGCTTGGCCATTGTTGGCTTTGGGCTGTCGACTGAGTTATGGGTAGCGGCAAGCTTCTTAATGCTATCGGGCTGCTGTGACTCAGTATCGGTGGTCATTCGCGGTTCGATTATGCAGCTCACTACCCCGGATCAAATGCGTGGCAGAGTCAGTGCTATCAACGGTATTTTTATTGGCTCTTCGAATGAACTCGGCGCACTCGAATCAGGCATTGCTGCCAGCTTAATGGGACTAGTGCCCTCAATTATTTTTGGCGGAATTGCCACAATTGCAGTGGTAACCTGCACTTACTATCTTGCCCCACAATTGCGCCGCTTACATATTGCCGATTTATCTTAAAAATAATTTATTTAATTTCAGGTAATTCTTTTTGAATTAATTGCAAGCTAGCCCTTAAAAGATTGTTATAGCGCTCTCGCTCTGCTCGAATCGTTTCTGGCGTCCATTGAAAAAACCCCTCACCGGTTTTCATGCCCAATTTGCCATGGGCTGCAGGCTCTGCTAAGCATTGCGCAATTTGTGGAGAATTGTTAAGCGATGGATAAATGCTCGCGCCTGCAGCGGCATGAATATCAAGGCCGGCATGATCACGCTGTAACACGGGGCCAGCAGCTAAATAACGAAAGCCAAAGCCAAAGCGCACCGCTTTATCAATATCCTCCAAACTTGCAATACCTTCATCCACCATCCAAAAGGCTTCGCGTGATAAAGCATGTTGCAGCCGGTTGGCTAAAAAACCAGGTAAATCTTTTTTTACCCTCACTGGCACCATGCCGCATGCCGTCATGAGGCGTGACAGGCTTTCGCCGACAAGAGGTGACGTTTTTGGACCATAAACAACTTCGACACAGGGCACCAAATGCGCTGGCATAAAAAAATGTAGTCCAATCATACGAGCTTGCGTTTTTAAATCTGTACAGATCGCGCTAATTGGAAAGCTTGAGCTATTGCTCGCTAAGACTGTTTCAGCTTTAGCGCGTTTTTCTAATTCAATAAATAAGGCTTGTTTAATATCTAAGCGCTCGGGAATACACTCAACGACTAAATCGACTTCAGACCAATCGACGTCATTCAACGAGCCTGCTGTCGTCAAAAGATGGATGCGCTGCTCGTAGCCCAACTCGATCATTTGATTAGCAAAGTAAGTAGGTAAAGCTGCACGGCGTTCGGTGGTGAGTTCACATACTTGCGTAGCACAGCCACCGCGGGCAAATACGGTTGCCACATCAGCGCCCATCGTGCCGCCGCCAATAATTAATACTTTAGTTTCAGCTGGAGTAAATAACATCACACTATTCCTTAATTAGGGGTGCAGAACGAGTTGCTACAGGCACCATAAAATCAAAATCACAGCCCACATCGGCTTGTGTAACAGTCGTTTGGTAAAGCCGACGATAACCTGTCGCTGGAATCTCTAAGCGTGCTTCAGGGGCGCCTAACTCGGCTAAACGTTGCTTAATTTCTGCCTCATCGACTAACAGTGTGATGCTGCGCTTAGGTACATCTAATTCAATCATGTCACCGTTACGTACCGCTGCAAGTGGTCCATTTTCAGCAGCCTCTGGAGTAATATGCAAAACGATCGTGCCAAAGGCAGTACCACTCATCCGTGCATCGGAAAGACGCACCATATCTTTCACTCCAGCTTGGGCTAATTTTTTGGGGATAGGTAAATATCCCGCCTCGGGCATTCCTGGGGCGCCTTTTGGACCCGCATTTTGTAACACTAAAATATCTTCCGCTCGTACATCTAAATCATCGCGATCAATACGCGAAGCTAAATCTTCTAAAGAGGTGAATACCACAGCGCGACCGCGATGCTGCAATAAAGCAGGGGTCGCAGCCGAGTGTTTAATGACGGCTCCGCGCGGGGCTAAATTGCCTTTTAAGACCGCTAAACCTCCGACAGGGAAGATCGGCTCGGCAGCGATCCGAATCACCTTTTTATGACGCGCCATACTTTTATTATTTTGTGCTGATTCTATTTCTTCGCCTAGGGTGCGACCACTAATCGTCAGGCAATCTAAATAGAGATGGGGTTTTAATTCTTGCAAGATCGCCATCAAGCCACCATCTTCGTACAAATGTTCCATGTAATGGCTACCACTCGGTTTTAAATCAACCAGAACTGGCACATGACGACCTAAACGGTCAATCGCCTCTAAGTCAATCTGTATTCCTAGGCGTGCGGCAATGGCAGTGAAGTGAATCAAGGCATTGGTCGAACCACCAATCGCATGCAATACGGTAAATGCATTCGTAAAAGCCTGTGGAGTCAAAATGGCCTGACTAGAAAATGTACTAGGATCAGGTAATTGCGCCAGCTCGACTGCACGCCGACCAGTGAACTCGGCAAGACGAAAGCGTTCAGCCATCACTGCGGGTACTGCTGCCGTTCCCGCTAAACTCATGCCGGCAGCCTCAGTCATGCAGGCAATCGTGCTAGCCGTTCCCATGACCATGCAGGTGCCCGTCGTCGGGGCTAATTTTTCATTCACTGCATCAATTTCAGTCTGATCGATTTCATGCGCACGAAACTTTGCCCAGTAACGCCGACAATCCGTACAAGCCCCCAAACGATCGCCTTGATAAGTGGTGGTTAGCATGGGTCCTGTGGGGATCACAATAACTGGCACTGATACGCTAGCTGCAGCCATTAATTGCGCTGGAATCGTTTTATCGCAGCCCCCAATTAACACCACTGCATCAACGGGCTGTGCACGGATCATTTCTTCCGTATCTAAAGCCATCAAATTACGTAAGTACATACTGGTTGGGAAGGCAAAAGACTCATGAATCGAAATAGTAGGAAAAACCAGCGGCATGCCGCCAGCTTGCATCACACCACGCTTGGCAGCCTCAATCATTTGGGGCACATTGCCGTGACAGGGGTTAAAGTCGCTGAAGGTATTCGTAATGCCAATAATTGGGCGGTCGAGGGCACTATCGCTATAACCCATCGCCTTAATAAAGGCTTTGCGTAAAAATAGTGAAAATCCCGCATCGCCATAGCGTGTCAGCCCCTTAAGCATGCCGCGGGAGGTAGTCTTGGCTGGATCGGAATTGCTCAATGGTTTGCCCCAAAAGTGGTTAATGAATCAGGGTAGCAGGATTAAGAAAACACTTACAATGTGCCATTATTTCAAAAAAACATAAAGAGACATGATTCCCGTCAATTCGGTGCTCCAAGTCGGCCCATTTTCAGGCCCCATGCAAGCGGAAATCGATCGCCGGATCGGTCATGGTAACTATGGTAAGTTACTTAATCCGCTCGATAAACCGCCCCTTGGTGTATTTAAGGCGATCCTCACCCGCTCGCCTACTATTCTTCCCATTAGCCTTTTAGAACAATTGCCAAAATTAGAAATTATCGCCAATTGTGGGGTTGGTTACGATAATTTGCCGCTAGATTACTTGCAGCAAAAACACATTATTGCTAGCAATACACCTGGGGTTCTTAATGATGCAGTCTGCGAATTGGCAGTGGGTTTGCTGTTGGCATTAATGCGCCAAATACCCGCTGCAGAACAGTATTTACGTGCCGGCACTTGGAGTAACGGGCCCTACACCTTAACTAGCAGTTTGGCTGGCAAGCGGGTGGGTATCGTCGGCCTTGGCCGTATTGCCCTCGATTTGGTTGAGCGTCTCAAGCCATTTAAAGTCCATTTGAGTTATTGCGGTCCGAATCAAAAAAATGTGCCCTACACCTACTATAGCGATATCGTCAGCTTAGCTGCCAATAGTGATATTTTGATCATGCTGTGCCCCGCTGGGCCAAGCACCGCAAAAATCGCGAATGCGGCGGTGTTTAAGGCCCTCGGACCCACCGCTTATTTTATTAATATTGCCCGTGGCAGTGTGCTAGATGAAGCCGCGCTCTTACACGCACTAGAAAATAAGCTGATTGCTGGAGCCGCCTTAGATGTATTCGAAAATGAGCCCACTCCTAATCCTGAATTTTTTAAATATAGCAATGTTGTACTCACGCCGCATATGGCTAGCGGTACGAATGAAACCCGCATTGCCATGACAAACTTAACCCTCGATAATCTCGACGCTTTTTTTCAACAGCAGCCCCTTCTTACCCCAATACCATTTGATCTGGAGACCTTATGAAAACGATTGCCTCTTCCCTGCCAACTATTCTTTCGCCGGTGTTAACTCCATTTAACGCAGATGGCAGTCCCAATTCCAAAGTCTTATTAAAACAATGTCAATGGTTATCAAAAAATGGCGTTGGGCATGCCGTTTTTGGTACTAATTCCGAAGCAAATTCCATGTCGGCCACCCAAAAATTGCGGGTACTTGATGATTTATTGGCGGGCGGGCTCGATCCAAGCCAAATGATGCCAGGTACCGGTGCTTGCTCCGTCGATGATGCTGTCACCATGACTAAAGCTGCAGTCAAGGCTAAATGTGCCGGCGTTTTAATGTTGCCGCCCTTTTACTATAAAGATGTTTCAGACGATGGATTGTTTGCTTACTTTGCTGAAGTGATTGAAAAAGTTGGTGATAGCGCTTTACAAATTTATGTTTACAACATCCCGCCTGTGAGCAAAATTGGTTTGAGCTTAGATTTGCTCGAACGCTTAGTCGAGGCCTTTCCAAAAACCGTAGTCGGCATTAAAGACAGTTCGGGCGACTGGGATTACACTGAATCGGTGATTAAAGTATTAGCTCCTACTGGCTTTCGCGTCTATGCGGGCAGCGAAATATTTTTACTGCGTACCATGCGCGCTGGCGGAGTGGGCTGTATTTCTGCTACAGCTAATATCAACCCAAAAGCCATTGCCGATTTAGGCGCCCACTGGGAAGATGCTTATGCTGATGAAAGTCAGGCGGCTTTAGACAAGGTGCGCGCAGTGTTTATGCAATATCCCCCAATGGCCGCCATGAAAGCAGTGGTTGCCCACTTCAGTAAAGATCCAGGTTGGTTACGTATGCGCCCACCTCTCGTCACCTTGCCAGTTGAGCAGCAGAAAAAATTAATTGCTGAATTAGCAGCCATTAATTTCACCATGCCTGGACTGTGATTTCCCCACGTTTATTTTCCTCTTTGGAGACACTTTATGAAACTTTCTAAATTAATTGTCGTACTTGCTACATTGTGTTTTTCTAGCGCCCAAGCAGAAAATTTATCAATTGCCACTGGCGGCACTGGGGGGGTGTATTACCCCATGGGCGGCGGGCTTGCAGCGGTGCTTTCTAAATATATTCCCAATATGTCGGCTACTGCTGAGGTCACTGGTGGCTCGGTTGACAATTTGAATTTGATTGGCACAGGTAAACCGTATGTTGGATTTTCAATGGCCGACGCGGCCAAAGACGCACAAATGGGTGAAGGTAAATTTGCTAATAAAAAAGTTGACTTACGTACGCTCTTAGTACTCTATCCCAATTTAATGCACGTGGTCACAGTTGAGTCAACTGGTATTAAAACCATGAAAGATTTAAAAGGTAAGCGAGTAAGCACTGGAGCCCCAGGTAGCGCTACTGAGATTATGGCCTTTCGTGAGCTCGAGGCAGCTGGGCTGGATAAAGATAAAGATGTGAAACGCGAACGCCTCAGTGTTGCTGAATCCGTCAACGCAATCAAAGACCGGAAAATTGATGCCTTCTTTTGGGTTGGCGGTCTGCCAACTGCAGCAGTTACTGATTTAGCCAATAGTCCTGGCATGAAAATCGTCATGATTGATAATGCAGATGAAGTCGCTGCGATGAATAAAAAGTATGGCAACCTCTATTTTCCTACCGTCATTCCAAAAACCATTTATAGCGGCATGGCCAAAGATAACAAAGTGGCAGCGGTGGCCAATATTTTGGTTGTCAACGCTAATATGTCAGATGCAGAAGCCTACCAAATTGTCAAAACCATTTTTGATCATAAACTCGATTTAGTGCGGACCCATCAGGAATACATTAACGTCACTTTAGAAAATCAAAAAACCAAATCTACGCCAGTAGCCTACCATCCTGGTGCTTTAAAGTACTTCAAAGAAAAGAAATTAAATTTGAATTAATCACCCGCTTCATTTAATTAGGTCAATCATGGAACAAGTGCCCATTGATAACATCACTCAAGCCAAACTTGAGTCATTTATCAAACAAGAAGAAGGTGATGCAAATGATTACCGTGGGTGGTTAGCAACCTTTATTACTTTGGCGGCAGTTGGCATGTCGCTATTTCACCTCTACGCGGCCTATGCCATCGTGCCTACCCAAGTACTGCGCACGGTGCATGTGGGTATTGTGTTGTTTTTGGTATTCCTCAGCTTTCCGTTTTTAAATCGCTTTAAAAATCGTTTGATGTGGTGGGATGTGCTGTTAGCCGTTGGCTCAATTGTGATTGCCTATTACATCTTAAGTAGTGGCGATGAGTTTGCTGATCGTAATACAGCCCCTAATCCCACGGATGTAATGTATGGCATTGCACTAATTTTAATGATTCTAGAGGCTGTGCGTCGCACCAATGGCTTAGTCTTAGTCGCGGTTACGGTCTGTTTTTTACTTTATGCCCTTTTTGGCAATCATTTACCTGCACCTTGGACACACAAAGGTTACGACCTAGATCGCCTCGTAGGCTATATGTACATGACGCTTGAAGGTATTTATGGCACAGCTGTAGATGTTTCGGCAACCTTAATTATTCTCTTCACTATTTTTGGGGCTTTTTTACAGTTCACTGGTGCGGGTAAATTTTTTATCGATTTTTCATTCGCTGCTATGGGTGGTAAATCGTCGGGTGTGGGGCGCACCATCGTCTTATCGTCATTTTTACTTGGCGGCCCATCAGGCTCTGGAGTTGCAACAACTGTTACCGTTGGCTCAGTGGCAGCGCCAATGCTCGAAAAAGTGGGTTATGAACGCAATGCAGCTGGCGGTCTTTTGGCTGCAGGCGGGCTGGGAGCCATTATCTCGCCGCCGGTATTGGGGGCGGCAGCATTTTTGATTGCTGACTTCTTAAAAATTTCTTATCTCGATGTACTGCTAATGGCTAGTATTCCTACGGTTTTATTTTATCTTGGTCTTTTTGTCATGGTTGAAATTGATGTACGTAAATACGGCATGAAAGATATTCATTTTGAAACAGCTGAAAGTGCCTGGTCTTTAGCCAAAAAATACTGGTATCACTTCTTTTCCTTGATTTCTATTGTGGTCTTCATGATGTATGGTTTTTCTCCCATCATGTCGGTCTTCTGGGCTACAGTGGTATCAGCTGCGTCAAGCATGCTGCGGCGAGATACCGCAATTATTCCGTATGCCTGGTTTACCGGTAAATTGCCCTTCCTATCAGGACTGTATCAATCTAACTTAATTAAAGCCCTAGCCGCTGGCTCTACTGGCGTTCTAGCCATTGCGGTGACCTGCGCTGGCGCGGGCTTAATTGTTGGCACAGTCACCCTGACTGGCTTAGGTCTTAAATTTAGTACCATCGTTATTCAATATGCCGGTGGCTCTTTATTACTAACCACTATTTTTACGGCTCTGGTAGTTTGGGTGGTTGGTCTAGCTGTTCCAGTAACTGCTTCGTATATTATTTGCGCAGTTATTGCAGCCCCAGCACTAATTAATTTAGGTGTGCCGGCTTTTGCTGCCCACATGTTTATTTTTTATTACGCTGTACTTTCGGAAGTATCTCCACCTACCGCGCTCTCGCCTTTTGCAGCGGCGGCTATTTGTAAAGGTAATCCCTACAAAACCACCATGCAAACGTGGAAGTATGTTGCGCCAGCTATTTTGGTGCCCTTTATGTTTACTTTAGACAAGTCGGGCACTGCTTTACTGCTGATGGGGTCTATGGAGGCCTTAAGCAAAGCGAATTGGGCTGATATTGCTTGGGTCTCTTTTACCGCCGCAATTGGTGTTGTCTGTTTGGCCGGCGGCTTACAAGGCTGGTTTATTGAAAAGACTAAATGGCTCGAGCGCACTATTATGGTGATCTCGGGTGTGGCCTTAGCTTACCCATCAACTGAAGCAGATTTAATTGGCTTTATTGGCTTTGCGGTCGTTCTAGCAACCCAAGTTCTGCGACACTTCCGAATCCAGCGATCCCAGATTACTTAAGCGATGGTAGTCCACGCTAATTTACCTGCCAACTTTTTAATTTCCACTTCATTAAATTCAAAACCTAAACCAGGGCTTTGGTGCAAAATTAAATCGCCGTTAATGAAGCTTAATTGCTTATTGATAAGGCGCCGGAAATTAAGCACCTGATCGTCAGCAAAAAACTCGACAAACCGCGCATTTGGTGTAGCTGCTACTAGCGGTGCGTGTAAATCATGAAACCAGTGTGGACAAACGGTGATGCCTTTAGCATCGGCATAATTCGCAATGCGCCGCCATTCTGAAATGCCACCACAAACCGCTGCATCGCTTTGTAAAATGCCTGCACCACCCGCGTCAATGAGCTCACGAAAGCGCCAGCGGCCAGCCTCAATCTCTCCAGTGGCTACGGTAATCATGGTGCTACGGGCTAAAGCGGCATGCAAATCAATGGCATCAGGTGAAAAGGGTTCTTCAATCCAATATGGGTCATAAGCCTCAAACCGCCGTAGATAATCTAAAGCAGTAGGTAGGTCGCGCCAAGCATTATTGGCATCTAACATCAATAAAATATCGGGGCCAATTGCCTGACGAGCCGCCTTCACTCGCGCCTCTTCCTCGCGTGGCGAGAGGCGACCTACTTTCATTTTGACCGCTTTAAAACCTAACTTAAGATAGGACTCCATTTCTTTACCTAATTTGGCTGGAGTCTTGCCTGCCAAATAGTAACCGCCACTAGCATAGGCGGGCACCCGATCATTGACCACTGCCCCTAAGTAGAGATGCAAAGGTAAGCTAGCGGAACGGGCATTCAGATCCCAAAGGGCATTATCTAAAATAGAAATGCCACGCATCACCGAACCTGTACGACCCTGTAATACTGATTCGTTATACATGTCTAACCACAACCCTTCACTTCGGTGGCTTTCTTGACCTAGTAATTTGGGGGCCAGTAATTGCACTACGGCAATCTTGGCAATCTCACCAGCGGCGCTACCAACATAACAAAAACCGATACCCTCAAGCCCCTCTTTACTACGCACTTTTACCAAACAATAATGGCGCTCAGAAACCGTACGGGTTGAGAATGAAGTCACTTGATCTAAAGGAACAGCAATGACAGCAACTTGAACCGATTCAATAATAGGCATGGGGCTCTCTTAAAAAAACTTATTGTAGCCATATTTAAAACGCGAATTGGGCTTAATGGCTCGCCGCATCCTTGCTACATTTAAGCACATGACTATGCCGTACTGCACCAGTTAATTTTTTTTCATTGGCGCTCGCCTCGCAAGCCGCTTTAATATCTTTTTCACATTTTTTTAAAAAGCTCGATTTAGCCGCGCCGGTTAATTTTTTTTCAGTTGCACTAGCGGCACACGTTTTAGCTAATCCACTTGGTAGATAACTGCTAGCGGCAATCAGTACTACTAAACCGAGGTACTTGCGCATTTAACATCCTTTTTGCAACGAGGGTACTAGGTAGAACTATGTAGGTAATTATGCCTACTATAGCTATCTAAAATGTTGCAGCACAGCAAAAATAACTAGCCCAAGTCTAACAATATTAGATAATCTAGCGGTGATTGCACTTCTCCATACCCTGCGCGTTTTTAGACTCAAGGCCTTACTGCTTGTTTTATGTGGATTGATGGGGGCTGCGCTCGCTCAAACCCCAGCTTCCAACAAACCCTCAGTTGCGTCTAATGAAGGTAACCCTAATCAAAAAAGGGCTCCTATTGTTGTTAAAGAAAGAAAGCCCACTATTAACTCAAGTAATACAGCGAAAGCGAATAAGGGCGTTAACCCTCAAACTGGCGGCATTCAAGATCGCTCTAAAACGGGTCTAGAAGTACGCAAGCTGAATAGTGCTTTAGTGGATTCAAATGCCCAAGATGATGTGCTCATTACTGGCGCCGGGAATTTAGATTACCGGGTAGAACGTGGCTGTGCCCGCCGTAACTTTTTCGATGACCAACTACTAGAACAAATTGGGGTTGAAAATAAACTGTTCAATGCTTTTTTTGCAACCCAGGCTAATGCTTTTTTTGCCCGCGTACGGGGAAATTGCATTCCCTATGCTTTAGCACTTGGGAAGCGAAATCGCTTCGAGTCCTTAAGTCTTTTAACGGGTAATGAACGTGACTCTAAAACAGAAATTTGGACTTTTACACCCTCAGCATTTGATGGTTTTTTATTACAACAAGAGCCTTTAGTGAATGAATTGGGGCGCTTAACTGAAATTGAAATCCCATTAAAGGCGGTTCTCTATGACCCAAATCAAGTTGAAAATAAATTACCAATTGAATTAGTCTGGGAATTAAACACTGTGGTGAAACAAATTTATACCGAAGAAAATAACATCACAGAACAAACTAATAACATCGTCCGCGTGATCGTAGATTATGGCGATCGCGAGCAATGGGCGCAAATTTGGGCGGTGGAAATTATTGCCCCAAGCACAAAAGAGGTTTTGGCTAGTGCTTTTTGGCTCAATCGCAACGAGCTCCCCGGAGGCTTTTACACCCCTAATGGTGAATCGATAGAACGAACCATGTGGACTAATCCCCTCAGTTATCGGCGCATCTCGCGTGGAGTGGGAATGGTTCCTGCAGGGCGGAAAAAAGTGCCTGCCGTAACTAGTAAAAATAATACTGTACAAGCGCCACCTACTAACTCGAGGTATCGAGCGCATATGGGCATTGATTACTCTGCCCCTATTGGTACGCCCGTCTTTAGCGTGGCTACTGGCAAGGTTGTAGCGCGCGGCTATAACGGGGCTTTTGGTAATCTGATTATCTTAGAACACCCAGGCGGATATCGAACGTATTACGCCCACCTCAGCAACTTCAATGCGGAATTAGATGTAGGTAACGAAGTTCGGCGCGGTTTTGAAATTGGCTATGTCGGCAATACAGGTCGCTCAACTGGCCCCCACTTGCATTTTGAATTACGCAAAGATGGGGTTTACCTCAATCCATACAATCCTAAGTTACAACTCGACTTATGGACCATGTTAAATAGTGATAGCGGACAATTCACTAAATTACTATTACTTTTTGGCAGTTAATTATTTTCCTTATGCCAACTAGCCCTATATCTACTTATCTCGATCAATCATTACTGCTGGAGAACCTCGCTGGTACGCGGGGGGGTAAAGTACTTTTTTCTGAGTTAACCCAGTTAATTAAACCAGGTCAGCTACTACATATTGTGGGTAAAAATGGTTCAGGTAAATCCAGTTTGCTCCGTATCTTATGTGGGCTGCTTAGCCCCAGTAGCGGGCAAGTAAAATGGTCAGGGCAGGCAATTCGTACTGATGCCGAACAATTTAATGCGCAATTGATTTATCTTGGTCATGTGCCAGCACTGAAGGGTGATCTTACCGCCGCTGAAAATCTGCTGAGCGCTGCACTCTGTCGCCAAGATGCCTTGTCAATTTCTGAGATAGACGATGTTCTTAGGAAAGTGGGATTATTAGCCCTCCGGAATACAATGGTTCGCACCTTATCTCAAGGGCAAAAACAGCGAATCGCCTTAGCGCAACTTCAACTTCAGCCGCGTAAACAATTTTGGCTATTAGACGAGCCTTTTAATGCGCTTGATCGTGATGCCAGTGACGCTTTACAACAATATATTCAGCAACATCTTCAGTTGGGTGGAATAGTGGCTCTGAGTAGTCATCAAGAAATTCTGCTTCAGCAGCCCAATGCACTAGTACGTATTGAATTATGACCAATATCTTCAGTCTCTTTACTGCCATGGCCGCGCTGATTCAACGCGACTTAAGCTTAGTCTGGCGACGGAAAAATGATAGCCTTGCAACCCTATTTTTCTTTGCTGTTGTCGCTAGTTTATTCCCCCTGGGGGTGGGACCAGAGCCCAAATTACTACAGCAAATTGCCTCTGGAATGTTATGGATTGCAGCCTTACTTGCAGCGATGCTTTCTTTAAATCGTCTCTTTGCTGATGATTTCCAAGATGGCACGCTTGATCTGCTCCTCTTGGGTACGATTCCTCTGCCATTAGCAGTGCTAGCAAAAATGATTGCGCATTGGATTAGTTCAGGGCTCTTGCTGAGTTTTGCTGCAGTACTGCTGGCCTTACAATTTAACCTCTCGGCTGAAAGTGTGTTGATTCTTTTTCTCTCACTGCTATTAGGTACTCCTATCTTTAGCCTGATTGGCGCCATCGGTGCGGCCCTAACCTTAGGTACCCGGGGGGGTGGTGTTCTGTTATCTCTCTTAGTCTTGCCGCTTTTAATCCCAATCTTAATTTTTGGTGCAGGGGCAGTTGAGGCACATCAATCTGGGCTACCCGTGGCGGGTCATTTTTATTTATTAGGGGCCCTTTTTGTGCTTAGCCTATTTTTTGCCCCTTTAGCTGCTGCCCTGAGCTTGCGTATTGCAGTGGAATAAACGGATCGAATAATCGTTCTAAAATTCCCTATACCATTCAATCCATTTCAATTTTATAGAAAGCACTTCCTTTTGCCCCTCAGAAATATCAACTGGTTCAAGTATTCAGCACCCCAACCCTTTTATGGCTTGGCTGGCAAATTGATCCCTTGGTTTGCGGCAGGCGCATTATTTCTTGGGCTTGCTGGACTTTATGTTGGGCTCTTAGTTGCCCCCACGGATGCCCAACAGGGAGACGCCTACCGCATTATTTTTGTCCATGTACCCGCCGCTTGGATGTCGATGTTCATTTATCTCCTCGTTGCTTTCTGGGCGGCTATTGGCTTAATTTTTAATGCTCGCTTAGCTAGCATGCTGGCTTTATCATTGGCACCCACTGGTGCCCTCATGACTTTTATTGCTTTGTTTACTGGTGCGCTTTGGGGTAAGCCCACTTGGGGCGCTTGGTGGGTTTGGGATGCGCGCTTAACTTCTGAGTTGATCTTATTATTTTTATATTTTGGCTTCTTATCACTTCATGCCGCAATTGATGACCCGCGGCGAGCTGATCGCAGTGCAGCGGTATTAGCTTTAGTTGGCGTGATTAACGTGCCTATTATTTATTTTTCGGTGAAGTGGTGGAATACCTTGCACCAAGGCGCGACCATTAGTATGACAAAAGCACCGTCGATGGCAAGTCAAATGCTGCTTGGCATGCTGCTCATGGCGGGCTCATTTTGGCTTTATGCCATTGCTACTAGCTTTTATCGCTGCCGCACACTGGTATTAGAACGTGAAGAGCATACTGCTTGGGTCATGAAAGAGGCGCAATAATGTACTGGACTAATGTTAGTGAATTTTTCGCGATGGGAGGCTATGGCGCCTATGTCTGGTGGTCATTTGGCGTCACCTTCATGCTCTTTATTGGGGAATGGATTGGCCTGATTCGCAGCAGAAAAGCAACTTGCGAAAAATTAGGCAAAATAAGGGGCTATGAAACCCCGCACTAAACGTCTACTGGCAATTGTTATTGGCCTCATTAGCCTTGCCGTTGCCGCCTTTTTGGTTTTTAAAACCTTTCAAAGTAATTTGGTCTTCTTTTTTAGCCCAAGCCAAATTGTCGCGCAAGAGGCGCCCATCGATAAAGCCTTTCGCCTTGGTGGCTTAGTTAAGGCAGGTAGCTTACAACGTGACCCTGCCGGACTCAAGGTTAATTTTATTGTCACCGACTTAGTTAATGAAACCCCAGTATCTTATGAGGGAATGTTGCCAGACCTCTTTAAGGAAGGTAAGGGTGTGGTAGCCCAAGGACGCCTAAATAATCAAGGCATGTTTATCGCCGATCAAGTACTCGCGAAGCACGATGAAAACTATATGCCCCCTGAAGCAGCAGAAGCCTTGAAAAAAGCCCAAAGCCATCAAACTCAAGCTGCGCCAACCTTGAGCGCACCCGCAGGAAGTGCCCGCTAATGATCCCTGAATTAGGTCAGCTGGCGCTCATTCTAGCTTTAATAACAGCACTCATATTAGGCGTCTTACCGCTCATTGGAGCGCAAACCAACCGCCCCTCTCTTACTCTCGTCGGCAGACCGGCCGCGATCGCTTTATTTATTTGGGTAGCGATGGCTTTTATTTGCCTAATGATTGCCTTTATTCAAAATGATTTTTCTGTTTTATATGTGGCGCAAAATTCGAATTCACTGCTGCCCACAATTTATCGTATTGGTGCAGTGTGGGGTGGCCATGAGGGCTCCATTTTATTGTGGGCTTTAATGCTCGCTGGTTGGACTTTAGCAGTCGCAGTTTTTTCCAAGCACCTGCCCCAAAAAATGGTTGCCCGAATTTTGGCTGTCTTAGGTTTACTCAGCGTAGGTGTGTTGCTATTTACATTATTAACTTCTAACCCGTTCATGCGCCTTTTACCAGCAGCCATGGAAGGAAAAGACCTTAACCCACTGTTGCAAGATCCTGGCATGATTGCGCATCCT
Organism: Polynucleobacter sp. IMCC 29146; assembly: GCF_021395195.1. NCBI lineage: Bacteria > Pseudomonadati > Pseudomonadota > Betaproteobacteria > Burkholderiales > Burkholderiaceae > Polynucleobacter > Polynucleobacter sp. IMCC 29146. The sequence goes on along the minus strand of NZ_JAJVCR010000004.1, from coordinate 30,603 downwards.
CCTTTTTTGTATATGGGGTATGTGGGTTCCTCAGTCGCTTTTGCCTTTGCTATCGCTGCACTTTTATCAGGGCGTCTTGATGCTGCATGGGCGCGCTGGTCACGACCATGGGTTACATCAGCATGGTGTTTCTTGACCATTGGCATTGCCTTAGGCAGTGCTTGGGCCTATTACGAATTAGGTTGGGGTGGCTGGTGGTTTTGGGACCCAGTAGAAAATGCTTCTTTCATGCCGTGGTTAGTGGGTACGGCACTCATTCACTCGTTAGCGGTGACTGAAAAAAGGGGTGGGTTCAAAATGTGGACTGCGCTCTTAGCCATTATTGCTTTCTCTTTATCCTTATTGGGCACTTTTTTAGTCCGCTCAGGTGTACTTACCTCAGTGCATGCTTTTGCCACCGACCCTAAACGCGGTATTTTTATTCTTGGCTTTCTGGCAGTCGTCATTGGCGGTTCTTTACTTCTCTTCGCTTGGCGCGCCCCCAAAGCTAACATCGGCGGCTCATTTGCCACGGTTTCGCGTGAAAGTATGTTGCTAGCAAATAATGTTTTATTTTTAGTAGCAGCCGGCGCAGTATTGCTCGGCACCTTATACCCAATGATTCTGGATGCACTGAACTTAGGCAAAATTTCGGTGGGGGTACCCTATTTTGAAGCCGTGTTCTTGCCCTTGATGACCCCCGCACTCTTTCTCATCGGCATTGGGCCCATGACTCGTTGGCGGCAATCGGCTCCCCTTGATATTGCTGAAAAACTCAAATGGGCCGCGGCAGTAAGTGCACTCACTGCAGTCATTGCACCTTTCATTTTGCGTGGCTGGACACCACTGATTGGTTTTGGATTATTTTTAGCAGCTTGGATTATCACCACCAGTACGGTACAACTTATTGAGCGTGCGCGTAGTACTGCTGAACGAAGCTGGTGGCAAAATTTACTAGCACAGCCAGCCAGCTTTTATGGCATGGTCATGGCGCACCTTGGAGTGGCTTTTTTTATCATCGGCGTCACTGGCGTGCGGGGCTTTGAAAGTGAACAAGATTTACGCATGACCGTGGGTAGCAGCGCCCAACTCGGCGGCTATGACTTTGAATTGCGCGCCTTAAATCCGCTTCAAGGACCAAACTATCAAGCCATGCAAGGTCAATTTGTCGTCACACAAAATGGCCAAGTTATTACCATGATGGCGCCAGAAAAACGTCTCTATGATTCCAGTCAAATGCCAATGACCGAGGCGGCTATTAGCGTTGGCTTGAGTCGTGATCTCTATATTTCACTTGGCGAGCAACTCAACGAGCGCGACTGGAGTGTGCGCATTCATATTAAGCCGTTTGTTGATTGGATTTGGGGTGGGTGTTTTGTGATGGCCTTAGGCGGTTTACTGGCTATTACCGATCGCCGCTATCGCAAACGGTCTTGACCCCTAAATCATGAAGCGATTTCTAATCCCTCTAGCAATTTTTGTCCTACTCTTAGGATTTTTAGGTTTGGGTTTACAACTTCATCCCCGCGAAGTACCCTCACCCTTAATTGATAAGCCAGCTCCAAACTTTACTTTAGGTGTTTTAGGTAATGAAACACTCCGCTTTTCCCCGCCACAAATGCGTGGTCAAGTCTGGCTGCTCAATGTCTGGGCATCTTGGTGCGTAGCTTGTCGAGAAGAGCATGATTTATTAATGACGATTAGCCAACAAAAATTAGTGCCGATGATTGGCCTAGATTACAAAGACAAAGTAGCTGATGCCGAGTTGTGGCTTAAAGAGCGTGGGAATCCATATGTCCTCTCAATTTCGGATAGCCAAGGCCAAGTGGGAATTGATTATGGTGTGTATGGCGTGCCCGAAACATTTGTCATCGATCGAAATGGCGTTATTCGCTATAAACAGATTGGCCCCTTAACACCACAAATATTCCAAGACAAAATTTTGCCACTGATTCGGAAATTAAATGCGTAAAGTGATTTCAGTCGCACTCTTGATTTATGCTTGGCAAGTTAGTTGTTTAGCACAAGCGCCAAGTGCTGCACAACCCCTCAGCACTAATCCTGCTCTCGAAGCGCAAGTGAATATCATTGCCAATGAGTTACGCTGCTTAGTTTGTCAAAATCAAACGATTGCCGATTCGCATGCCGACTTAGCAGTTGATCTCAAAAATCAAATCCGCACCCAGTTAACCCAAGGCCGAACCCAAACAGAAATTCTTGACTATATGGTGCAGCGCTATGGTGATTTTGTACTCTACAAGCCGCCATTAAAAGCCAGTACTTGGTTTTTATGGCTCGGGCCTTTTGCTATTTTATTACTAGCGTTTTTCTTTTTGTGGCGGCAAATTCAGGTGCGCAAAAAATTACTTGGTGAACAGCAATTTTCTGCGGCAGACCTCGCTAGAGCAAAAGCATTACTCAATAATGGTACGCAAAATAATCTAGCTCAGCCTAAGGATCAAGCATGACTTGGTTATTTTTTGCTATTGCACTAGGAATGGTAACGCTGGCAATTCTTGTATTGGTTTTGCCCTTTAGAAAACCGGCCACTTTTAACGCGGGCGATCAAGCTGATAATCTGGCTATTTTGCGCGATCAATTGCAACAGTTGACCATTGATTTTAGCAATGGACGTATCGATCGCGATCAACTTGAGCTGGCCCAAACTGATATTGCCAAACGTGTGCTCCTCGAAGAGCGAGCCATAGCGGCAGACTTACCAAGCCCGGCGACAAAAAAAATAAAGGTGCTGATACCGGTCTTGCTCATTAGTATTGGCTTACCTATTCTCGCTTTAAGCCTTTATTTAATTGTAGGCAGCCCTTTCGCCATAGACGCTCCGCAGCGTACGACCCAAAATATTCCGAGCCAACAAGATATTGAAGGAATGGTTGAGCGTCTGGCCGAAAAATTGAAGTCTGAGCCCAATAATGCCCAAGGCTGGCAAATGCTAGCCCGCTCTTATCTAGCTTTGCAGCGCCTGCCAGAAGCTGTACAAGCTTATAGTAAGGCGGTAGCGTTAGCTCCCAATGATGCGCAGCTCTTAATTGATTACGCTGACTTACTTGCCTTTCAAAATCGCAGCACCAAGGGCGAGCCGCTGCAATTAATTCAGAAAGCGTTAGTCCTTGATCCAAAAAACTTGAAAGTGCTTGCTTTAGCTGGTACAGCCTATTTTGAAGTAGGGGATTTTGCTAAAGCTGAAAAATACTGGCAACAAGCTTATGCACTCGCACCACCAGAAAGTGATTTTGCTAAAGGCATGGCAGAAAATATAACGGCGGCAAAAAATGCCGCCGCTAAAAAATAAAGCGCGCTAAATTAGCTTAAAACTAACACTGGCAAGCTTGCATGAACGATCACCTCCTGAGCTTCACTGCCAAGCAACATACCCTTAATGCCGGTGCGCTTATGAGATGCCATGACGACGACATCCGCCTTGGCTTTCTTGGCCGCGTCTAATATGCCTTCAGCTAAATTGGGATGATACAAATGCAATGTACTCGCTTTAAGCCCTATTCCTAATATTGGTAGGGCTTTTTTAAAGAGCGCTTTAGCATAGGCATCGCAGGCTTTTTTATGCTCTTTCTGCGTAAAACCATAGCCTAAGGTGCTATCCCCATAAACCATCGGCGGGGTTGGATCAGATACATAGGCTAAAACAACCTTAGCATCATCGGCCTTAGCTAAAGCAGCGACCTTTTTCAGGGCCTTTTTAGTCAGCTCAGAGCCGTCAATCGGAACCAATAATTGCTTAAACATACACACTCCCCTTTGAGTAACAAGTCTACATCTATGATAATGCTCTTATTAACTAATCAACAGCTAAAAAGGTGAACTGAATTGCTCAAGTATTTAATCACGTATTTTGCGGTTTTTATCACTCTTTTGGCCCTTGATCTCACTTGGTTGCTCGGCATTGCCAAAAACCTCTACCAGTCCCAAATGGGGGGGCTCATGTCACCAGACCCGAAACTAGGGGCGGGGCTCGCCTTTTACGTCCTTTACGCTCTAGGCGTTTGTATTTTTGTTGTGGGGCCAGCCCTTTCTAAAGAATCATGGCTTTATGCCTTAGGTATGGGCGCCCTTTTCGGCTTCTTTTGCTATATGACCTACGATTTAACCAATTTAGCAGTGGTGCGCGATTTTCCTACGCAATTGGCTTTTATTGATATTGCATGGGGTTGTACTGTAACCGCGATTACCTCTACCTTTGCTTATTGGGTAGTCAATAAATTGGCTTAATTTACTAAATGCACTATCGCCCGCAATTATTACAATCATTTGCTGGCTATAACTTTAGGCTTTTTACCCAAGATATTTTGGCTGGTATTACGGTTGGGGTTGTTGCCCTCCCCTTAGCAATGGCGTTTGCAATTGCCAGCGGCCTCAAACCAGAGCTTGGTATTTACACCGCCATTATTGGTGGTGGTTTGATCTCGCTATTTGGCGGTAGTCGAGTGCAGATTGGCGGACCAGCCGGCGCTTTCATCGTCATCGTCTATGGCATCGTTGATCGCTACGGTATTGCTAACCTCCTTATCGCCACCTTTATGTCTGGCATCTTCTTGTTTGCCATGGGATTCTTCCGCTTAGGTACCTTGGTACGCTTTATCCCCATCGCTGTCATCGTCGGCTTTACAAATGGGATTGCCCTGTTAATTGCCCTGTCGCAAATAAATAATTTCTTCGGCCTGACTATTGAGAAAATGCCAGCGCAATTTTTCGGCATGATGAGCGCAATTTTTAGCGCCTTAAATACCTTCAATCCCATTACCCTAAGTGTCTCAGTTGCGAGTCTGGGTCTGCTTATTGCTTGGCGCTTCTTGCATCATCATTTCGGTTGGTTTAGGCATTTACCAGGTCCCGTTGTAGTGATGGTAAGCGCAACTTGGGCAGTCAGTTTTTTTAATTTATCCACCGCGACGATTGGCAGTCGCTTTGGCGGAATCCCAGCGAGCCTACCGCAATTTGATTTGATCGCAGTGAATTGGGATAGCGCTCAATTAATGATTGCACCAGCAATCACTTTAGCGCTATTAGGAGCAATTGAATCACTGCTATGTGCTCGAGTTGCTGACGGCTTAATTCATCAACGTCATGATTCAAATCAAGAATTAATGGCCCAGGGCATGGCTAACTGTGTCGTACCATTTTTTGGCGGGATGCCAGCTACTGGAACTATTGCCCGAACCGTTACCAATATACAAAGCGGCGGCACGACACCCCTAGCTGGCCTGATCCATGCCTTAACTTTATTACTCATTATTTTATTTGCCGCCCCTTTAGCACAAAATATTCCGCTCGGTTGTTTGGCGGCTATCTTGATGTATGTAGCATGGAATATGGGCGAATGGCGTAAGTTAATTTACCTTAAGCAATTTCGCCTACCCTACCGTATCACTTTGCTAAGCGTTTTTATCCTCACGGTAGTAGTTGATTTAACGGTTGCTCTTGAAGTAGGTTTGCTTTGTGCGCTCCTAACTTTTGTTTACCGCGTGTCAAACCTCTCGCGCTCTGAGGCGGTGAATTTAGAGGAACACCCTGAACTCAAGCCATTGACAGGTGAAGTCGCCGCTTACCGCATGTATGGCGCACTTTTCTTTGGCGCAGTTAAGCTCATTGAACGACTTGAAACTAAACTACCAAAAAAAATATTAATCCTTGATCTAAAAAATATTATTTATATCGATAGCTCAGGCATGGATGCCCTTCTCGAGCTTTATCGCCACTGCCAACAGGCAGGGGTACACTTCATTCTCTGTGGGCTGAATAACCAACCTCATGATATTGCTCAGCGGATGGATTTATTTAAGCTGATGCCGGCAGAATATTTTTATCCCGATCTAGCGCAGGGCATTCACTTTGCATTAAGTAAAACAAAAGCCACCTTTTAAGAGCGCTTCGGGTAGCGTCCAAGCACGATAAAAACCAAATATACCGCTCACAATTAACAGACTGGCCGCAAAGATTCGTACCCAAGGATAGTGACTAAATTGCACTAAGGCAGCTGAAAACCGAGTGATTAGTAATAAATTGGGTAAAGTACCCAAGCCAAAAGCTAACATGAATGCTGCCCCAGTCAGGGGTGAACCCGATAAAAAAGCTAAGGGCAAAATACTATAGACCAAACCACATGGCACTAAGCCCCACAACATGCCACTAAACCAGCGGGCTGGCGTACTTGCCTGGCGCCCTAAATAGTGGGCCCAATAGCGAGCCAAATGATTCCCAAACCAAAGACCGGCAAGCCCAACCTTGGCTTTTTCTCGATAAAGCAGCCGTAGCCCAAGAAAAATCAAAATACTGGAAGCAAGTGCAAATAAAGGCCGCTGCAAGGGGATGAAATTTTGTTGCCATAACGCCGCCCCAATACCTCCTGCCAGGGCTCCTAAGAGCACATAAGTTGTCATGCGCCCGAAATGCATAATGAGCTGTTGTTGCCATAAACGCTGGATTGACGTCTTTAGTAACGGTTTTTCAGCGCCGCTCTCAATACCGGCGGCAATCCCCCCACACATCAAGGCACAATGCCAGCCGCTGAGTAAAGAACCCAGAAAAATCGCTAATAATAGGCTAGTGGTTAACACGAGGTTTTAAGTTGGTTCGGCATAGGGTCTATCGTAATAGAATAGGGGGAATGAAAGAGCTTAAAAATAAATGCTCGACCTGCGTGCTTGGGCAGTTTTGTTTGCCGGTAGGGCTTTCTCCCGCTGATATTGGGCGAGTAGACTCCTTGGTAGATAAACGCCTTCACCTTAAAAAAGGGGATTCTCTCTATCGGCATGGCGACCCCTTAAGCGCGGTTTACAGCCTCCGTTTTGGTTCATTAAAAACCGAACATACCCTGCCCGATGGTCGTTTACAAATAATTGGCTTTCACTTGCCAGGCGAAATGCTTGGACTTGATGGCATTGGTGAAAGCCAGTATCAATTAAATGCCATTGCCCTTGAAGAAAGTGAAGCTTGTGTTATCGATTTTCATGAACTCGAAGGCCTTGCCCACCAAATTCCCAATTTACAACAGCAGTTCCACCGTATTATGAGCCGCGAATTAACCCAAGATCAGCGGCACCTTTTATCGCTTGGCAGCTTAAGAGCCGAGGAACGATTAGCCGGGTTTTTAATTAATTTTTCAGTGCGCCTGGCAGCCCGCGGTTATCTCAATAATGAATTTACCTTACGCATGAGTCGTGAAGAAATCGGCAGTTACCTGGGTATTAAATTTGAAACGGTTAGTCGTATGTTTTCTCGTTTTGCTGAATCTGGCCTCATTCAATTACAACAAAGACATGTGAAATTAATTGATATGGATGGCCTCTATGAGTTGGCTGGTCAACCTAATCCCCTCCATTTAAACACCATCAAAACGCCCTGCTAAATAAGACCTGAATCTTGCTCAGAGCTGCCATGAGCATCTTTGCTTGGCAAAATATAAATACTGAGGGCGCTCGATAAAGCGCAAAAACCCCAGATTAGAAAAAACCCAAGCGAATAAATACCCTCATCGGAGAGGGTTAAGTGGTGCCCAAAGAAAATTAAATCTTCGGGCCGAATAAAACTAAAGAGCAAACCCTCAGCTAAACCCGCAACCAAAAAAGCTGGCCACAGTATCCAGATCAGTATGCGGAATTTCATTTTGCAACCTGCTCAACTTTGAAGCCTTGTTTAACCACTCCATCCCGGATAGGTGCATCAGGATACAGACTAAAGGCCAACCAAATCGTAATCGAGCATCCAACTACTGCAATAGTTGGCAGGCTAATTAAAAACCAGGGCCAACTTTGTTTCCACCAGGGCGTTATGGCTATTTCGTTTGTCATCATCTTTCCTCTCAATATTATGATTTCGATAAAATTTTTAATGGGGAATAATAAAAATTGATTTTTCATCCCGCTGCCGTAGTACACGTTTTGCATCATCCTCTATCTCATACGCGTTGACTGCAAAATGAATGGGGTAATTTCCTGCTTCAATTTTTCCTAATTTTGAACTCACTTTAATTGGCATGAGTAAATTACTTGAGGGCTCTACTTTAATTTCAGTTATTTCTTTATTTTGAGAGTTTAAAATTTTTAGCTCTTCTAGACCATTTACCTTTAAATTAACTGTCATCGGATGCTCCGATGAATTCATAATCTGCATGCGATAAATATTTTCAATTCGCTCACCATCAACTTCACGAGCTAATGCACCGCGATCACGCATGACATCTACCCGCAGTGGATTTCGAGTAAAGAGAGAAAACAAAAAAGCGGCCGATAAAGCAGCAATAAAAAGGGTATAGAAAATAACGCGGGGCCGTAAAATATGTCGTATGGCACTTTGATTGGTTTCATGATCAAGCATTGCTCGCTCAGTGGTGTAGCGGATTAAACCCTTTGGGTATTGCATCTTTTCCATCACTAAGTCGCAGGCGTCGATACAGGCACCACATCCAATACACATATATTGCAAGCCATCGCGAATATCGATGCCAGTTGGACATACCTGCACACAAATACTGCAATCTACGCAGTCTCCTAAGCCCTCGGCTACGACATCAGTAGTTTTATGTCGGCTACCTCTGGGTTCGCCACGTAATTTATCGTAGGTCACCACAAAAGTATCTTTATCGACCATTACACTTTGAAAGCGCGCATAAGGGCACATGTATTTGCAGACTTGCTCGCGCATAAAGCCTGCATTTCCCCAAGTTGCAAAGCTGTAAAAGAACAACCAAAATGCTTGCCACGGACCTAAGGACAAGGTGAGAATGGCACCACTAAGCTCATGAATTGGGGTGAAATAACCAATAAAGGTGAAACCCGTCCAGAAGGCGATGATTAACCATAGGCTGTGCTTGACTACTTTTAAGCGCCACTTATGCAAACTCCATGGCCATTCCTCGCCATCCAACCGTATTCGCGCGAAGCGATCGCCCTCGACTTGACGCTCGATCCACATAAAAATTTCGGTATAGACGGTTTGTGGGCAAGCATAGCCACAAAACAAGCGTCCCGCAACGGCGGTAAAGAGGAATAGTGCTAAAGCCGAAAGAATCAGTAATAGGGTTAAGTAAATCACGTCTTGTGGCCATAACACTAAGCCAAAGATATAAAACTTACGTTGAATTAAATCAAATAGAACGGCTTGGCGACCATTCCAGCTCACCCACGGCAAACCATAAAAAAGAATTTGCGTGAGAAAAACAAAATAAATCCGCCACCGTGCAAACGTGCCTGATACTGATCTGGCGTAAATTTTTTGCCTGATTTCGTAAAGAGATTCTTCTACGATCTCAATCGGAATAGCCTTTCTAGGCGTTAATGGAGTGGACACTGCTACTTAGTTGAGGCTGGCTTGAGATTAGATAAGCCCCATACATAGGCAGTTAATAAATGAATTTTTTCAGGTGTTAAATTATTTTCCTGAGCTGGCATTAAGGCATTGCGACCCTTATTTATGGTTTCTTCAATAGTAGCCTGTGAGCTACCATATAACCAGGTTTTATCGGTTAAATTCGGTGCGCCTAGTAATTGATTGCCCTTTCCCTCAGCGCCATGACAAGCGACACAATTTTCAGCAAAAATTGGGGCGCCTAAATTGGCTTTGGCGGCATCTACTGTTAAACCAGAAAGACTACGTACGTAAATAGCGAGTTCTTGAATTTTTGCCGCACCCAAATGGGCGTAAGGTGGCATCACGCCTGCGCGCCCTTGCTTAATAGTCGTTTTAATTGCCTCTGGACTACCGCCATAAAGCCAATCACCATCGGTCAAATTTGGGAAACCCTTAGCACCCCCTGCATCAGAGCCATGGCATTGGGAGCAATAATTTAAAAATAAACGCTGACCAATATCATGCGCCTTTGGATCGGCAGCCACTTGAGCGATATCCATCGCCATGTATTTAGTATAGAGGGGTTGTACTTCTTTATTTGCCTCGATGACCGATTCTTGGTGTGAACTTACGGTGGTGTATCCCAACATACCAGGCATTGAACCCAGTCCTGGATATAGCACTAAATAAACTAAGCCAAAAATACATGACAATAAAAACATCCACATCCACCAACGTGGCAAAGGATTATTGAGTTCACGTAAATCACCATCCCACACGTGACCAGTATCGGCTACAGAGCCGTCAGCGTTGTACTTAACCTTAACCTTACGCTGAGAAAATAATAACCAGATACACCAAACAATGCCGATAATCGTGATCGAGGCAATATAAATACTCCAACCAGCACTTAAAAAATCACTCATGATTAGTCCTTGCGGTATTCGTCGGGAAGGTCGAACGGTAGTTCAGCAGATGCTTCATTCGCTTTTTTTCGTTTTGCGGAATAAGCCCACCAAACAATACCTAAAAAAAGTAGGATGCCGATGAGATTAGTGATCGCTGAAATATAGGGGAAAATCTGTTCCATGTTTATGTCTTTCCCGATCAATTATTGGCCGTTGTTTTAGTTAATGGAATCGCACGCCGATTAATACCCAGGCCCTGTAAATATGCAATCAAAGCGTCTTCTTCGGTTTTACCTGCCAAATCTTTGGGTGCATTCGCAATTTGCTCATCGGTATAAGGAACGCCTACTCGACGCAGTGCAATTAAGTGGGATTGAATTGAATCAGCATCTGCAGGGGCATTTTCTAGCCACGGATATGCTGGCATATTTGATTCGGGTACAACCGCCCGCGGATTGCGTAAATGAATACGATGCCAATCGTCAGAATAACGGCCGCCAACCCGAGCTAAATCAGGGCCAGTTCGTTTGCTCCCCCACAAGAACGGGTGATCGTATACCGATTCGCCCGCCAAGGAATAGGGGCCATAACGTTCAGTCTCAGAACGTAATAAGCGAATTTGCTGTGAATGGCAATTAGAGCAGCCCTCGCGCTGAAAAATATCTCGACCAGCTAAATTGAGTGGGGGGAAGGGTTTTATGCCTTCGCTAGGTGTAGTGGTGGAATGCTGAAAATACAAGGGCACAATCTGCACCAAGCCCGCTACAGCGACAGCCAAAATCGTGGCAACGATTAACCAACCGACATTACGCTCTAGCGTGGCGTGCGAAAAAAATGGGTGATGTTCAGACATTCTCGCCTCCTTAGTGAGCTAATTGAGTGGTTACTGGAATAATGGCGTCAATACAGGGCTTGCGATAGACCGTCTTAAATACGTTGTAAGCCATCAGCAGCATGCCGCTTAAATAACAAATACCGCCAATTAAACGAATGACATAAAAGGGATAAGTCGCTTTGACACTTTCCACAAAGCTATAGGTTAAAGTTCCGTCGGGCTCGAATGCCCGCCACATTAAACCTTGCATGACTCCCGCAATCCACATTGCAGCGATATAAATAACCACGCCTGTTGTAGCAATCCAGAAATGTAAATCAATTAACTTCACGCTATACATATCTTTTTGCCCGACGAGTCGCGGAATCATGTAATACAAGGAGCCAATACTAATCATGCCCACCCAGCCCAAAGCTCCAGAGTGCACGTGGCCAATTGTCCAATCGGTGTAGTGCGATAAAGCATTGACGGTTTTGATGGACATCATCGAGCCTTCAAAAGTTGACATGCCATAAAAAGATAAGGCGACAACCAAAAACTTCAGAATTGGGTCACTGCGTAATTTATGCCAAGCGCCCGACAAAGTCATGATGCCGTTAATCATGCCTCCCCATGACGGTGCCAATAAAATTAATGAAAATACCGTGCCTAATGATTGCGTCCAATCGGGTAAGGAGGTATTTTGTAAATGATGTGGACCAGCCCACATATACGTAAAATTCAACGCCCAGAAGTGCACAATCGATAAGCGATATGAGTAAATGGGGCGCTCAGCGGCTTTAGGAATAAAGTAATACATCATGCCTAAAAAACTAGTGGTTAAAAAGAAACCGACTGCATTATGCCCATACCACCATTGAATCATGGCATCCTGTGCACCAGAGTAAGCTGAGTAAGACTTCCATAGGCTAGCTGGCATCTCAACGTTGTTGACAAGATGTAGAATCGCAATCGTCAAAATAAAAGCGCCAAAAAACCAATTAGAAACATAAATATGTTTAGTTTTACGCTTGATCAGAGTGCCAAAAAATACTACTGCATAAGCAACCCACACCAAGGTTATTAAAATATCGATGGGCCATTCCAGCTCAGCATATTCTTTCGAGGTAGTAATCCCCAAGGGCAAAGTAATTGCTGCAGCAACAATCACTAATTGCCAACCCCAAAATGTGAATGCCGCTAACTTATCGCAAAATAAGCGGGTTTGACAAGTGCGCTGAACAATATAGTAAGAAGTGGCAAAGAGAGCGCATCCACCAAAGGCAAAAATCACCGCATTGGTATGCAAAGGGCGCAAACGACCATAACTAAGCCAAGGAATATTAAAGGTAATCTCAGGCCAAATCAATTGGGCAGCAATTAATACCCCCACTAACATTCCGACAATGCCCCATAAAACCGTTACCAAGGCAAATTGCCGCACAATTTTGTAATTAAATGATGTCTGACTGTTATCCACGGCAGTGCCCATGGTTTCTCCCTAGTTAACCCATACTTCACGCAATCTAATAATTCCTCTGAATTATCAAATTAAGCGGCCGAGTGTAGGTTGATCTAGATCAAAACGGTGGCGGGTAAAACGACTAACTTGGCAGATTCTGCCGATCTTGCTGATCTGCCGTGGGTTTAGGCACATCTTCATCCATTAATAAGGCCTGTGCTGGCCCATCCATATCATCAAACTGCCCACTTTTAATCGACCAATGAAATAAATAGGCTAATAAGGCAATCAGTATGAGTGAGAAGGGAATCAACAAATATAAGCTTTCCATATTCTTAGTCTAGCTTGATTTAGGTTTTACGCAATCGCCAAGCATTTAAGGTCACAAACAATGATGACAGCGACATACCAATGCCCGCTACCCAGGGATTAACCCAACCCAGCATGGCAACTGGAATAGCGACTACGTTATATAACAAAGCCCACGCGATATTTTCTTTAATAATGAGACGCGTCTTGATGGCACTGCGTAGTAAATAAACCAAAGGCTCGAGCGAGTTAGCGGTTAAAATAGCATCTGCCCCAGCTGTAATCAGGGGTGCACCGGCTCCTACTGCTACTGAAACGTTGGCACGCGCTAATAGGGGCGCATCATTTACGCCATCACCAATCGCCCACACTATTTTCCCTTGTTCTTGTAGCTTAGCGACATAAGCATATTTTCCCTCGGGTGAAGCCGCGCTAGAAAAATTCGTAATGCCAAAATAATTTGCCCACCAAGCGACAGTCTGAGCATCATCTCCAGAAACTAAATGGACGGTGATCTTTCTTTGTTGTACGGCTGACAATAATTCTTGTACTCCTGGACGGGGGGTATCTAAAAATAAGAAAGTCGCAATCAACCCCTGTCCATCGACCAAGTAAACTTTGCCGTGTTCGCCAGATTGTCGCTCCAAAAGATCAGCTTCTATTTGTTGATCCAGGCCAACATGAAGCGCGCTACCTAGGCGATATTCGCCCGCACGTAATCCGCGCCCCAATTCGCCGACCGAAGCGAGGGGTAAATTTTGGACGGGCAGATTTTCTACTGCTGCCGCACGTAAGAGTGAGAGGGCCAATGGATGCGTTTGCCCTGCCTCCATTGCGGCCGCCAAACTTAAAGCGCAGTGAGCAGAAAAGTCAGCTCGCGCCACTCGAATAGTTTGCAATTCAGGCTGCCCCAAAGTTAAGGTGCCCGTTTTATCTATTACTAAATCACTTACCTCAACCAAGCTTTCCATGACGTGCCCGCGCACGATGAGGATGCCCAATTTTGTTACGGCGCCTTGGGCTGCAGCCATCGCCGTTGGCACTGCCAACGACAGTGCGCAAGGACAACTCGCTACCAATACCGCCACTAAGACGGTCCATGATTTACTAGGATCAAATATAAACCAGAGACCAGAAGCGATCAGAGCAGTCGCAAGCAAAAATAGAATGAAATGGCTCGCCCAGCGTTCTGCCAAGCTAACTAAATGAGGTTTGGCTAATAAAGCCTGATCTAATAAGGCAGCAATACCTGCAATGCGTGTAGCTTGACCTACTGTATCAATCCGCATGATGCAAGGATTCAAAATATTATGACTTCCAGCGTAAAGAGGGTCGCCAATTTTTTTCCTAATCGCCCGTGCCTCCCCCGTTAATAGAGATTCATTAATCTCGGTTTCATTGGCTATTAAAACTCCATCGGCTGGAATAATCTCGCCTGGTGATACTCGTATAAAATCACCTTGATGGCAGTTCACTACTGGCACTTCTTTTAACTCTAAGGAGTCTGGATAGTGTAAATATTTTTCACAGATAGCAGGTAATTGTTTTGCTAAAGCTTCGGCACCGCTTTGGGCATCTTGCCGGGCTAATAGTTCAACATAGCGCGCGCCCAAAATAAAAGCCACAAACATGGTGATCGAATCAAAATAACTTGCGCCATTACCAGTTAATAAATTCAAGGTGCCAGCAAAAAACGCTAAGCCCAAAGCAATGGCAATTGGCACATCCATACCCAATATATGGGTTTGCGGGAAAAGTCGTACGCTCCGCCAAGCAGCAAGAAAAATCGGTCCAGCAGAATAAAGAATTACAGGCACGGTTAAAACCCAACTCGCCCAGCCCAATAAGGCACCGTATTCTTGGCTTAAATCGCCCGTCCCAGTATAGGTTGGCCAAGCATACATCATCACCTGCATCATGCCTAATAAGGCCACGCCAAGCCGCGTAAGTAATTGGCGTCGCTCTCTTCTACCTAAATCCGCTGCTTGCGATGGTTCGAATGGCCAAGCAGAATATCCAATCCGCTCAATTTCAAATAACAAGTGCGACAAATTGCATTGCTCTAAGTCAAACTGTATTTTGGCTTTTTGCGTAACATAATTAATTTGCACATCACGAACCCCTGTGAGCCGCTTTAAATACTGATCACATAACCAAACACAAGCAGCACAGCGAATTTTTTCTAAGCGTAAGGTTGTTTCTAATAGACCATCAGCTATTGGGCGCGAGAAGCGTGCAAGCAAGGCAGGATCATCATAAGCAAGTAAACGATTCGGAATCGTATTGCCGCTAAGCGCTTGGTCTGGTTTGACACCTAACTGTATCCGGCGAGCATAAAATACATCGAGACCTTTACCATGAATAGTTTGGGCAATCGCCATACAGCCTGCGCAACAAAAGACTTGCTTCAACCCGCCTAGCTCGGCTACGAAATAAGTAGCGGCAGGAATGAGGCTGCCGCAGTGATAGCAGTTATGCACTGCGGCCATCTGCTCCCTAGCGCTTTCTACTCCAGCCGTGGCGTTTTTCATACATCACGAACAATACACCCCAAATGACAATTGCGCCATACGCCCAAATCCAAGCATCTGGCGAGCTACGCGAACCCGTTAAATCTAAAACAAAACCAAAAATAGCGGGCCCTAATAAACCGCCTCCAAAGCCCATTAAAGAATGTAAGCCCATCGCTGCGCCTTTAATATTCTCTGGCGCACTCATTACTAAGCCCGCAGTTAGCGTTGCCGAGTCGGCCATAATAAAAATCGCATGGGCAATGGCTAAGCTAACAATTAACCACCAGGCTTGTCCTGAAGCGGTAGCTAAAGCAATGCCCGCTACCGCACTGCCTAGCATCACAAATGCAATCCAATTTTTTCGACCTACGCGTAGAGCAATTTCATTACCAATGATCGATGCGGGTACACCAAAGAAATTAATCATGCCTGCCAGGGTGGTAATCGCCAAGAAAAAATTGCTGCCAGAAGCAAGTGTACAAAAACCAAAAAAGGCTACTAGCCAGCTACGTGAAGCAAATAGTTCTAGCGAATGGGTAGTGTAGCCAAAGATGTATCCTGCAGCATCGCGATTATGCAAAACTAAGCGCCAGGTTTTAATCGGGAATAAATCGCGCCAATGTAAATTTAAACTACCAAGCCCTGCTGCGGACTTTAAAGGTGGAATAAAAAATAAAACAATTAAGGTCGCTGCCAGTGGTCCTAAGGCAATCCATCGATACACTGCCTGCCAATCTTGAGCCTCTAAAATCCAGCCTGAAAGTACATAAGATAAGCCAGTGCCGATACCAAAGAAGGCGGTATAAAAAGAAATATGTCGACTTAATTCGCCTTGTTGAATGCGGTCAGAAAGAATTTTCAGGCCAGGCATATACGTACCTGCCAGCCCAGCGCCACTGATCACCATAAAAAGCACAGCGGACCAAAATCCATTGGCGATAAACCCCATACCCAAAAGACCCAAAAACCCGAGCAAGCCACCAACAAAATAAATTTTGCGGGCATCGATACGATCGGTTAAGGCAGTGGCAAATGGCACCGCACACATATACCCTAAGAAAATTGCGCTAGCAATTAAACCGGATTGCAAATTACTGAGTTGCCACAAGGCTTGTAAGGGCAACAAAGTTGTGGCATAACAGGCGAAGCCGAGCAAAGCGCAGGACTGCGCCAGCAACATTATCGGGGTGTAATTATTGCTCTTGGCCAACTTGTTCTTGAAAACCATGCGCCCTGAAGGTTAGCACTAAGGTATCGCGATAGCCCCCGGGTTGAAGTGGCTGAATTGGAGTTGACTCATGGATCATGCGCTCATCATCTAACATTAATAACGACCAAGAGTCGGTTAAGGTAAAGCGTTGTCCAGCCGAACCTTGGGCCTCAAAAATGCGCGTCTCACCGCCTTTAATATGATGACGATCGACCAAAAATACAGCTACATAATCGACTCCATCGCGGTGCGCGCCCTCCGGTGTTGGTCGACCAATACCCTCAGCAGTATCAATCCGAAACTGATGGGCTTCAACAAACCAAGTAGTTACTGGCTTTGCTTGACTTAATATTTTTGCGGTAGCGCATAGGAGTTTTTGCCACACTGGATCGCGTGCTAAACCACTAACGATCGGCTCAAACCACCGGTGAATTCCGCCATGCAAAGCGTTATAGTTAAGTGATTGCCAGTGTGCTCGATGCGGCATAAGCTCTAATGCACCTTGATGAATTCGATAACTATCATGCCGTCTAAAACGATAGCGACCACCATCTTTCAAATAGGGATCACGGGGCAAATCGTGCCAATATTGTTGAAGGTGGGATAAGTCAGAGAGCGAGAGTTGGCTGTAATCGGCCACTGCTTGCGGCGCAGCTACTGCAAAACTTTGGCGCTGTAAAGTTTTAACTAATTGCTTGGCGGGTGTAAAGGGGGGCTGTAGAATCACCCCCCTATTTTAGGACATCTCTTCGCCTTTAATCGAGTTGCGCCCCAGATGCCTTAACAATACGAGCCCACTTCATTATTTCTTCTTTTAAAAAGCCCGCTAATTTATTGGTAGTAACGGGTGTTAAATCAAGTCCTTGTTGTGTTAGACGCTCTCGCACATCTGGGCGAGCCATAACCTTAGCCATAGCCGCTTGAATTGTTTTGGCAATTTCTGGATTCACGCCGGTTGGTGCAAAGAGGCCAACCCATACTTCACCTACACAATCAGGATAGGTTTCAGCAATCGTTGGCACATCTGGAGCAGCTGGCGAACGTTTGGCCGAACTAATCGCAATCGATTGCAATTTACCCGCTTTCATATAGGATAAGGCTGAAGGGAGGCTAGCAAAAGCCAAAGGAACCTGCCCACCTAAGACATCATTAATCGCTGGGGCTACTCCTTTGTAAGGAATGTGTTGAAGTTCAATGCCTGCACTCGTCGCTAACATCGCTCCTAATAAATGACTAATAGTGCCATTGCCGGCTGATGCATAAGCTAACTCACCCGGTTTCTTTTTCGCTGCCGCTACTACCTCGGCCAGCGTTTTTAGAGGCGAGCCAGGTGGCGAAACTAATACGTAGGGAGTTGCGCCAAGGTAATATAAAAAAGTAAAATCAGCAACGGGATCAAACCCAGGATTTTTATAAAGCGCGGGATTAATTGCCTGCGCACTATTAATCGTGAGAAGCAAGGTGTAACCATCTTTAGGGCCTTTGGCCACTGCTTGTGTGCCAATATTACCGCCAGCCCCAGGTCGGTTTTCAACAACCACCGAACCATTCAAAGCCTCACTGAGAGCAGGCGCAATTAAGCGGGCAACAATATCATTCGTGCCAGCGGCCGCTTGCGGTACGACCAATATCACTGGCTTGGTGGGGTAGGTCTGGGCTTGTACAGTTTCAGTCAGTAAACTTAAAGCCAAACTGAAGCCTAAACTTGCCGCCAAACTGAAGCCTAAATTGAACTGCCTACTCAACAATTTCCTGCTTGATTGTGTTTGATACATAAGCCCCCCTATTCAGTTAAGATCCTACTATAAATACGTAAATTAAACCCAACTAATAAAAGATCAAACCACCATGACGAATTCTCCTAACACTTCCCACCAACGTGTTGCCCTAGTTACAGGCGCTGGCACCGGTATTGGGAGAGCGGCAGCCAAGGCCTTACTCCATGGCGGCTTTCAGATTGTTCTTACCGGCAGAAATATTGATAAATTAAAAACGGCCATTACTACGATTGGTGGTACTGAGGCAAACTGCTTAGCGGTTGCTTGCGATGTTGGCAAACCTGATGAGGTTAAAAAATTATTTGCCGCCTTAGAGGCAAAATTTGGGCGAATCGATCTCTTATTTAATAATGCTGGTTTAGGCACACCTGCAATGCCGATGGAAGACATTAGTTACGAACAGTGGATGTCGGTAGTTAATACTAATTTAAGTGGGGCCTTTTTATGCTCGCAAGAGGCAATTCGCATGATGAAAGCGCAATCACCCCAAGGGGGGCGCATCATTAATAATGGCTCGATCTCTGCGCATGCACCGCGCCCTTTTTCCGCTCCCTATACGGCCACTAAACACGCGATGACGGGCCTAACCAAAGCCATTTCGTTAGATGGCCGCAATCATCACATTGTCTGTGGACAAATTGATATTGGTAATGCTGCCACCGAAATGACTGAGCGCATGGCTAAGGGCATTATTCAAGCAGATGGCTCGAGCAAAATTGAGCCCCGCATGGATGTTGATCACGTCGGCCAAGCCGTTTTACATATGGCGCAATTACCGCTTGAGAGTAATGTGCTCTTTATGACCATCATGGCTAACAATATGCCTTTCGTTGGTCGCGGCTAAATCCTAAACCGTTGCTGATTTACTTGCCACTGTACGAATCGGCATTTTTCTGCCAATCATCACCACAGCGACTACGGCGGTAGCGAAAAGAATATTTACCAAGGTAATGGGCTCAGGTAAAAATAGGCTCGCCGCTAAAAAAGTCATGAAGGGTTGTAAAAGCTGCACCTGACCAACCCGTGCAATGCCTCCTAAAGCGAGGCCGTTATACCAAAAGAAGTTGGCGATAAAAGCGGAGACCAATCCCAGAAAAAGTAAGGCTATCCAAGTGCCAATAGAAATGGTTGGCGCTAACTGCAAAAAATTTGGTGTTTGAAAAGCGAAATATAACGCCAAGGGAAAATTAATTGCTAGACCCATTACTAGAACCCAAGAAATCACCACTGGACCGCCCATTTTTTGCGATAACTTCGCTGCTTCCGCATAACCATATGAAGCCGATACCGCCGCAATAATTAAAGCCCAATCAGCAAACTCCAGACCGCCATGACTTTGCCAAAGTGAATACAGAATTACCAGCAGACTACCAATGGCAGCGGTAATCCAAAATCCTACCGAAGGCCGCTCGCCGAATCGCAAAGCACCAAATAAAGCCGTTAATAATGGCGTAATACCCAACACTACGCCCCCACGCGAGGAGGGTAAGTAAGTCATTGCCACACTAATGCCTAAAGGAAAGCCGAAGACAATAAAAACAGTAGTGACCAGTAAAGCTAATGCATCTTTACGATTGGGCCAAGCAGGTCGTAAATAAAGTAAGTAAGCTAAAGCACCTAGGCCGCCCAAAGTAGCACGATAAAAAGCAGCAGGGAAGGTGCCAAAGTCAGCGACAACTAAGCGTGTCGCCGGCAGGGTAATGCTGAAAAAAATAATCCCTACTAGCCCAAGCCAAAGGCCCTTAGTTTCCGCTTTCATTAAACCTGGTAGCTTTTTTGCGAGTTAACGTAAAGCTGAATACGAGGTTGGCACCAAGATCATATTTTCAATACGCTCGACTAGAGGCCCATTGACTTCAGTACCCGCTTTAGCTGATTTCCATGCGGGGTCATTTTGAAAAGCATTCCACTTGCTTTCACGCTCAGCAAGGCTATCCCATTCCAAAAGATAATAAAGTGAATTACTATTCACTCCTACCAAGACCGTCCAAAAACCAATCTGCCGAATACCATGTTTTTTCCACATCTCTAAAGTGATGGTTTCAAAACGCTTATTAAGCTCTGGCAGTTTGCCAGGCACCGAATGATAAATACGTAATTCATGCAACATAGCCAATCCTTTATAAAACATATACTGTTAGCAATGATAATAACGAAATTGCCAAGACGAGCCCCAAAGTGAGTTAAATTGACCCTATCTAACACCCCGTGAGCCCTAATTTAGCCTTAAATTAAAGGAAGTTATGCCAATCATTACGAATATTGAAGATTTGCGTATATTGCATCAAAAGCGCGCCCCAAAAATGTTCTACGACTATGCCGATTCAGGCTCGTGGACTGAAACCACCTATCGCGCTAACGAAGCTGATTTCCAGAAAATTAAATTTCGGCAGCGGGTTGCTGTCAATATGGAAAATCGTACTACCCAAACGACCATGATTGGTGAAACTGTTGCCATGCCGGTGGCTTTAGCGCCAACTGGTTTAACTGGCATGCAATATGCCGATGGTGAAATCTTAGCGGCACGCGCTGCTGAAAAATTTGGCGTCCCCTTTTGTTTATCAACCATGAGTATTTGTTCCATTGAAGAGGTAGCCAAGCACACCACTAAACCATTTTGGTTTCAGTTGTATGTAATGAAGGACCGCGACTTTATCGAGCGTCTAATTGAGCGTGCTCGAGCAGCATCCTGCTCAGCTTTAGTACTTACTCTAGACCTACAAATTTTGGGACAACGCCATAAAGATTTAAAAAATGGTTTAAGCGCTCCGCCCAAACTAACTATTGCAAACATCATCAATATGATGACTAAACCCAGTTGGTGTCTTGGTATGGCCCAAACCCCACGTAGAAATTTTGGCAACATTGTGGGGCATGCCTCTGGAGTTGGCAATATGGCCTCCTTATCCTCATGGACCGCGGAACAATTTGACCCGGGCTTAAGCTGGGATGATGTTGCATGGATTAAAAAACGCTGGGGCGGTAAACTTATTATTAAAGGTATTTTAGATGTGGAAGATGCGCGCTTAGCTGTCAACTCGGGGGCAGATGCATTAATTGTGTCAAATCATGGTGGACGGCAACTCGACCATGCGGTCTCCAGTATTCACGCCCTACCCGCAATTGTTGATGCAGTTGGCAAAGAGATTGAAGTTTGGGTTGATGGCGGCATTCGCTCAGGGCAAGATGTCCTTAAGGCCTGGGCTTTAGGCGCTCGCGGCACAATGATTGGTAGAGCCTTTTTATATGGCCTAGGCGCAATGGGCGAAGCTGGTGTTACGAAGTGCTTGGAAATTATTCATCGCGAACTTGATCTCTCAATGGCTTTTACTGGCCATCGAGATATTCACAAAGTAACTAAAGATATTTTATATCCTGGTACCTATTAGGGTGCAGCGCACAAAAGTAGCCTGGCAGAGATCTGCATTGCTACTCAACTTTCTTCGCTAGCGACTGAAATAAAATATGATCTATTGGTAAATCATCCCAATAGCGCTCCATCATTTGTTGGTAGGCGGCCTCAATCTGCTGTGCAAATAAGGGGGTATTAAATAATGGCGCACTTAAACGTTGTTCGGCTAATTTCTCCCTCAGTTGCTGTAGTCTAGCGGAATCATTTGCTAAGGCAATCGCTAGAGACTCATATTCTTCGGTATTCGTGGTGATTAACTCTGGCAAGCCAATCGCCTTGAGCAAACTAGCCGCCACCCTACTAGCAAAAGCGGCATTCACACAAGTTAACACGGGTAGCCCAGCCCAGAGTGCATCACTCGCCGTAGTATGGGCGTTGTAGGGCAAGGTATCCAAGAATAAATCAGCGGCCTGATGGCGCGCTAAGTGCTCGGCTAAGCTTAGGCGTGGAGCAAATATTAAGCGCTCAGGTTTAATATTTCTTTTAATTGCCTCTAAGCGCAAATTTTGCGCTATAAAACGATTGTCCTCTAAGAGCCATAAAACGCTGCCCTCTACCTGCCCCAAAATACGCATCCAAGAATCAAATATGGGTGGATTGATTTTGTAATTATTATTAAAACAACAGAAAACAAAGCCCTGTTCGGGTAACCCTAACTCAGGGCGCGAAGCTTTTTTTTCTGCAATCTGTTTTTTATTGTCGTTAGCTTGATATGAAAAAGGGAGATAGGCAATTTTTTCTGAATAATATTGCCGACAATCTTCAGGAATTAAGGTGTGATCTGCAATGATGTAATCGATATAGTCAGCGCCCATGGTGCCTGGATAACCCAGGTAATTTACCTGAATTGGCGCCGCCCGATAAGCCAATAAACCAGGACGACTATCCTGCACTAAGCCCATTAAATCGACCGCAATATCGATTTCCATTTCGCGTGACAGTTTTGCTACCTCAAGGTCACTCAGGCCTTGAATATCAACCAATTGATCTAGGGCTTGATTAATCCGCTGAAAAACTTCAGCATTATTATCTTGGCCAAACGAAAAAGCAATGACTTCAAATTGCGCTTTATCATGATTTTCAAATAAACCAGCGATCAGTTGAGTAACCGCATGGTTACGAAAATCTGCCGAATAATAGCCAAGCCGAATTTTTTTATTGCGCTTTCGTTTGACAATTGCTGGTAGTGCTAACTCGGCTTTAGCTCTTTTTTGCGTATATTGTTTTGCCACAGCAAGCTGTAACTCAGGATCACTAGAGATGGCGAGTACGCCAAATGGGGTGATCACCTTTTCGCCAACACTGAGCTTATTGAGAATGGCCGCTAAAGCAGCATCATAGCCAATCCATTTACCCATACTCATTTTGAGATTAAATGGCATCGCATATAAATAGTCGTAGTTGGGTTTTATGGCTACCGCTTTTTCATAAGCAATGAAGGCCTTATCTTCGTAGTGGAGTTGGGTAAATAAAATCGCCGTATTAAGCCAAGCTTCAAAATAATCAGGTTTAAGACTAATGGCCCGCCCATACGCATTGAGTGCAGCTTCGTTACGCCCTAAGGCTTTAAGTGCCAGCCCTTGGTTAAACCAAGCTGCAGCATTAGTATCTTGGATAGCTAAGGCTTTTTGATAGCAGCTGAGGGCCTCCTCATAATTACTTAGCTTAAATAAACTAATACCAAAATTAAGCCATGCCGCAGGATTAAAGGGAGTTAATTGCGTGGCTAACTCATGGTGGACTAAAGCGGCATGCTCTTGATCAGACTCAGACAAAGCTTTTGCCAAATTAAATTGTAGCCCTGCATCTTGTGGATCAATCTGGGCCGCTTGTTGTAAGAAGTTGGCTGCAGCATGATGCTGACCTTGGCTAGCCTTAACTAAACCATAAATCTGTAAAGCCGATAAATGCTTAGGCTCAGCATGTAATGCCTCATCTAAAGCAAGTTCGCAAGCGGTAAAATTACCAGCCTCAAATGCGGTAATGGCTTGCTTTAATAAATCATCAATCATTTCAGGCGCAGTGCATTCGTGATGACTGAAACAGAGCTAAAACTCATTGCTACTGCTGCAATCATCGGCGATAACAAAAGTCCAATAAATGGGTACAACACACCTGCTGCAATAGGTACACCTAAGGCGTTATAAACCATTGCAAAAGCTAAATTTTGTTTCATATTACGCACGGTTGCCCGCGAGATTAAAAATGCTTGCGCAATGCCGCGTAAATCACCCTTCACTAAGGTAATTTGGGCGTTGTTAATGGCCACGTCAGTACCCGTACCCATGGCAATGCCAATATTGGCTTTGGCTAAGGCAGGCGCATCATTAATACCATCACCGGCCATTGCTACAATCCGACCAGTTTTTTGTAGACCTTCCACTAGCGCTAATTTATCAGCCGGCTTTACGTTGCCATAGACTTCACTAATACCCAGTCTTGCGCCAATGGCTGCGGCGGCCAGCTGATGATCTCCAGAGGCCATCACAATCTTAATACCGAGACCTTGCAGGCTAGCAAGGGCCTCTGCCGAGCTTGCTTTAATAGGATCAGATAGTACGATAGCGCCGGCAAACTGTTGGTCGACCCCTAAATACATTACTGTCGCACCCTGCGCCAACGCCTCTTGAATTGCTGAAGATTGAGCAAGGCTTATCTGATTTGCTTCCATTAACTCAACATTACCAATTGCCAGCCAGCGACCATTGATAAGACCCTTCACGCCCATCCCAGGTACAGCTTCAAAATGCTCAACCCGATCTAATCCTAAATTTTTCTCAACAGCAGCCGCCACAATACTGGCAGCAAGGGGATGTTCACTACTGTGATCGACACTCGCAGCCATTTGTAAAATTTCTTGCTCACTATAGTTTCCAACAGAAATAATGCGCTCTACTTGTGGACGGCCTTCAGTGAGCGTGCCGGTTTTATCAACGATTAAAGTATTCACTTTACAAAGATTTTCAATCGCTGCCGCATCACGAAAGAGTATGCCTTGCGATGCCGCTTTACCGCTTGCAACCATAATCGACATGGGTGTTGCCAAGCCTAGCGCACAGGGGCAGGCAATGATTAATACCGACACTGCATTAATTAAACCGAACACCCAACTGGGTTGGGGACCAAATAAACCCCAGGCAAAAAAACTAAGTAAGGCAATGCTCACCACTGAGAGCACAAAATAGTTTGAGACTACATCAGCCATCTTTTGCATTGGGGCTTTAGAGCGCTGGGCTTGGGCTACCATTTGTACGATCTGCGCCAACATCGTCTCAGAACCAATGCGTTCAGCACGAATCACTAGGGTGCCATTCGTATTCAAGGTAGCGCCAATGACTTTACCGCCCGCTTTACGGCTAACCGGTACAGGTTCACCAGTAATCATGGCTTCATCGATATAACTCGCACCTTCTACCACCACACCATCAACCGGTATTTTCTCTCCTGGCCGTACCCGAATTAAATCGCCCAGCTGTATCACCTCTAAGGGCACATCTTCTTCCTTGCCATCAATACCGATGCGCCGTGCGGTCTTAGGGCTTAGGCCTAATAAAGAACGGATTGCTGCGGAAGTTTGTGAACGTGCACGCAGCTCCATCAACTGCCCCACTAAAGTTAAAGAAATAATGACGGCCGCTGCCTCAAAATACACTGAGACCCGTCCCATAGAAGTAAAGGAACTCGGAAAAACATTCGGTACGAGGGTTGCAACCACACTGTAAATATAGGCAGAACCGGTACCCATGCCAATGAGCGTGAACATATTGGGGCTCCGATTTTGAATCGAAACCCAAGCTTGCATAAAGAAAGGCCAGCCAGCCCATAAAACAACTGGCGTAGCTAAGGCAAACTCAAGCAAACTCGCACTCGCCATCGAGACTAAATGCAGCGACTCATTAAACATCGCCAGAATAAAAACGCTGATCGTTAGAGGTAAAGTCCACCAAAAACGACGTCGATATGAAATTAACTCAGGATTTTCGCCTTCGTCGAGACTGGGCATCTCTGGCTCTAAAGCCATGCCACACAAGGGGCAACTACCAGGGTGGTCTTGGCGAATTTCAGGATGCATCGGGCAGGTGTAAATCGCTCCGGGTTTTACAGGTTCAGGCTCTTTAGGGGCCGGATGTAAGTAGGACTCCGGGTCAGCACTAAATTTGGTGCGGCATTTGGCGCCGCAAAAATAATATTGATGGTGCTGGTATTCAAAATGATGTACTGACTGCTCAGTAACATTCATATTGCAAACTGGGTCTTTTAACTGAGGATGGTCAGGGGAATTCGGCTGACTAGAGACATGATGTGTATGGTCCATCCTCTAATTCTAGTGCCAAACCACCACCATCAGCCTCTAAGCAAAATTCGCTACTATTGCATCAAGCAAAAAGATGATGGAGCACTATAGAGAATCATCATTAAGGCCTAACTCCTGGGGCTTCAAGCGGCATGCCATTGGCGCGCATCATTAAAAATAGCTCCAGCTCAGTTAACTCTTTCGAGCCATACGCATAAGGCTCGGCCCGTACTCCGCTCATGCAATTACGTAAACGCCGCTGTAATGAACCCACGCTTTGCCACTCAATTCGATAGATGGGATAAGCAGTAGGATGAGCCTGAGGTACTGGAATACCGGCTAACTTTTCACCGGCCCGCTCTTCATGGCATTGCTTACAAGATAAATTCAGCTGGCCAATACGTTGATTAAATTGGCGCTTACCAGCATCAAGGTAAGGCTGTGTTGCTGGATTAGCCTTAATTTGAATTGGCATGCCTTTCGACTGCACTGAAATATAGGCTAACAAAGATAAGAGTTCTTTGCTTTCATAAGGAAGCGGTTTAACTTTTTGTTTTTCAGCGCGACACTGGTTAATGCGACCCTCTAAATTTGTTAACTTGCCATCCACTAACTGTGGGTAACGGGTAGCCACTCCCCGCATTGATTTTGCTGCATCACCATGACAACTTGCACACGCTTGATTAGAGCTCCCAAGCTTTTCTTGCCAAGCACTTTGGCCATCTAAGATGGCAAAAGTTGCTGGATTCAGGTTGGGGTCATCCTGCATCGCCTTATTTTCAGCTGACATTAACTGATAACCGGATTGTCGAGGATCAGCCGCAGACGATGGAGCAGCGTGTAACAGCATGAACTGTAAACCGACCAGAATCACTACTCGGAAATGAAAGGGACTCACTTAAGTTACGGAAATTTGACTTTGATTGGTAGCCAAATAGCCGTCGTCACCCGCCCAAGAAAATTGTAAAATTCCACTAGTCGTTGCAATGACCGTAAATATCAGTAATGGATTAGCCCCAACGGCTGGAAAAAAATCAGCCTTAAAGACTTCGGCGCCATTATATTGACACGTAAAAACCCGAATAATATCCCGCGGTATCAACTTACCCTGCTCGGTATGCCTAAAACCCGTCTCCATATCGTGCTGCACAATTGCTTTGATCTCGATAATTTCACCTTTACGCGCCATCTTTGGCATAGTAATTAGGGTGCGCGAAGTTTTGCTCATATAAATCCCTCAGAGCAAGCAGAGCTAGTAACCAGCGTATCAGCATACGTCTGATAAAAACTACCATCACTCATTTGCGCAATCGCCCAAACCCGCTGGGTATCAGCCAAACGAATACGGGTAGTGAAGTTCGCAGTTCCAGATAGAGGAGTGAAATATGCACTAATGATATTAGGCAAAGGATTTTTTCCAGCTACCAAATGAATTGCTTTAACATAATCATTCGCAGTCATTGGGCTATCGACACGAATTTTAATGACTACTAAATTGCCATTTTCAATTAAGCTGGCCAATTCTAATTGCACCCTGCCTTCTTTGGCTGTATTAGCACCAATAATGCTATTTATTGCTGCGGACGCTTCTTCTGGAGTTGCATGCGCTTGCTGTACTGGAATTAAACCTACTATTCCTAAAGCCTTAAGTAACTTTCGGCGCTGATTTTTCATTGCTTTAGACTCGCTAAAAAACTGATTACATCTTCAATTTCTTGGGCACTCAAAATAGTCTTTCCAGTGAACTGTGGCGCAACTCGGTTTAAATGATTGACACGAAAATAGGCGGGCATGATGGTATTTGGATTGAAACGACTTGCATCGACCAAACGCGCGCGTAATTGAGGTGATGATAAACGCGCACTACTGACCAGCAAATCGGGGGCCAAATTACCCTGAAAACGCTCCTCAGGAAATGGCCCACTATGGCACAAAAGACAAAGTCCAGTTTGGCGACTTGCCACTACAGCGCGACCGCGCATGACGTTGCCCGCTTCTTGAGTCAGCGGTTCGGGGATAGCATCGCCAGAATAGCTTTGGGAAAAAACTGGTAGTGGATATAAAAGCGGCAGCGCTAGAAATAAACTGATGACTAGCGCAGACCGCATGGGCATAGAATTAAACCAACTTAACGCCACTATTCTTCAGGGGAATCGTCCGATAGCGTTTACCAGTCGCCCGATAAATGGCATTTAATACTGCTGGTGCTGCCACCGCAATAGTGGGTTCACCAATACCGCCCCACTCTGGTCCGCCCCCTTCAAGAATGATCGTTTCTACCTTAGGCATTTGGGCTAAACGTAGAGAATTAAAGGTATCAAAATTCGTTTGCTCAATGCGCCCATTCTTGACCGTACATTCCTCTAAAAAGAGTGCTGATAAGCCATACACAAATGAACCAGAAACTTGACGACGAATTTGTGCGGGATTTACGGCATAACCACAATCGGTTGCAGCCACTATACGGTGAATTTTTACTTCATTGTTTTTATTCACGGATAACTCACAGGCTGCTGCAACGAAACTGCCAAAAGCCTTCATTTGAGCAATACCGCGGTGTACTCCAGCAGGAGCTGGTTTTGTCCAGCCAATACCTTCAGCGGCAGCATTCAGCACAGCTAAATTTCGTGGGTATTTGTCCATATACTTACGGCGAAACTCGACAGCATCAACGCCGGCAATCTCGGCCATTTCATCCATAAAACATTCCATGAAAATAGCGTTTTGATTGACATTGACCCCGCGCCAAAAACCTGGCGGCACATGGGTATTGCGCATCACATGGTCAATATGGTAATCGGGAAAGTGGTAACCGAAAGCATGTTCACCAGTATTAAATACACCCTGAAAAGTAAGGGGGTCCATCCCTTTATTGGCAGCTACAATTGCCGGCCGCACTGCATGCAAAATTGACTGCCCACATAAGCGCATATGAAATGAGGTGAGATTTTTCTTATCATCAAAAGAAGCGCTCATTTTTGCCATCATCACGGGGTGATAACGTCCTTGGGTCATATCCTCTTCGCGAGTCCAAATTAATTTAATTGGCACGCCAGGCATTTGCTTGGCTATATAAAGGCTTCGTCAGCATTTAAGCCATCTTCAAGCATCTTTTTAATAGTCGCGCTGGAATTATTGGCATTAGGGCCCTCATCCCACACAATCGGCAACTTATCAAGTGCGGTTTTAGCTATCCAAAAGGTATCTGCCACGACAGCTACTGCTGAGTCGCCAACTTGTACTACTTTCTTCACGCCTTTAATGCCAGTCACTTTACTAGCATCAAAACTTTTTACTTTGCCACCAAATACGGGGCATTCTTTAATATTGGCAATCAACATGCCTGGCATTTTTAAATCAATAGCATAAATCTGCTTGCCAGTTACCTTACCAATCGTGTCATCAATTCGATCTACTGGCTTACCAATGAGCTTCCAATCTTTAGGATTTTTTAAGATAATTTCAGTTGGCACGGGTAATTTTGCGGCTGCTACTGAGACTTTGCCAAATGTTGTTTTACGCCCTGTAGGAGTATGCGTAATCACGCCATTACTTGCCACACACTCCCCTACTGGCACACCCCAATCACTTGCTGCAGCTTGTATTAACATCATGCGCGCCGCAGCGCCGCCTTTACGAACATAGTCTTGAGAAGTACGAATACCACGACTACCACCAGTACCAAAATCGCCCCAAACACGCTTACGTTTGACGTTTTCAGCGGGGCTCGGATATTCATAGCCCACCATTTTCCAATCACACTCCAGCTCTTCAGCAACCATTTGGGCCAAACCTGTGATCGTCCCCTGCCCCATCTCAGAGCGAGCAACGCGGACAATCACGCGCTCATCGGGCTGAATTACGACCCACACACCAATTTCTGGCGCACTTAGGGCAGCATCAGCCTCACATAAACCAAACGGAATTTCAAACCCTAGGGTTAGGCCAGTGCCAACTGCCGCAGTTTGAACAATAAATTTTCTACGCGCTGGGCTTTGTATTGTTGTATTCATTAATCAGCCCCTTAAGCTTTAGCAACAGCATGAATTGCAGTACGTACTTCTTGGAAGGTGCCGCACCGACAAATATTCGTGATAGCAGCGTCAATTTGAGCATCAGTTGGTTTCGGATTTTTACGCAACAATGCCGTAGTGGCCATGACCATGCCCGACTGGCAATACCCACATTGAGGAACTTGATTGTCAACCCAGGCTTGCTGAATTTTGCTGAGCTGGCCATTCTTTTCTAAGCTTTCAATGGTTTCTATTTTTTTACCAGCAGCAGCACTGACCGGTAACATGCAACTCCGCAAAGCCTGCCCTTCAAACAAAATAGTGCAAGACCCACACTGGCCAATACCACAGCCATATTTTGTCCCAGTAAGGTCGAGTTGTTCACGCAGAACCCAAAGTAAAGGCGTACTAGGATCAACGTCCACACTCATTTTTTTACCATTAACATTTGGTGGATTCAACTACGAAGTGCAACTTTGAACAACTAAGCCTAGTGGCTAAGGATATCTTAGTATCCATAGCTTCTAGACCAGCAAGTCAAAGTAGCCATGACCTATCAACACCTTAGCCAAGAAGAACGATATCAGATT